>JAEDGC010000002.1 GCA_016297695.1 Bacilli bacterium
TCTTCCAATCTATAAAAGATTCTTTTAGTCAATTTACAATAGGTGAATTGATGGCAGATTCAATACAAGATGGCGTATATGCTGTAAAAGACATTATAATGGAATTAGATAGTGCTTTTGCAGATTTCGCAAGAGTTGCACCAGACAACTTTACAGTTAATACTGCCAATCTAGAACAAGTAGCAAGTACAGCTAAACAAATAGCTATAGATGTTGGACAATCAACTGCTGATGTTATTACTGGTATGAGTACTGCATTACAAGCTGGTGCTAAAACTATGGAACAAGCTACAGCAATAGCTAAACAATCTGCTATATTCCAAAACGTTACAGATATGTCAGCCCAACAAGCCTCAAAGGCTGTTGCTACAATGGTAAACCAATACTTTGGTATGGACAAAGCATTGGCTCAAGTTGATAAAGGTGTTGGAGCTAGTGTTAAAGGGTATGATAACTTAACTCAAGCTATGGATTTAGCGAACTATGCAGGAAATAATTTTGCCATAAGTTCTGAAGGTGTTACTCAAGCATTAAGTCGTGGTGGTTCAGTACTTTCTAACTATGGAGTAAGTCTATCTGATTCTGTTGCATTAATTTCGTCTGCGAATGAGTCTATACAAGACCCTCAAAGAGTTGGTAATGGTTTAAAAACTATTGCAATAAATCTTGCTGGTATGAAAACCAATGCTAAAACTGGTGCAATGGAATTAAATAAAACAGCTATGGCATTAAAAGATATAGCTGGTATAGATGTGTTTACTGATAAATCTAAAACACAAACAAAAGACATGATGACTTTAATGAATGAAATTAAAGGAAAATGGGGAGAATTAAACGATGCTCAACAAAAAGCATTGTCAGAAGGTATTGCAGGTAGTATACAAGATTTTTGTCTTATTAATTTATTGAATAGACATTTTATAAAAATAGTTGTATAATATAAGTAATAAATTAATAAGGAGGGAATTTTTATGGGGAAAAGTTCAAAAGATAAATATGAATTAGGAAAAGAAATGTTTTTACAGGGAAAAACAATAGAGTACATATCAAAGGAATTAAGAATATCAGATAGTAGATTTTCTAAATATTTAAGAGAATGTGGAATAGAAACTAATAAATATCATAAACCCAAAATAGATGAAAATGTATTTAATATAATAGATACAGAAGAAAAAGCTTATTGGTTAGGATTTTGGTATGCTGATGGTTATGTGAGTTCAAACAGGAATACAGTAGGTGTTGACTTAAAACCAAGTGATTTTAAACATTTAGAAAAACTTAAAAAATTCTTAAAGTGGAGTGGCGATATTAAATTAGAAAAAACTAGATGTAGACTGAATTTTAGAAGTAATAAAATAAAAAATGATTTAATGAAACATGGATGTGTACCAAAAAAATCATTAATATTACAATTTCCAAATCACATAAAAAAAGAAATGCTATCTTATTTTATTAGAGGATATTTTGATGGTGATGGATGTCTATGTTATACAGAAAAGACATTGGAAGTAAGTATGATAGGAACTTATGAATTTCTTGAAGTTGTATGTGATATAATTAATATTGATAAAAAAAGAATTTATGATTTAAATAAAAATAAAAGAACAAGTAGATTAGTACTTAGTTCTAAAAAAGATATTGAAAATTTTCTTAATTATATTTATAAAGATGCTAATATTTATTTAGATAGAAAATATGAAAAATACAAAAATCTTAAAATTGCCGTCTTTGATAGAAATGTCAAAGATAATTAGAGGGATGTATCGGTGAAGCCTAAGTCGAAAGATATGGTAATACCGAGGGTGATAATATCTAATATCATCCGTAACGCATAGAGGGTGAGCGATAAAATGAAAGCAATAATCCCTCCACGAGCTTCCTCCACGATTATATATAGGATAATCACTTATGGATGTTGCTACCATAAGTTCTAACGTTAAACGAGAGTGAAAATATATGCTGGACTGGGTATGAATTAACATACCGTAATGCGAGGAAACTCCCAGAACTAGAGGATAAAAAGCCTTTAGGATAACAAATCGAAAACCCAAGCTCAAGTATTCCAATCATTAATGAACAGTTGGAGTAGGGTTAAAGAGTTCCAAGATGCTTATAATAAAGGTTGGACAATAGGTTCAGCTCAACGTGAAAATGAAATTTACTTAGACAGTATAGCTGGTAAATGGAATACTCTTAGAGAAACAATGACAAAATCTATATCAACTGTTGGTGTAAGAGATGCCATAAAAGATATATTAGATATGGCAACTAAGGCTGTAGAAGCAGTGAATAATATATCTAATGCTTTTGGTAAATTTGGAACATTAGGTATTGGAGTAGGTATAGCTAGTTTTGTAAAACAAATGGCAAGTTTCAGTAGTATAAACTGGAGTACATTTAGTGTAGTGCCTAATATGGTTTCAACTGTTATACGTTCTTTTAGTTTATTGAGTGGAGCATTTGAAACAATTAAAGTATTAGGCTTTGGTGATGGTATAAAAATGCTTGGACTACAATTTAAAGAACTTGTAGCTTCAAGTGGACTAGCTAAAACTGCATTAGTAGGATTAAAAGCCGTATTAACTGGTATAGGTTGGGGTATTGCAATTGCTGGTGTTGTAGCATTAGGTAAAGCACTTTATGATAATGCTCATGCTACTGAACAATTTGTAGCTCAATCTAAAGAGCAACAAGATGTTATAAGAGATAATATGACAACTATGAGTTCTACTAAATCATCTTTAAGTGAGATAGCTAGTGAATATGATAAATTAGCAAGTAAAACAAATAAAACAGCAGAAGAACTACAAAGATTTAGCGAACTTAAAAAGCAGATAGCTGAAATAAGTCCTGACTTAGTAGCTGGATATGATTCAGCTGGAGACCCTATATTAAAATTAAATGGAAGTTTAACTAATTATATAGGAGATTTAGATGTAGCAATACAAAAACAACAACAATTATATAATCAAAAAACAGCTGAACAAGCTTATGCTTATGCTAGTGAAAATGATAAGAACAAAAGTAATTCAGTAGCAAATAAATATAATTCAGCGAAGTCTAATGTGGATAATCAAATAAAAGAAACAGTTGGACTAAGAAAAAACATGTTTAAAGAAATCACAGGTTTAGGCATTAAATCTGCAAAAGAAATGGCTGATGCTGGGATAAAATATGAGAAAGAGTTCAATGATAAAGTTATAGCCCGTAGAAAAGAATTAGCTGAAACAAGTGCCAAGTATCAAGAGCAAAACCTGGCTATGCAATCAAGTGCATTAACTAAATTAGCTAAAAATGAAGATGCTATGATAGCATTGCGAAATTCAAAGGCAACAGATTCATTCCAAAAAATGATGACAAAAATGGATTGGGGTTCATTTAACACTACTCAACTTTCTTCTATGGAAAGAGGCATGCAAAAATTAGCAACAGTATCTAAAGGTACAGTTGATGGCATGGGAGAAGTTGCTAATAAGACTAAGGAAGCAAACAATGCATTCAAAGAAAATCATAATGTAGAAAAATGGGGTCAAGCTCTTCAACAATGTGCTAAAACAAGTGGAAGTTTTGACACTACTTCTTGGGGAAATTATTTAGCTGAAGTTAACGCTCAATACGAAGAAGGGGCTATATCAGCTGAACAATATAATCAATATTTAACTCATATGGCACAAACTATATCTGATTTAACAGGTATGGATATGAGTACAGTATTACAAAGTTTAACTGGTTCAGGAGATGCTGAAGCTAGATTAGATGCTTTATCAAGTGGTTTAAATAATTTCTTAAGTGCATATAATAAAACTGCAACAGATATAAGAAATGGCGATAGCATGGCTATTGCATTAGAAAAACAGTTTAACTCTCTTAAAGATTTTGGTTCTGAATTAAGAACTCAAGTAAGTATGACGGGTGAAGTCGATGTAGATTGGTTAATTAATCAAAAAGAAGATTTACCTCAACAAATGCAAACAATAATTGAGGCTGTTACTGCTGATAATAAAGTTACTGAAGTTGAACAAGAACTATTGATGACTTGTGAAATGCAAATTGAAGACAAAGGTAAACTTAATGATGATTTAGCAAATCAATTACAGGGTATATTTGATGGAACTATTGATATTAGTAATGGTGTAGAGATAGCAGGTATTAAGTTTAACGCTGAGGAAGCACAACAATTAAAAGAAGCATTAGCTGGTTGTGCTGATGAAGCTGGTAACTTAAACATTAAAGATTTAGGTATAGATAAAATGGCTAATGATGCTAAGAAACTTGAAGCTGTCATGAAGTCAATAGGAAGTAAAAAGTTAAGACTAGAATTTGAAAAAGCTGGAATTAAAGATAATGTTAATGAAGTAAACTCATTAAAAGAAGCTTTAAAATCAATACCTGAAAAGAAACAATTAGATTTTGTTGCTGAATGTGGTAGTGCATTTAATAATGTTAATTCTCTTGAAGAAGGTATTAACAAAATACCACCAGAAAAGAGACTTAAATTTGATATTGGTGTAGATGGTAACGAAGAACTTGAAAATGCTAGAGCTAAGTTAGAAGGTATGCCTGAAGAAATAAAAACATTAGTTTATAATGACGTTATTGGTATAGAAAACTTAGACATGGTAGAAGATTTACTTGGTAAAGTTGACGGTAAAACTGCTACTGCAATATTAAGTATAGATGGTATACAAGAAGTATTTAATGAAGCTGAAAGCGTAGAAGATTTCTTAGAAATATTAACAACTGAAGAATGGGAAACTAAAATATCAGCTAATTGTGAGAATGCAGACGAAATAATAAAAACATTAGAAGAAGCATTAGAAGGACTTACTGGCAAAGACCAAGAAGTAAATATTAAGACTAAAAATGAAGAAGAGACAATTAAAAAAGAGAAAAAAGAAAAAGAAGAAAAGAATACTAAAAAAGAAATACTAGAAACTGAGGCAAAAACTGAAGGTGTAGAAGAAGCTAAGAAACAAGTAGACGACCTTAAACATTCATTAGAACAAGGTATACATGGTGAAATGACACTTGAATTTAAAGGCGAAGATAAAGTTGAAGCTGTTATAAAAGATAAAGAAAGATTAGAAGTAGAAGGTAAAGCTATTACAGATGTCCAACTTAATAATGGTGAAAAATATGCTGTTGCTATTAATGAAAAAGGTCAATTAGAAGTTAATGGTGTTGCACAAACAGACATAGATATTAGTGGAGCTGAAAAATTAATAATAGCTCAAAATGAAAAAGGTCAATTAGAAGTTAATGGTCAAGCAGTTACTAACTTAGATGTTACTGGTACTGAAAAATTAAGAGAAGCTAATGAATATGTTAAACTTCTTGAAACTGATGCACATGGTAATGTAACTATTACTGTTAATGGTAAAGAAGAGATATTTGCTACTGTTAATGAAAAAGGTAAATTAGAAGCAGATGGTAGAGCATTAACTTATGTTCAAATTGATGGTGGAGAAAAATATGCTATAGCTGTTAATGAAAAGGGTCAATTAGAAGTTAATGGCAAAGCTTTAACAGATATAGATATTAGTGGAGCTGAAAAACTAACCCTTACTAAAAATGAAAAAGGCGAATTAGAAGTTAATGGTCAAGCTGTTACAGATGTAATGGTTCATGGTGCTGAAAAGGCTAAAACAGCTAAAAAAGATGTAGAAGAATTACAAAAAACAGATGGTAAAAAAGTTAGCGTTAATATTGATATATCATTAAAAGAAACTGTTGGAGAAATATTATCAAGACTTGGATTAAATAAAAAGACTGAAAAAGTTGAGTTAAAAGTTACTTGTACTGATGAAGCAACTCCTAAGATTAATAAGATATTACAAAACAATAATAAACCTGTAACATTTAAAATGAACGCTGATAGTGCCAACGTAGATAATACTGTAAAAAAAGTAAGAGACCTTGGTGCTAGTCCAATTAGTATAAAATTAAATTGTAATGCTGACCAAGTTACTACTGTTATTCAAAATATAAGAAGTGTTTCTTCTAAACCTTTCACATTTAGTGTAACTGCCCCTGGTGCTTCAGAAGCTTATAATTCAATCTCAAAAATACAAAACATACAAGCTTCACCTAAGAGTTTTACTGTTACAGCTCCAGGTTCTAGTGATGCTTATAATGCAGTACTTAGAATAAAAAATTGTACAATAGGAAATAAGAGATTTACTGTTACTGCTCCTGGTTCAAGAGATGCTTATAATGCAGTTGTAAAAATAAAAAATACTAATATACCTAATAAGAGATTTACAATAACTGCCCCTGGTTCAGCTGGGGTTATATCAGCATTAAGTACAATTAAATCTAAATTAGATAGTATACATGGTAAGGCTGTAAGGGTTTCTGTAACTACTGTATATAAAACAGTTGGTAAACCTTCAAAAGAAGCGGGCGGTTCAAGTGCTAATGAACCAGAAATAATTAAACTTGCAAAACCTTCATTTGGTAGTGGAGCAACAACTCAAGCTTTAAGTGGAACAACTCAAGCTTTAAGTGGAGAAATACAGGCTATAAACAATAATGCTGAAACTTTAAATAATGCAGTTTCTACAGCTAACAATTCAGCAGAATTAATGGCAAGTAAAAAAATTAAACCTAATATTGATACTAGCAAAACAATAGATGCATTAAAACATAATGTAGACTTATTAACTAATATGTCTAATTTATTAAGTAAATTAGCTACTCAGATTGATACATTAAAAGCTAAACAACAAAGAACTTGGGGTAGTGCAACAACTAAATTACTTAAAGAGCAAATTTCTCTATTAACTAAACAACAATCATTGACTAAAGTTAATATTAAAAACATAGAAGGTATGTCTAAGAAACTTAAATCTAGTCTTAAAAAACAAGGATTTAAATTCAAAGATGACGGAAGTATTAGCAACTATAATAGTAAGTTAATTGCTATGGAAAAGAATGTTGAAAAGTTAAAGAAAAAAGAAGAAAGTTATAAGGGAAAGAGCGAGAAGACAAAAGATAAATTAAGTAAGGCGTATGAAAAAGCTAATGACCAACTACAACAAACTAAAAACAAATTATCAGAATATTACGATTTACAATTTAGTGAACTTCCTAATGCCAAAAAACAATGGGAAGAATATGCTAATGCAATAGCTGAAGCTAAAGCTGAAATAATCAAAGCTGATAGAGAAGCTAGAACATTCTTTGAAAATATGAGAGAAGATATTGTAAATGCTAGAATTGATAGAGATACGACTAATATAGAAATACTTGAATTAAAAGCAGATTTATCTTCATGGTCTCAAGCAGTTGGATATATAGAACAAGCTAATGAATTACTTATTAAAAATCAAAAAGCTCAAACTACTATAATGAATAATGCTAAATCAAGATTAGCAGATAATAAAGCTATTCTTGATAAATATGGATTTAATTATACTAAAAATGGATGGTTAACACAACCAGAGAAAACTCTTGAAAAACTTAAAAAAACTCAAACTCCAGCAGAGTACGAAGCTATTAAAGAAGCATATGATGAATATGTTGAAGATATGTATAGAACAATTCCTCAAGCTGAAAAAGAATGGTGGAGTTTACAACAAGCAATAGAAGAAAATAAAAAGAAAATAGAAGAAACTAATAGAGCGATTAAAGAAATGGTAGATGAAGCAAGTGTATCTGTGTTAGTTGATAAATTTGATAGTATTTCAAAAAGTTTAGATTTGCTTGAAGTTAAAATGGAAGGTGCATTTGGTGCAAATAAACGACCTTATATGGAAGACCAAATAGAATTATTAAATCAAATGCAAACAGCTAATAAAAATATTATTGCTCAAAATGAAAAATTAATGAGCCAAGCAAAAGATACTTTATGGAATAAATACCATATATTATTTGATGATGATGGAAATATAACTAACTTAGCTCAAAGATTAGAAGTACTTAATGATTTAGAAGATATGGAAGTATTGCAAGATTTAGCTGATAGATATACTGAATATAAAAATGCTATTGATGATGCAACTATATCAATAGAAGAAGAAAAAAATCAAATTCAAAAATTAAAAGATTCTATGTTAGAACTTGAACAAGAAATGAAAGAATTAAGAGACCAAGCATGGATTAAAGAATTCGAGAATGGTATAAAACTTGTTCAAAATAAAATAGATAAATTAGACTCAGAGTTAAATATTTCTGGAAGTAATCAAGTAGAATTATTAAATGAAAAGATTAAGACATATGAAAAATTAGCAATAGCTACTGAAGATTCTTTAGCATATCAAGAAAAAAGAAAAGGAGAACTATCAAAAACTTTAATAAGTTATGGATTTGAAATAAATGATGACGGAACAATAAACGATACAGCAAATAAATTAGAGGCTTTAAAAAATACATTATCGGATGTTGAATTTGAAATAGTTAGCGACACTTTAGAAGGATATTTTGAAGTTGCCTTAGATACAATTCCAGAATTAGAAAAAACGTTGTTAGATTATCAAAAAGAATTACAAGATATTCAAAAAACAAAATTAGAAAAAACTCAAAGAATAGAAGATGAAATAACAAAAATATATGAAAAACAGATAGAAGAGAGAAAGAAATTAATAGAAGAAGAAGCTGAAACTCAAGTCAAAGTATTAAATAAAGCTAAAGATGCATATAATCGCTACCGTGATGAAGTAGATTACAGAGATGATTACGAAGAACAACTTAAAAAAGTTGAAGACTTACAAAAGAAATTAGAAATAGCTAAACGTGATGATAGTTTAAGCGGAGCTAAGAGGGTCGCAGACCTTCAAGAACAACTCTTAGAAGAACAAAAAAATCTTGAAAAATTAGTGCAAGATAAGATAGATAATGACATTAATAATATGTTTGATGACCAAATAGATAAAATACAAACAGATGCAGATGAAGAAGTTAAAAAACTAGAAGATACTTGGACAGAAAGTAAGATAGCAGAAGCTGTTCAACAAGCTTTAGATACAGGAATATTTACTTCTATTGACGGAGAAATTAAATCTCTTAATACAGCTTTAATAGAATTTGCTAATACAAGTTCTGATTATTTTGGTGTTATGGGTGCAGTATTAAAATCAGAATTAATTGATAATTTAAAAGTTGCTTATAGTACAATGGATGAAATTCAAAAAATATATAACGATTTAAATGTTTCTGATTTTAGTAATGTAAATAGTTTACCAAATGTAAACATACAAGGAAGTGCCACTGGTACACCTATAAATAATAATACTATTACTATAGGTGATACTAATATAACTGTTGAAGGAAGTGCAGATTCTCAAACAGTGGAAGAAATAGAATCAATGTTAAAAGATTATCAACAAAAAATATATGCAGACATAATGAAAAATGTAAAATAATGTACGGTTAATGGAGGAAGTGTTTACTACAACACTTCCTTCTTATTTTATATATGTAAAGTTAAAGGAGGGATAGTATTATGTCGAGTAGTTTTTGGTCAGGAGAGTTTTATTTTGATGGTACATATTCTAATTTATTAAATGTTTGTATAATAGACTTTGATACAAATGAAAGATTAAAACAAATAGGTAATGGTGTATCAATAGAATTAAATGAAGAAAGTTCTTTTAATGGAGAAAAAAGTTATTCAGAATCTTCGATAGATTCAACAGATAATATAACCTTACAACTATGTAGAACTAATGGTAATTCTTGGAGTGAAGGTGCAATAGCAGAAATATATAGTTGGTTATTTAAAAAAGATTTTAAAAGATTTCAAACATTAGATTATCATAGTAATTATAACTTATGTTGTTATTTGAAAGCTGTTAGTTTTAAAAAAGTTTTAAATCCAAGTTTTGAAGGGTATTTAGAAATAGAATTTAAACCATATACCCCTTATTGGTATTCTATACCAACTTCAAGTCCAACATTATTAGATGGAGAAATAAAATCTATTGTTAACTATAGTAATTTATATGAAACATACAAACCTAAAGTAAAAATAACAAATAAAGGCACATCATCTACAAATATAAAAGTAATTAATGAATCAAATAATACTTTTATAGAAGTCCTTGGATTAAGTGATAATGAAGTAGTTATAATAGATTGTAAAATGGGTACAGTTATCAATTCTGATAATATAAATAGATTTGAAATATTACAAGATTATAACCTATTAGAATTGTCAAAAGGAGATAATAAAATTCGTTTAAATGGTAATGCAAAAGTTGAATTTATATGTGAATTCCCAATTATTATATAGAGGTGATTTTATGAGAATAAGAGGTGCTAAAGATTCTTATACATTAATATTATGTAAAATGAACGGTAAAAAAATGGGGATGATACCATATACTTCTGTTGAAATAAAAAGAGGGATTAAAACAGTTAGTGAGTTGAGTTTTACTGTAAGTAAATATTATGGAGAAGATAATAAATTAAATATATTGTATGATGAGTTAAAAACAGAGAGGTTTATTTATTTAGATGAAGATGAATGTTATGTTATAAAATCTATATCAGAACAAAATGAAAAAATAAAAACAGTTACAGCTTATTCTAGGGAAAAGAAATTATTTAAAATTACGGCTGAATTTGAAGATATATCTATAACTCTTAAAACTCCATATGCTGATATAGAAGGATGTTTTAGTCTTGACGAATTATTATACGATGCTACTGGTTGGCATATTGGATATGTAAGCCCTAAAGTATTATATAAATCAAATGAAACTATATTAAACAACATAACAAAAGAAACTGAAGCAACATTAACAACAGAGGAAAAATTAAGGTATCAAGAAAGTGTATCAACAAATTGGTATGATTATATAAATAATGATATTTCAGAACAATTTGAATGTTTCCCTGTATTTAATAGTTATGATAAAACAATAGATTTATATAGCGATGAAGAACTTGGGAATGACCCAAATTTAATATTATCATATGATAATTATTTAAAAAATATTGAATGTGTTTCTGATACAGAAGATATTATTACAAAATTAACATTAAGTGGAAATGATGATTTAACTATTAGTGAAGTTAATCCTAGTGGAGATACTTATGTTGAAAACTTTTCATATTTTATAGAAAGTAAAGAAATGAGTGATGATTTAATAACGGCATTAGAACTTTATTATAAAATGGTTAAAATAAGAGCTGTAGAATGGAATAGATTACGAGAAGAAAAAGCTGAAAAAGAATCGGTTATGACAGCTAAGAAAACTGAATTATTATTGGTATATTCAACTATAAAATCTGTTGAGTTTGCAATATCTCAAAGTTCAGATGAAGCATTTAATTCGAAGCAACAAGAAAGATTAGTGGAATTAAATGATAAAAAAGTTTTATTAGAAAGAGATATTAATTTATTGAATACAGAAATTAATCTATTACAAGAGTCAATAGAAAATATTAATAAATTGTGTAAGAAAAAATATGCAACAGATGAAAATGGAAGATTAATATTTAACGAACAATTACTAAATGAATTAAAAGATTTTATATATCAGGATACATATAGTAATGATTCAATTACAGAAGCATTAACTTTAATGCAAATAGGAGAAAGACAATTGAGTGAAAAATGTTATCCTAAAAAAACATGGAGTGTCGATTCTATTAATTTTATAGAAAGATTAATAGATAACGGCTTTAGACAGCATTGGAATGGAGAATTAGGGTTAGGAGATATGATAATTTTAAAAGGTAATGAAAGTATAGAGATTATATATTTAATAGGTTATACACAAAAATTTGATGATAAAACAATTCAATTAGAATTATCAAATAAAAAAGAAGAAAATGATTTTTCATTATCTATTGGAGAGAGATTAACCCAAGGAAAAGAAGCATATAGAATAGCTAAAAAAAGTAGAAGTACAATAAATATGGTTAATAAAAATAGATATGGTCTTACTTATGATAAAATAAATAAAAAAATATTATAAAGAAGGGAGCAGATTAAATGTTATGTAATAATCATCCTGCAATTTCATATATATCATGGTATGGTTTAGTAATTATAGGTGAAGATGAAGTTCCTTATATTATATCAGATGGTAAATCATGTATGAAATATATATATTGGGAAATGGATAATCCATATATACTAAGAGAAAGTAATGAATGGATAGAAGAATCAACTACTAAAAAAATGATTTATATAAACGAAAATGGAACTGCAACTGAAGTTCCACATAATTCAATTTCTATATATTATAACGATACGGGAAATGGTTCAGCTTCAAAACTTACTGGTACAGCATTAGGTAAATTTGATGAGTTAAATAATAAGTATATGACAATAAAAGAAGACGTTGATGGAATAAAAGAAGTTGTAGGTAGTTCTGAAGCTGGTTCAAATTCACTAGTTGAAAGAGTAAATAAACTTGAAAAAACAGCTTCTAGTACAAATGAAAAAATACAGACTATTTCAAAAGATTTTACAAATGGTAAAGAATTAGAAGAATTAAGAAATAATATTAATGTTGCTATAATAAATCTTGGCGAATCATTAGCTTATTATGAAGATTATATGAATGAAGTTGCAAAAGATTTAAGTGTATCAAATGACGAGAAAATAATGATTTCAAATAAACAAAATGATTTATTAGATAAATATGCAATATTATCTCAATATCAACAGGTATTAGTTCAGAGATTAGAAAGCTCAGAAGAAGATAATAGTACCACTATAAACAATTTAAATACTTCTTTAAACAATTTAAATACTTCTATCAATAATTTAAATACTATTGTTAATACTGCAATTAGCGATAATACAATTGTTCCTAGTGAAGTTACAACAATGTTAAATATGTTTGCTAACGTTGCTGTAAAAAATAATGAATATAAAAATGTAATGGCTGATTCAATATTATTAGGAATAGGTGGAAGACTTACTGAGAGTATATTAGATATAAGAAAAACATCTAGTAGTATTAGTCAGACTGTTAGTAATATAACAGAAGAAATTGATGGAGAAACAGGATTAAAAGTTCAGGTAACAAAAAATGCTACTGCTATACAACAAACAGCTAATGAAATAGCTTTAAAATATGTTAAATTTGACCAAACAACTTCTCAAATAACAGTTGGTGATGATATTATTAAATTAGATGCTGGGAAAGTATTGATGACAGGTACACTTACATGGGATAGTTTAGATGATACGGCAAAAAATAATTTAAAAGGTGCTGATGGAACAGCTGAATATGTAATGTTAGTTGGAGACCAAATATTTAAATATGATAAAGATGGAAATCCAAATATAGACTCTATAACTTTAACAGCACAAATATCAAACATAGAAAATCCTGTATTTGATTGGTATTATAGAGATACTAAAAACTCATTAGATTGGAATGCAATAAGTGATAATTCTGGTAAAAGTTCATTTATTTTAACACACGACAGTAGTATATGGGGTGATAATACAAATTCTATAACAATAAAAGTTGTATGTGGAAGCCATTCTGATGAGATGACAGTAGTTAAATTATATGATGGTTTATATGGAGAGAATGCTAAGTATGTTTCAATTAACGGTAGTCAGTTATTTAGATATAGAGATAATTTTACAAGCACACCAAATCCAACTTCCATCACTTTAACTGGTACAAGAAATAATATACCTTCAACTACCACTTCAAGATGGTATTATAGAGTATCTGAAAGTGATAATTGGACTGAGATAACATCTTCAAGAAATATTGATGTATTAACTATTAATCATGACTCACCTTATTTTGGAGATTCTAAAATATTAATGATAAGATATGAAATAGAAACTTATTATGATATAACTACAATAGCAAAAATATCAGATGGTTCAGATGGTTATTTTATATTATTAACAAATGAAAACCATAGTGTTCCTTGTGATGAAAATGGAGGTTATACATTTGAAGCAATAAGTACTGCGTATACTTATATAAGAGTATACAAAGGAACAGAAGAAAAATCATTTACATTAACAAAGACAGATGATGGGTGTGTATCTGTTTATAATAGCTCAACTAAAAGATTAGATATAACAATGTTATCAAATAATATTGCTACAGTAACAATGACAATAACAGTTGATGGTAAAACATTCCAAAAGGTAATGACTATAACCAAATCTATAAAAGGTGAAAAAGGAGAAGATGGAACTGGTGTAAATATAATCGGTAAATTAGATAATATAAACCAATTACCTGAAACTGGAACACCAGGAGATGCTTATATTATTGATGGATTAATATATGTATGGTCGGAAAATATAAATGGTTGGTCAGACGGAGTTCCATTTAGAGGGGAACAAGGTTTACCAGGTAAAGATGGAACAGATGGAAGAACAACTTATATACATATTAAATATTCAAACGATGGAAAAACTTTTACATCTAATAATGGGGAAGATGTTGGAGATTGGCTTGGTCAATATACAGATTATGTAGCTGAAGATTCTACAAATTTCAACGATTATAAATGGAAAAAAATAAGAGGTGAAGATGGGGATAATGGCATAGTAGCTAATCTTACAAATGACACACATATAGTACCTATAGAATCAGATGGTACTTTTACTGAAGATGCTTTTGTTGGATGTTCAGCTAAAATATCTTTATCTTTTGTTGAAATGGAAATTGTTAATAATGTAATTTATGGTTTTACAGCTCAAGACGATATCGAAGGTACTTGGGATTCTAAAACTGGTACATATACTGTAACAGGTTGGGATAATACAAAAAATTCATCATATATTGATTTAAAAGCCACTTACAACGGAGTTACATATACTAAAAGATTTACGATAATAAAAGCTAAAAACCCATTGGATGCTTATACGGTTTCTCTTACAAACGAATCTCATGTATTTGCTGGAGATGTATTAAATGCCTTACCTGATAGTACTACTTGTGAAATTATCGCTTATAGAGGAGATAAGTTAGTACCAGTAGAAGTTGGAGAAATATCAAATATACCTACTGGTATGGATATAGTTGTTAATAATAATAATACTACTTCAACAACACTAAGTATTTCAGTAACTACTGCAATGGTTACTAGACATGGTACAATATCAATACCTATAAAAATAGGATTACTTTCATTTACAAAAACATTTGCTTATGCAATATCTCTTAGGGGTGTTCAAGGTGAACCAGGTGTGCCAGGTAAAGATGGAAAAGATGGTAATTCTGTTAGAGTTTTAGGAAGATATGATACTGTTGAACAATTAAATCAAGCTCATCCAGATGGAAACGAAAATGGTGATGGATATATAGTCGATAAGGATTTATGGGTATGGACAGATACTAAATTTACAAATGTAGGTCAATTCCAAGGAGAAGATGGTTTATCTACTTATGTTCATATAAAATATTCAAATGACGGCACTTCATTTACTAATAATAATGGAGAAGATATTGGTACTTGGATAGGTATGTATGTAGATAATACTGAAACAGATAGTTTAAAGTTTTCAGATTATAAATGGAAAAAAATGGAAGGTATAGATGCGAAATTATTATCATTATCAGCAAACAGACAAACAATAGCTTTTAATAATGATAATACTCCAAAAGATTCTACAGCCATAATATTAACAGCTAATCAGCAAAATTTTTCTGATATATTAACATGGACTACTGTTCCTAATGTAACTCTTGAGGGCAGTGGAAATAATAGAACTCTTGATGTTTCTAATTTTATTGACAATAATCAAATATTAATCACAGTAAGCGGTGGAGGTTTAACAGATACAATAACTATTGTAAAAATATCAGATGGACAAAGAGGAGCTGATGGTACATCTGTTAAAATATTAGGCTCATATGACACTGTTGAACAATTAAACCAAGCTCATCCAAATGGAAATGAAAATGGTGACGGATATACAGTAGATAAAGATTTATGGGTATGGAATGGTACAGAATTTACAAATGTTGGTCAAATAAAAGGAAACGATGGTGTAAACGGAGTAGATGGTAGAGACGGAGACTCAGCATATTTACATATTAAATACTCAAACGATGAAGGAAGAACCTTTACATCTAATAATGGGGAAGATGTTGGAGATTATATGGGTGTATATACAGACAATATACAAACAGATAGTTTAAATCCTTTAGATTATACATGGAGCTTAACAAAAGGTAATGATGGTTGGGACGCTTATACAGTTTTATTAACAAATGAATCGCATACATTTGCAGGAGATAAAAATGGAGCATTATCTAATTCTACTACTTGTGGAGTGATAGCGTATAAAGGTAACGCCCAAGTTCCAGCAACAATAGGAAATATAACTGGTATGCCAACTGGTATGACGACTTCTATAAACAATAATAATACAAATAATGCTTCATTTATAGTTGCCGTAACTTCAAGTATGACTTCAAGAAATGGTGTTTTAACAGTTCCTATAACAGTTGATGGAGTAACATTTACTAAAAGATTTACCTATGCTTTATCTTTAAATGGTTCTGATGGGGCAAATGGTACAAATGCAAAATTATTATCATTGTCAGCGAATAAACAACTTATTGCATTTAATAGTGATAATACACCTAAAGATTCTACAGAAATAACACTTACAGCAATTCAACAAAACTTCTCAGATGGAGTAACATGGTCAACAAACCCATCAGTACCATTAACTGGTACTGGTCTTACAAGAGGTTTAGCTGTAAGTAATTTTAATAGTAATACAAGAATAGCAGTTACAATATCTTCTGGTTCTTTAAGTGATACTGTAACATTAGTAAAAGTGATTGATGGTACAGATGGTTCAGATGGAACAGATGGAATAGATGGATGTACTATAAATCTATCAAATGATAATCATACATTTGTGGCAAGTTCTAACGGGACAATAGAAGTTCAACAAGCTATAACTACAACAGTTACAGCTTATAAAGGTTCTACACTAATAACACCTACTATTGGAACTTTACCGACAGTAAATGGTTTGACTATAAGTAGAAATGGAACAACAATTACAATTATTGCACCAGTTGGTACAAATTTGGCAACACATGGTTCATTTAACATACCTGTTATAGTAGAAGGTATAACATTTAATAAAGCTTTTAGCTATAGTAAAACAAATTGTGGAGCTGACGGTAAAGATGCTTATAGTATTATTTTAACTAATGAAGCCCATATATTTCCTTGTGAATCAGATGGAAATATAAGTGCTGTTATTTCTACGACTACTGAGGTTGAAGCATATAAAGGAACAACTCAATTAACCCCTACTATTGGAACATTACCAACGGTTAGTGGTTTGACATTAACTAAAAAAGATACAACTATAACTATTCAAGCAAACACAGGAACATCATTAGCTTCTTCTGGTAGTCTTAGTATTCCTATTACAGTTGATGGAATTAATTTCTTCAAAACATTTAGTTGGTCTAAAAGTTTTAAAGGAGATAAAGGTGATTCACCAGAGGTAGATATACCTTCATGGATTACTGAATGGGATACTGGTAAAACAACTATTAATGGAAGTACTGTATTAACTCCTAAACTATTTGCAGGTACAATATCTAATAGTGTGCCTACTGGGGTAGCCATAGGTAAAAATGTATTTGGTACAAGTGGGAACTACTCTAATATAAGTGGTATTGTTGGATATAAAAGTGGCAAAAAAACTTATCATTTTAGTACAGATGGTAATTTTTTAGTTGGTACAACAAGTAGCAATCACATTTCTTGGGACGGAAGTAATTTAGATATAAAAGCAAATTCTATTACTACATATTCGGGAAATAATTTAGATTCTGTTGCAAACACTGCTAGTTCAGCTCAATCAACTGCTAATTCAGCTCAATCAACTGCTACTAGTGCATATACATTAGCTGAGCAAACAGATAATAAATTTAGTTGGATTGTTAATGGTACTTCATCAACTAGTTTTACTTTGACAGATAGAATGTCTACATTAGTATCAGAGAAAGTAAATGTTATAGCTTCAAAAATAAAATTAACAGGTTCTATTGATATTAATAACGGAACATTTACAGTAGATACTAGTGGTAATTTTACGGCTAGTAAAGGTAGACTAACAGGAGTTACTGTTACATCAAATTCAGGTAGTGATATAACTATTATAGATGGTGGTTATATAGAGTGTGAGGGTACTACAACTAGATATTGGTTAGGAGAGTATGAGGGTAATATGACTACTAAATTAAAAAGCGAAAATGGTAGATTTAGAGCAAGAAACGATAATTATAATCGTTCTGTATATTTTTCTGACCAAGGTTTATCTACTACAGCAGATGGTGAACTAGGAAGTTCTGGTATAATTGATTTTCATAATGATTGGTATGGATATGGGAATAAAGGTATAGCAATGTATTCAAACCACCATGTTGGTCTTATATCATATAATGGTTACGTTAATATATCACCTGAATGGAATAATGCAGGTAATAATACATTTAGTTTTCAAGTATATGATGCTTATTCAGGTGGAGCTTCAGATACAGATGGATTAATTTATTACGGTTCACATAGAAATGGATATAGTACTGTTTTAAGAATAAGTAAAGATGCAAGTGACCCTTATTTACAAGTATTAAACTCATCACTTGGAAGTGATGCAAAACTTATGGCTGAGTATGTAAAAACAACAATGGTAAATAACAACTATTTTACAAGCGGTACATTAACCATGAATCAATCATACCAAGGCACTCAAGGAGGTACACAAACATATTTAAGTGGAACTGTTGTATCAGCCAAAAAATTTTATCAAAATGGGTCATTAGTTAGTACATCAGATATAATATTAAAAGATAATATACGTGAATATACAGGAAGTGCTTTAGATTTAATATCTAACACTAAAGTATATAAATTTAATAGAATAAATGATATTGATAGGGAAGAGATAGGATTTATAGCTCAAGAAATGCCAGATGAGTTTATATATCAAAAAGGCAGATTTACTTCAGAAGAATTAGAAGGTTTAACTGTTGAAGAAAAAGTTGAATTATTAGAAAAAGCTACGAAAGAGCATATTGATGAGACTAAAATAGAGTGTTATGAAGAATTAGCAAATAATTCAACTTCATTTTATGATTTAGATGATGAAAATACAGAAAAACAAATATCTGAAATTCAAGATACTATAAATAATTTAGAATATGTATCGCCTGTATATATGTTAAATCAGAATAATATAATTGCTATTATGTTTAAAGGCATACAAGAACTCAAAGAAGAAATAGATAAACTTAAAAATAATAATTAACGATAAAAATAAAAAGTCTTATAATTATAATGTAGAATAAAATAAAAGGAGAGGAATACTATATGGATATAAAAGCAGAAATAGCTTTTCAAGAGGCAATGGAAGAAATAGCTACTTTAAATGAAAGGATAGTTATTCAAAGATGTATGATTAAACAATTAGAAGAAGAGATAATGAGATTGAAAGAAGAACAAGAAAATAAAGAAGAGTAGGTGAGACAATTGGCTGATAACTTTATTAGAAGAGAAGTTACTATAACCGTTAGTGGAAAAACTGCTTCTCTTAGTGAGCCTATATATTTATATCCTAGAGATAGATATATAGATATATTCTTCACCATAAAAGATGCTGGATTCAAATTTGGTTCTAGCCAATCATACGGAGATAATGCGAGTTATGCTAGAATTAAATATATAAGAAAAGATGGTACTAAAGAAGGGGTTGTATCCCCTTCTATATTACCAGTCCAAGAAGGTAAAGTAAAGTTGGAAATAACAGATGACTTTATGACTAAAGATGGTGTTGAAATAGAACCAGGAGTGTATCTTTTACAAATATTACTTTATGATAACGATAAGGGTCATGGGAGAGTTACTATACCACCAGTTGAATTTGAGATACTTGCACCTATATTCAAAGATAAAGAAGGCACAGATAATGAGGGCGCTTTATTCTCTTTAGATGATATAGAGGTAGATGAGTAACTATGGCTAGAAAAAACGCATTAATTAGGAAATATATTAATTTAACAGTGAAAGAAGATACTGCTATTCTAGACCAACCAATATATCTATTTCAAAATGATAGAAATATAGACTTGGTATTTACTATAAAAAATTTAAGATATGATATAGTAAGAAATATAGTTGAAGAGGAAAATGTTGTTGAGTCTTCGGGAGCTACTTATTTCAGAGTCAAGATATTAAAGCCTGACCAAGATGATAAAGATAGAGAATTTACTTCAGATTTATATTTTGTAAACGGAGAAAATCAAGTAGTATTCAATATAAATGATACTTTTATATTTGATGAAAAGAACGAAGACGGAAGTTTACCTTCAGAAGAAAATGATAAGATAGGTATATATAAATTACAGATACAATTATATGATAGTGGTTTGGGTAGAATAACTATACCAGAGGTTGAATTTGCAGTATTGAGTCCTATATTTTATGACCCAGAAACAGATGGTGTTATAGTAGATGATAGTACAGTAGGAGATAGTATTTTGGGTCAACCTGATGAAATAACAGGATTTTATGAATGGTACAAAGGACAAATAGTTAGTGCAGAAAGATTAAATGCTATTCAAGATAAAATAAAAGAATTACAAATAAAAATAGACAGTGTAGATGTAGGAAAAGTAACTGCAAAAGAGGTTTCTTATGAAAGTGATGAATTTACTAATGTTCAAGATGCATTAGATAGTTTATTATATAAATCACCAACAGTAACATCATTAACAACTACATATAGTGGTGGTACTACTCTTGAGATGGGTACTGTTTTATCAAGCGTTACATTTAATTGGGCATATAATAAAAATATAACATCTCAAGCGTTTGCCAACGTAAGTTTAGACCCTAATGTAAGAACATATACTTATACTAGAGGTATATTTAATACAACTACATTAAATCTTACTGCTTCAGATGGTAAAAATTCATGTTCTAGGAGTATAACATTTACTTATGCAAATCGTATTTTTTATGGTGTATCTAATACAAGTACATATAATGTAGCTTTATTAAGGTCACTATCAAATACATTAAGTAACTCTAAGGCAAGAAGTTTTACAGTAAATGCTGGTAGTAATCAACATATATTCTATGCAGTACCTACTAGATTAGGTGGATGCAAATTTGCAGTTCATGGGTTTGAGGGTGGATTCCAAAAGGTAGCAACAATATCTTATACAAATTCTCAAACGTATACAGAAAGTTATGATATATACAAATCAGATAATCCAAATTTAGGTAATACAACAGTTGTTGTAAGTTAGGAGGTGGTTTTGAACAATGGCTATAGAATTAATTTCTACAATCGTTCCAAAAAATAACGGAAGTTTTGCTATTGCTCTCACCTATCAAATGATATAAAAGGTGGATTACATTCTGTTACAACAATAACCGAGAGAGATAATATATCTACAAGTAGATTACAAGATGGTATGTTATGCTATGTTGGTGGAACAACTAGAAAATATTTTAAGTGGGAAGATAATCAATGGAGTGAATTTAGTAGTGGTAATGGTGGAGGCAACTCTTTAATATTTAGAGTTGATACTATAGAAGATAGAGATTCTATTAATACTGTCACACTTGAGTATGGAAGTTTATGTCATGTCTTAAATGACGTTAATTTTAGATATATGTATTATTATGGTAAAAATGGTTGGACTTCTATAAGCCATGAGTATAAAGTATGGATAGGTAAAGAACCTCCACAAGATAAAAAATCTTTATGGGTAGATACAAGAATAATAGAAGCAGACCCAAATAAACAAAATACATATCCTCCTATAATTAAATATTTAGTAGATTTAGTTAATAGACAAAATAATACGATTATAAACTTAAGCAGTCAAATTAGTATATTAGAAAATGAAATAGATTTAATTAAACAAGCTATTGAAAATGGTGGTGGAGGTATTGTAGATAATAATATATATTTAACTACTGAGGATGATAAAATATTTATTACAGAAGATGGAATACCAATTATTACAGAAGAAGGGAACACTGAACCCCCTACTAAACCTCCTACTGAAACTATTGACAGAATATTGCTTACAGAAGATGGAAATCATTTTATCACAGAAGATGGTAAATATTTTGAATTAGAAACTAAAACTCCTACTAGTGATAGTAGTGGTGATGAAGGTGATACTAATGAATTTATTGTATCATATACTTCTTCAACTGAAACATTAAACATTACTTCTAATTCAGCAACAGTAAGTGGAGAAACATTAATAATAAACAATGATAAAGTAACGGTATCAGGAGAAAAATTAATAATAAATTAATATAAGGAGGGAAATAAATGGCAGATATTACTAAATTGAATATAAATGGAACAGATTATAATATTAAAGATGAAATTGTTAGAGGTTTAGTAACAACATTGCAAAATGAAGGTTATATAAAGGCTAGTGATATAATAGATGTTTTGACCTCAACAAATGCTAATGTTCCATTGTCGGCTAACCAAGGTAGAGAATTAAATGTTACAAAAATAGATAATATCACAATATCAGGAAATATATTAAGATTTACAGCTAGTGGAAATACTATAGGTTCAATTGAACTTCCTACTCTTACAACTAATCAGTCGACTCAATTAAATACAGCATACAATCACTCACAATCAACTCACGCTCCAAGCAATGCTGAAGCAAACGTTCAATCAGATTGGAATGTCACAGATACAAATTCAGATGCATATATTGCTAATAAACCAACTAAAGTAAGTGCATTCACTAATGATGCCAAATATGTTAATGAAACTTATGTAGATAATGCGATAGAAAATATAAGTGCAAGTAATATACCAATACAAGATACAGCTAATAATTTTACAGCTACTAATGTAGAAGGAGCTTTAGCAGAGCTTTTTCAATTTGTCAGTAATGGAAAAACTTTAATTGCTAGTGCTATTACTGACATGGGAGTTGCTACTAGCAATACAGATAGTTTTGAGGTTATGGCAAATAATATAAGAATGATTTTAGGTAGTTCAGGCGAAATTACTACTCATACTATAACTAATAACTTAACTAATTGTACTACTAATAACAATAATGAAAGTGTATTAAGTAATTCTAGTTATTCAGCTATAATAACAGCTAATAATGGATATACAAATTTAAGTATAACAGTTACTATGGGTGAAATTGATATTACTTCAAACGTTGTTAGAGGAAATATTATTAATATACCAAATGTTACTGGAAACATATCTATAACTGCTAGAGCTACGCAATCATCAACTGAAGTGGTTATTGATGAATCATTAGAAATATTAACATCATTTAACTATATTAATATGACAGAAGGAGGATATAAGATATTATATGTTAAACTATCAAAACAACCTACTTCTAATGTTGTTGTAAATATTTCATCATCTTCATCAAACTTATTACTTTCAAAATCTTCATTAATATTCACTAATACTAATTGGTATACTTCTCAAAGTGTTAATGTAATATCATCTAGTGATACAAACACAATAGATGAAATGTATCAATTAACTTTATCATCTAGTGGATTATCAGATAAAATTGTAACAATAGATGTTACTGATGAATCTAATAGTGGATTTGAAGTATTATATAATAATGGTGAATTAATAAGTGGGGCTAGTTTATCATTAACTAATGCTACTGATAATGGTACTTATATAACAACTAATATGAATGCAGATGAATCTATAATTATATCTGGCTATAAATTGAATTTAAATAAAAATGATAAAGTTCACTTATTAGTTGGATTGGCTACTACTGACCCAGCTAGTATATATAGTATACGTTCTATGCAGTTAGGTGATAATTCAGCAAATGATATAAGTGGTTCTAATATGATTTCAGAAGAAGCAATTAGTAAGAATTTAGTCAATGGAAAAGTTGATACTTATTGGACTGTTGCAAGTTCGTTATCCAATATAGAATTAACATTTACTGGATATTTTGCAAGAGTAAATATATATAAAATTTATATTGAAAGGGGGAATTAGTATATGCCAAACAGTATAAATATAACAAATAATTTAACATCAACAAGTATACCAGAATTATACATAAGATATTTTAATCCTAAGATAAATATTAACACAGATATAATAATACCATATTATGTATCAGATAGCACACAAGAAGAGTTTTTAAGAAATACAAATACTAAAAGTTTTACAACTATTGTAAAAATAGGTAATAACACTTTTTCTCAAACTACTAATGCTGGAGAGTATTCTATAAATATAGGTAGTATATCTACTACTGGAGAAACATATTTTAGTATATATACAATAGATGAAAACGGTGTAGCAAGTGTTGAACAATTTTTTGATATTTTAATAATAGATAGTTCATATACTATAACATCTTCTCAAACTTATACTATGGTTGAATCAGATTTAACGAAACATAATATAGTTGTTGGAGAAAGTGTAAGTAATACCGTAGCTCAATCAAATAATACTGGATTAAATAATCTATTTAATGAGGTTAAAAACAACGGATATAGAAAAATAATCATGTTAAATAGAATATATATGTTAGATTATCACGGTGATAAGATAATGCCACCAAGTGAATTTACTGTAGATATGAATAATGCAACATTTAAGGCTACTCAATGCACTGATATAAATGTAGCTAATTTAGTAGATTTAAGAGATTGTTTTGATACACATGTTATTAATGGAAAATTAGTTGGTAATTATGACGGTTTTGATTTTGCTACAACTCAATCAACTACTGGATATCATATACCAGGAGAAGGGTTAGCTGTAGCCGAAATGAATGGGGCTAGATATTCATCATTTGAAAATATGGATATGTCATATTCTGTTGGTTATAACTTAGGTATTTTTGGTGGTAAGGATGCTGGATATATTGGTTCTCCTGGAAGTTTAAAATTTTCTAACGCTTATTATATAAATGGTAATAATACTGTTAATAGTGATATTTTAAGTACAACTGATTTAATAGATATAACAGGTCTATTAGATAGAGGAGAAATCCAATGTAGTGTGTACTTAAATTATGGAGGTCTTAAGCTTAATAAAGCTGAATTATTTATACATTTTTATAATAGTTCTAGTAATTATATGACAACTATTAAAACTAGACAATATCAAATAGTTAAAATTCCAAATGGTGCTACACAGATAAGAGTTACTGGATTTACTGCATCTAGCACAGATAATTCTGGTTTAAGTATATGTCATACAGGATATTCTAAAAATTGTGGGTTAATAAATATTAAATCTCATAACACTAGAACGTGTGCTATGCATCCAGGCATATATAATCATTTGTTAATCAAAAACTGTACATTTAATCGTGTTGCTGATGAAAATGAATATAAAGTAACTAAACTAGCACTAGATTTTGAAGATGGATATGAAAACGGTAGAAATCTATTTTTTATTAATAATGAAGTATATGAAGGTACATCTGCCTTAACAATACAAAGATGTTTTAATGCTAATATTATAGGATGTAGAAATTTTGGATTAGATACTAGGGGACATATAAAAGGAGCTTATATTAAAAATAATTTCTTTAATAATGGAGATATATATACTACTAACTTTGATTCACAGTCTCATCTTAAACTAATTAATAATACATTCTTTAAAACTTTAAATTTCTTAAAATGGGACGATACTGGAAATTATGATAGTATAGGATTAACAGAATTGGATTGTAAAAATGGATATACAAATAATAAAAATTGTACTTTATTTATAAGGAACGAAAGTAGTGGTAGTGGAGATAGTGGAGGTAGTGGTGGAACAGATACTCCTTCTTCTTACACTATAACTAATAACTTAACTAATTGTACTACTAATAACAATAATGAAAGTGTATCAAGTAATTCAAACTACACTGCAACAATTACAGCTAATAGTGGATATGTTATGGCATCTATAGTAGTAACTATGGGCGGAGCTGATATATCAGATACAGCAGTTAGTGGAAATAATATCAATATTTCTAATGTAACAGGAAACATAGTAATAACAGCAGTCGCTTCAGAACAAGCTGAAGTACTTCCTAATATAACTTTATTTGACAATGGTTTAATTGAAGGTTATACTATATCTAATGGAGCAAACTATGAAGTTAGTAACGTTATAACATTAAGTCATGGTGATAATACATATTTCGGATTTGACCAAACTGTAACATTTAATTCTGGAGATAGTATAAACTTTGTTATTAATACTTGCGGAAGTGATTCCTCATCATTCATAACTAGAGTTTGTTATTTAGATGATAATAATACATTACAAGGATATGAAACATCTGTAACTGATGATGTTATTTCTGCTGGACTGCCTTATGTATTAACTCATACATTTAATTCAAAGGTTACTATTAAACCAGCTTTAATGAAGTACTTTGGTAACATTACTATAAGTAAAGTATATGTAACAAGAGCTGGAAGTACAGATGATACTACATACTATACTGTTGTTAATAATTTAACTAATTGTACTACTAATAACAATAGTGTAACTGTATCAAGTGATTCAAGTTATTCAGCTACAATAACAGCTAACGATGGATATACAATATCTTCAATAACTGTTACTATGGGTGGAGAAGATATAACTTCAAATGTTGTTAGTGGAAATAATATTAATATACCAAATGTTACAGGAAATATAGTAATAACTGCCAATACATATGATACTTACACTATAACTAATAACTTAACTAATTGTACTACTAATAACAATAGTGTAACTGTATCAAGTGATTCAAGTTATTCAGCTACAATAACAGCTAACGATGGATATACAATATCTTCAATAACTGTTACTATGGGAGAAACTAATATTACAAATAGTGCTGTAAGTGAAAATAATATTAACATATCTAGTGTAACTGGTAATATAGTAATAACAGCAGTTGCTTCAGAACAAGCTGAAGTACTTCCTAACATAACTTTATTTGATAACGGTTTAACCGAAGGATACACTATATCTAACGGAGTAAATTATACAGTAGGTGATAAAATAACATTAAGTCATAGTGCTAACACTTACTTTGGGTTTGACCAAACTGTAACATTTAATGCAGGTGATAGTATAAACTTTATTATTGATACTTGTAGTCATGATTCTAGTGATTATAATACTAGAGTTTGTTATATTAACAATAATAATACATTACAAGGATATGAAACATCTGTAACTGATGATGTTATTTCTGCTGGACTACCATACAAACTAACACATACATTTACATCTAAAACTACAATTAGACCAGCTTTAATGAAGTACTTTGGTAATATAACTATAAGTAAAGTATATGTAATAAGAGCTGGAAATTCAGATGATACTATATATTATTCTGTTGTTAATAACTTAACTAATTGTACTACTAATAATTCAAGTGCAAGTGTATCAAGTGATTCAAGTTACTCAGCAACAATTACACCTGATGATGGATATACAATATCTTCAATAACTGTTACTATGGGTGGAGAAGATATAACTTCAAATGTTGTTAGTGGAAATAATATTAATATTTCTAATGTAACTGGTAATATAGTTATAACTGCTAATACATCTGCTACTTACACAATAACTAGAAATGTAACTAATTGTACTTCTACTGGAGGCTCAAGTATTGATACTTCAATAACTACAACATTCCAAAGTGTAGTTGCTCCTAATGATGGATATACATTAGAAACATTGACTGTAAGTATGGGTGGAGTTGATTATACTAATAGACCTAACGTTATTACAGATATGGAATGGAATGGAAAACCTGCTAAACTAATAACCATCGAAAATGTAAATGGTGATATAGTAATTACAGCTAGTGCTATTCAACAATCAACTCCTCCTACAGGTGGTGGTAGTGGAGGAGATACTGGCGGAGACACTGGAGGAGACAGTGGTGAATTAACTTATACTTCGGCGGTATCTGAAGATTTTACAACATTAGGCGAGTGTAGTGGTATAAGCATAGATAGTAGTAATAACTTGGTAGCTAGCACTTTAGGCAAATTTGGTATGGTAAAACTTAATAAGCCTGTTAGGAAATTACAATTCAATGTTAGAGATAACCAAGGTGACCATGGAGCTTTATGTTGGTATATCTATAATACTTATAAGGATGGCGCCATGGATAAGTATAATATGATTGCCTTAAGTGATGTAGCTGGTGGAGAAAATGGTAAACTTTTCAAAATGTCTATACCAGGAACATATTCACAACAAATAGGTAAATTAGATATACCTGCAATCAATCCTGGAGAACAATTAACTATTGAAATTACTGATAATGCTCCAACTACCAAGCAATATAAGGATGAAAGAACAAATGACACTGTAATGACAACTGAAATTATTACTACTCATACTATAAAGAGAGCTGATGGTACTATATTAGCAACTCTAACTGGTAATATGAGTGCATGGTGTGGACAATCTACTAATTCATCTCCATTCTGTAGCAATATTCAATACGTGCCGGAAGTGGTGTATGATAACCCATCTTATAGTGTTAAAGATTATAAAATAACATTATCACAAGACGGATATAGCGAAGTCTTTGATGCTAATAATCACATCTATGATGTTTACTGTGAAAACTTTAAGGATTTTGTTTGGGAAGGCGAAAACTATGCCCTTGCTCTATTTAGAGGCAGTACAGGAAGTAAATTTAGAATTAATGGTATGTGTCCTAGTGCCTTTGGATACAGAGTGCTAAATAAGGAGAACAGCACGGAACCTTATGACTTACTTGACGATGCTTATGTACCTACAGTTAATAATTTCAATTTTTCTGTAGGCTTCCGAAATGGAGATTTAGAACATCAACATCAAGTAGATACTTCTTTATTAGAGGAATGCATATCTACATTGAATTGTGCTTTACCAGCCTTCAATTACAGTGTAGATAGCACTAGTAGGAATTCTGTAGTAGTGGACGAATATAATGAAACATGGTATGGATTATCAATGACCGTAGATGACCATTATGAAATAAAAATAAATCAAACTAACCTAATTGATAATTATGGGACTCTTAATTCTTCAACAGTAAACTATAGAGCTTGGAAAAGTACTCTAGTCCATGAACTAGGACATTCTTTAGGGTTTGATGATAATGCCTCCCATTTCCCAACTTTATATACATATCGTAGAACTAGACCTGAGGTTTACTACTTACAAGCTCCAGACATCTATACATTAAAATCGCTATATAAAGAAAAATACAATATAGATATAAGTAAAAGCCAAGAAGATATAAATGCACAAGTTGTTGCATTAGGATTAGGAACTCATGCATCAACTGATAAACCAAGTGGCAGAATATTATCTGTTCACTTTGACTACCCAGCATATACAAATAATGAACTTTATGATAAAGCTGATTTAATAGTTGAAGGTAAATTAGAATTTGACAGATGTGAAAATATTAATATAGGCAGTGAGAATAGCCCACTTATATTGGAATATAATGTTTATAAAATTATTCCAAATAGTGTTATTAAAGGTGAAATAGCTAATTATGAATTAAAAATACATATATCTGAAAAGATAGGTATAGGAACTAACAACACTTATAAATTATATTTAAAACAATTTGAAAATACTCCTTGTTCATTAGTTAATATTAAACAAGGTATAATAGAGTTATAATTAAATATTATATTATAATAAATTTACTTATGAAGAGATTTTCTCTTCATAAGTATTTATGATAATATGAATGTAAATTTAGATATTAATAATAGAGATAAAATAGTAGAATTTTATTATAAACAAACAAAAGGAAATATAACTATAAGTAAAGTATATGTAATAAGAGCTGGAAATTCAGATGATGTTACATATTAAAGTGGAAAATATTAGTCAATACAAGCATAAAAATATTAGCTTGTATTGACTAACTAATATTGAAATTTATTATATAAAGGAGTTGAAGAAAATGGCTTCAATTAAAAAGAGTGAATTGCAAGAAATTGGCTTAATCAATGATGGAGATATTTTAGATATTGTTACTACTGCTGGAGTTAATAGAAAAATAAAATTCTCTACTATTAAAGATGCTATTAATAACAGTGTAGCAAATTATCTAGATGTTAGGTCTAAAAATGGAACTATATATAGAATAACAATAAATAATGAAGGAGAAATAATTTGTTATAATGCTGAAGCGTATACATCTAATAGTCCAGAAAAAGGTGAAAGTGGTAGATATGCTGGATTAATAATAAATATGATATATGGTGGAGGTAACAATAAAAATAATACTGCTTGTTCTCATCATTTTATAGAATTGTATAACAATAGTACAAGTAGTACAGATTTAAATTTAAAAGGATTATATATAAGTGTAAAAAGTAATACTGGTGAATGGCAATCATTAGCTTTAGAAGGAATTATACCTTATCAACATTCTTTCTTAATAAGATGTAATCAAATAACAAGTCCAGTATTATTAGGATGTAGATGTAAAATAAATGATTACGACCAAGAATGGAAAATAGATTTACCAGATGTTGGGTTCTCAGCTTACCTATCTATAGGTACTCCAACTAGTGAAAATCCATTTAATTCAGATGGTAATTTAAACAAAGAGGTTGGATATATAGATTTAATGGGTGCTGGTGGAGAACAAGACGGTCAAGGTGTTAAAGCATTTGAAAAAGCATATCCAATGCTTATGACTAAAGATATAGGTTGCCGTAGATTAGATTTATATGATACAGATAATAACCAAAAAGATTGTAGAGCAGTAAATTGGAAAACTTGTGATGTTACATTATATAAACCAAGATGTATAAAAGATGGGAAATGGGATATATACTTTAACAAAGCTAAATTAAAAGAAACAATACCTAACTTAGTTAATATGTGCTATGGGAAAGATGGCGAAACAACTAGAACATTTACATGGCAATCAGTTTTAACAGATGAAGGTTATTTTAAATGGAGAAAAAGAGGAGAAATCCAATGGAATAAAAAACCTTCTGTAAAGGAAATAGTTACTCACTACGATTGTGATGTTACATTACATAGAGTTTTAGTATCTGATTTAGAACCAGGAGTATACGAATATCAATGTGGTGAAGAAGGAGCATGGAGTGACATTGAAACATTTGAAGTAAGAAAATACGCTCAAACTGCTGATTTAAATAATTATATTCATGATAAAATAAAAATTCTTTGGACTACAGACCAGCAGAGTCCCACTGCTGAAGAAATGGTTGCAACAGGTGTTTGCTTTAACAATATAGGTGAATGGGAAAAGAATACAGATTATGATTTCCATATAAACACAGGCGATATTTCACAAAATGCCAATAGAAGTGATTTGCTTCCTATGTTAAGTAATTAGCATAGCAAACTTTCTGAATTGCTGGAAACCCCTAAAGCTCAAATGCCACAATATCGGAGAAATCACGATATGATGGAACGAAAGTAGAAAAAAGTTTTGAGATGACATAAGGTTAAATCCTAAGTGTTGTTAATAATGGGCAATCAGCAGGTAAGATTCTAAGTTTATTTAAATTAAGTTTACATTTGATAAAAAATATGGTATAATATAAATAAAGAGGGAGTTGATAATATGGCAAGAAAAATTTGGGATGAAAAGGCTATAATAGAATTTGTAGAAAGTTTAAATTTAAAATTCTTATATTTTACAGAATTAAGTGGACATAATAAAAGTAGATTTGTTGTTCAATGTGAATTTGGTCATGAGCCTTATGAAACAAATTTAAATACATTAGAAAAAGGAAGAAAGGCAAAGGGTTGTCCAACTTGTAAAAAAATAAATAAATCTAAAACAAATATAAGTAAAGTAAAATTTAAAACAATCGTATCTTATTTTAATGAATATAATTTTGATGTTTTAACAAAAGAAGAAGATTATAATGGTATAGGAGAATTTTTAAAAGTAAGATGTAGAGAATGTGGTACAACTGAAGAAGTTAGTTATAGTGTTTTTAAGAAAAGAATTAATAAATGTCAAGATTGTATAAATATAAAAAGATACAATATAGTAAAAGAAAAATGTAATAAATTAAATTATACTTTATTAGATAAAGAAATCTATGGAACGAAATCTCCTATAAATATGATATGTAATAATGGTCATAAAATAAATCCTACTTATGATAGTTTTATTTGGAAAGATTGTGGATGTGAAATATGTAAAACAGTATCAAGAGGAGAAGATAAAATAGAAAATTTATTAAATGGATTAAATATATTTCATAATAAACATTATAGAGGATTTGATTTGTTATATAAGAAACATTTAGAATTTGATTTTTATATTCCACAATTAAATATGATAATAGAATTTGATGGCATACAACATTTTAAACCTGTAAAACATTACGGTGGATTTGAAAAATTTATGGATTTAAAAATAAAAGATGGATTAAAAAATGAATTTTGTTATTTTAATAAAATTAAACTTATAAGAATACCATATTGGAAGCTTAACGATATAGAAGAAATATTATATAAAGAACTTAATTAAATAAATATGAATAAACTTCAACGACTAGAGCGTAGGCTCGTAGGCTACAAGCGATTGGTAGTCGAAGTGGAAAGTAACCTAATAGGTTAATGATATAGTCTTGTCTCGTAGGAAACTACGAGCAGTTTTCATGTAAAGAAAACGGATTAAGTGTAGCGAACTTAATTGGAAGTAACGTTTTGAATGGAGATATTACTTTAAATATTCTAATGAATACACAAGAAATATGTGCCATATGATTACTTGTGGAAATAACGATTTAGTAGATAAAAAATATTCAGATGCTTTTACTTGGTATATGACACCTGAAGATTATTTCTTACCAGCTCAAATTCAAAGTGGCGAACAAATGATAGCTAATCCTGATAAATCAGTATTCAATTCATGTCATAGTTACGACTTAGGATTTGTACATTTTATATGTTTAAATTCTAATAAAGACTATGCGATGTTTAATGAAAACGCTGGAGAAACAGTTGATGATTGGATTAGAAGAGAATGTGCTTGGTTAGATGCAGATTTAACTAAAGATGAAGCGAATAGTAAAACAAGATGGCAAGTAATTTATATGCATTTAAGTCCATTTACTTGTGTGCGTTCAGATTGGGTTCAAAGATTTGTGCCTATCTTTGAAAAACATAGAGTACACTTGGTAATATGTGGTCACAATCATACAAATTCACGTTCTATAGCTATTAGAAGTGGTTATGATGGAGACCCAAATAAAGCAAGTTATGACCCTAAAGGTCAAAAAACACCACAAGAAGAAACAGCTTTAGGTCATGGAACTATAAGTCATACTGAAGATTTAAAAAATGGTACTGTTTATTTAATGATTAACGCAACTGGATTTAAAAATAAAGGTAAAGAGGGTATACAAAACCCATATCCTTGGTGGTATGGATTAAGAAGCTCACATCCAACTCAACCAACATATGCTACTTTAGAAATAGGTTGGGATAAAATAGAATATAAATGTTATAAAATAATGAATGTTTTAGGTAAAGATAAGAACGGACAATCCATAGTTATTCCTTACGGAACTCAAACTAAAGAGTTATACGATAGTTATACTCTAAACTGGAGAAGAAAAGGGCAAGACCTATTATAAGGTGGTGATTAATAATGCCTAATAGAATTTGGAGCGATGAAAAAAACGATTGGATTGTAGTAGATGATGCTACAAATCAAGCAATTAATGTAGAAGTTCTTGACGGAAAAGGGTATTATAGAAATCCTAAATTAGATGAAGAAGGTAATCCAATAGAAGGAGAGTTCTCTGATGATTTTCTAAGCGTTGAAGAATGCTTAGAAAAAATCGGAGATAAAATGAATAGTGGAGATATTGGAGCTATCGGAGCTATCAAAGAAAAAGTAGAAAACTTAGATGAAAGAGTAACTTACATTGAAGAAAACGGTGGTGGAGGTGGCGGTGGAGCTAATATGCCTACCGTAAAACTTCTAAGTGAAAGTTACCATGCAATGCCTACTGATGGTGAAGTTAATATTTATTATAACTTCACCTCTCCAAATATAGGCTTTGGTACAGTATATATAAGTATAGATTATAATACTGTTGAAACAACATCTATACCTCAAGGTCGTAATTTTTATACAGTAAAAGGACTTGAAAAAGGTGAACATAGACTAGATATATATGTAACCGATATAACTGGTTTATTTTCAAATACAATAACTGTTACAATAGTTGTTGGTGGTTTGGAATTAACATCAACATTTGATGATAGTACCGATATATCTTTAGAAGATTATATTAGAATTAGATATAACATATCAACTATATCTTCTACTGCAATAGAAGTATCTATTGAGATAGATGGTCAATTAACTAAAACAGAAGGTGTTATTGGTCAGAATATATTGGAAATCGGTCAGTTTACATCTTTAGGTGTTCATACTGTTAAAATATCAGCAGTAAGTGGAGAGCTAGTATCTAATGAATTAGTATTTAACTTAGTTGTTGCCGATTCGAATAATTTATATGTATCAACAACATTCCCTAGTGAATATACTATACAAGTTGGTAAAAACTTACAAATAGATTACAGAAATAGTATGGTTAATCAAAATAGATTTACAACTCATATGATGATAAATGGTGATGAAGTAGATGTTGTTACATCTTATCCAGGATATAACTATTGGAATGTTGGTACAAATCTTGAAATAGGTATACATACTCTAACATTATATTCTACTACTCAAGACGGAGAATATAAGTCTAACTATTTAACTTGGGTAATAGAAGTTGTAGCAGAAGATTATGTACCATTTAAAGTAGTTACAGATGGATTAATGTGTAGCTTTGATGCCAATGGTAAACAACAAACATCTTCTACTAGAAATATATGGAAGGATGAAAGTGGTAATGATGTAAAATGTGAGTTATTCAACTTCAACTACTCTACAAATGGTTGGATAGACAATGCATTAAAATTTAATGGTAAGACTTATGCTAAAATAGATTTATCACCTTTTAGTGATAATATACAACATGGTATGACAATAGATATGTTATTTAAAGTTAAAAACGTTGGAGATATAGATGGTAAAGTTTTATGGTGTAAAAATCCAGTAACTCCATATCAAGGTTTTTATATAAATACATATCAAGCAAATATGCGTACTGCTAACTCAAGAATAGTCGATACTCAATTCCAAGATGATACTTGGACTAGAATTACTTGGGTTATTAATAGAGAAGATTTGACAATGATATGTTATGTAAATGCTATTATAACTAAACCTATTTATATAACTGATACGGAAAACTTTAGAATGGATAAAGAAATATATTTAGGAGCTTCATTTGATGAAGTAGATAATAACTTAGATGATAATGGTAATCCTATACCACATTATGCTTCTTGTGATATTAAAACATTTAGAATATATAATAGAGCATTAACAGATGAAGAAGTACTTCAAAACCATATAGCCGATATAAAAAATAAAGAAGAACAATTAGCTATAAGAGAGAAGAACTACGGAGACAGTACAATGCCTATTCTTAAATTTGAAGGTAATATGGAAGGTATGACTGGTGATGTATACAAATATTTAACTATAGATTATAATGACCCATTAGACCCATCTAAGAGATTTAGACAAGAACAATGTATAGTAAAATGGCAAGGTACATCTTCACTAGAATATCCTGTAAAGAACTATACAATAGAATTAAGAAATGGTGGTAATGTTTGGGAATATGCTCCTAAAGATAATTGGATACCAGAAAAACGTTATACGTTGAAAGCAAACTTTATGGACTCATCTGGATATAACAATATTGGTTCAGCTAAATTAATGTATGACTATATGAGAAAATCTAACATGTTCTATCCTCAAGAAATTAAAAATCCTAAGACTAGAGCAGTTGTAGACGGTTTCCCAGTTAGATTATACATTAATGGTGAATCTAAAGGTATATATATGTTTAACATAGATAGATATGCTGAAAATAACTATGGATTTGTTGGAGAACAAGCAGTAGTATCTTATGAAATAGGTGTCAACTCAGTAAGTGGTGCTGGTGCATTCGCAACAGATTCTTGGTCTAGTATACGTTCTGAATTTGAAATGAGATACCATTATGGTGGAGACGAATCTGTAGTGTGTGAAACTATAACAGTTGATGGTGAACCAGCAACAGTTCTTAAAGCTGGTTATCATTCAGAATTACAAAATTTAGTATCATGGGTATGCAATAGTTCAATAGAAGAATTTAGAAGTGAACTTAGTGAACACTTTGAATTAAACTTTTTAATAGATTATTACTTATGGATAATTTGTCTTGGATTAGTCGATAAAGAATATTGTCGACTTTAAACCTAACCTAATCAATGGCGAAACCCCTAGTAGAAAAGGGCAACGCTCAAGAAGATTTTATTTTAACAATATTTGACTTTTAATAAAATAAATTGTATAATATAAATAAGGAGGGATATTATGGATGAAAAAAGATATTATGTATATGAGTGGATAAGACTTGATACTAATGAACCTTTTTATGTTGGTAAAGGGTGTGGAGATAGATGGAGAAATCTTTATAGAGACTATAATCCTAGATTTATGAATATTATAAATAAAGTGCCAGTGGTAGTTTCTATATTAATAGATAACTTAACTGAAGAAGAGTCTTTTGATTTTGAATGTTATTATATTTGGTTATATAGAGATATAATTGGATATGATATTTGTAATATTTCTGATGGTGGAGAAGGTCAGAGTTTATGTGGTAAATTAAATCCATTTTATGGAAAACATCATTCTGAAGAAACTAGAAAATTATTAAGCGAACAACATAAAGGAATAACCTATTCTCAAGAGACAAAAGATAAATTAAGTGCCATGAGAAAAGGTGAAGGAAATTCTATGTGGGGAAGAAGAGGGGAATTATCTCCACATTGGGGTAAAAAACATTCAGAAGAAAGAAAAGACAATATAAGTAAAGCACTTGGAACTTCTGTTAGATGTATCGAGTTAGATATGGAGTTTAATAGTTTAAATAAAGCTGAAATATATATGGTTAAAACTTATAATATTAAATTCTCACATAAAACCTTAAAAGCAACGATAGAGGGTCAAAGGAAAGCAAATTGGTATAAAGAAATTGAAATAAATGGAGTTCTAACAAGACTTCATTGGGAATATTGTTAAAATAAAATTACTTGCAACGACTGAATGGATAGGGCTTATCGGAAGATAGGTATGCAACAGTCTGAACGTGCGAATATAATTTCTACAAAAACAAATCGCAGAAGGAGGGTCATCAGTAACCAGACTGATTAAAGAAGAACCTTCCTCGCTACAATATGTATACAAAATATTGTAGTCAGTAGCCTAGTAATAGGTGAAAGTAACAGAATGAATTTAGGAAAAAATATGGTTCTTACAACTTTTGGTATGAATGGTGAAGGTAATGTTATTTGGTATCCTAGCTTATACGATGCCGATTCAGAATTAGGTTTAACTAATGATGGTGAGCTTAGATATGGTTCAGGTATAGATACGTTAACAGATAACTTCAATACATCTAACTCAAGGTTATGGGTAAAACTAAACGAAGCATTTCCAGATGAAATACAAAATAGATATATTTATATGAGAAGTAATGGATTTATGACTTATGAAAATATTATAAAATACTATGAAAATATAGCAGATACAGTAGGTCAAACATTCTATAATGAAGATGCTAGAATCAAATATATAAATGAAGCTAATAAAGGTTTTATATATATGTGTAATGGTTCTAGACTTGAACACACTAAAAGATGGATTAGTGAGCGTATTACATATATGGATAGTAAATTTAGCTATGGAGATTGGCTACTATCTTCTACTATACGTTCAAATGTAACTGGGGACGTAACATTAAAAGTAAAAACTTATTCACCACAATGGGTAGAAATATCTTTCTCAGATAGTGCTACTGGTACAGTTAAAAAGTGGTGTGATAAAGATAAATGGTATGAATTTAAGAATACCATTACAAATGCCGTAGATAACAATATTACCGTAAGAGGTGTTACTAATGTAATGTATTTACAAGGTCTCGAAGACTTAAATGTATCTTCATTATTGGTATCAAACGCCCAAAGACTTTGTGAAATAGATATACATGGTTCAAAAAGAATTCAAAGACTTGAACTTGGTAATAACGTAATGTTACAAAAACTTAATTGTAAAAATTGTACAAATTTAGGTTATGATGATAACTATAAGGTTATAAACTTAGAAAAATGTATAAACTTAAAATATCTAGATTTAAGTGGTACTATGGTTGGTACGGTTCAGTTAAATCCTGATGGTGGTGCTTTAGAGTTTTTAGATTTATCGGAGACAGAAATAACATATTTAACTTGTAACTATCAAGAATATCTTCCAGAAATTAAACTTGATAAATGTTCAAATTTATCATCTATTTCAATTACTGGATGTAATGCTTTAACTAGATTAAGTTTACCTAATACTAAACTTGCAGAATTTACAGTTGCAGATTGTACTAAATTAGATTATCTTGATATATCATATACTGGTTATTTAACTAAACTAGATTTAACTGGTTGTGCTAATTTAACTACATTAAAAATGGCTGGGGTATCTAATAGTAAATTTATAGAATTAGATGCAAGAACTTTAGTTAATTTAACCACATTAGATGTATCTAAATGCGACTTCTTAAACAATATAAGATTTGCTAATGGATTTAATAAGTTAACAAATATAGACTTCCAACAAAGTGGCATTAAGACCTTCCAATTTGGCAACAATGAAATACCAACTTACTTGGACTTATCTCCTTTTAGTTTAGAAAAAGTAAATTTCTACAACTGTACTCAAGTTGAAGATATAAGAGGAATTAACTTACATGCTACATCTTCTATAACTCCATTCTATAACTGTATAAATTTAGTATCTATACAAGGTAATGTAAGTTTAACTGGGTCATTAGGAAGAAGTTTCTATAACTGTCGAAAACTGACAACATTACCTAATCTTGATTTAAGCAGAATTACAAGTGCTAGTGAATCATTTAATCATTGCGATATGTTTACTTATGATATGATGATGAGCATTTTAAGAAAAATGACAAATTGTACAAGTTTCTATTATACATTTTCAAGTTGTACTGGTATAATTCATAATGGTATACCTAAAGAAATATTTGATGCTATACCTAAAGCACAAAGTTTAACTTGTACTTTTAATAATACAAGAATAGCTGGAGAAATGGAATTAGGTATCTTTGATAGTTTAACAGAACTAACATACTTAGACAATCCATTTAGTGGTTGTAAATCAGAAGATAACAATGTAATTAAGATAACAGGTGTAGTTCCAGCTAACTTATTTAGATATAATACTAAACTTCAAACTGTTGGTAATTTATTTAGTGGATGTACTCAATTAGAAGTTGCAAACAATATAAATTCAATGTTTACAACAACTACTGATTTAAGAAATATTTGGGGATTATTCGATGGATGTGAAAATGCAGTAATGCTATATAATGGTAGTTGGTTTGCAAATTGTCCAGAACTTAGAAATGCCGATTATGCATTTAGAAATTGTAAGAATTTAACTGGTACAATAAATAATAGATTATTACAAGGAAAATCAAAATTAACAACTGCTTATGAAATGTTTTATAATTGCATAAGTTTAAGTGGAGATATACCAGAAAACTTCTTCCAAGGCTGTACTGCTTTAGCTGATATACATGGATTCTTTAGAAATTGTGAAGGATTAACTGGAAGCCCTAAAACTAATTTTTGGTATGATGCCTATATGATTAATAATGCTTCATATTTATTCGCTGGTTGTACAAATTTAGGTGGAGACCCATCTAATCTACAAGAAATACCTAGAGATTTCTTTGATACTAAATATAGATTAACTACAATAGCACATATATTTGAGGATTGTGAATTCTTACAATTTACATTACAATCAGAATGGTTTAAAGATTGTAGACAACTTGTAAATATAGATTATGCATTTGCTAATTGTCAAGGTTTAAGTGGTACTATACCAAATGATTTATTCTTAACTAGAGATGAAAATGGAGAAGAAATGGATACTGTTATGACTGGTGCGAGTGGCTTATTTAAAAACTGTTTAAATTTAAGTGGTACTATCCCAGCTAATCTATTTGCTAAATTCTTAAAAGTTAGGGATTTATCTTATTTCTTCTATAGTTGTAGAAATATAGAAGGTGGTATACCAGATAAATTATTTGAAAACTGTTATCAATTAACAAATATAGATTATATGTTCTATCAATGTTGTAAACTTGGTAAATATGATGATGAATTTGTTGATTATGGTGAAGAAATTGAATATGACCCTAGTTTAGATATACAGCCAAGTCCATATTTCTGTAATGAGTATTTATTTATGAATTGTACCAATTTAATAAGTGCAAATGGTACATTTAATATGTATCAATTTGGTACAAAAATGAAAGGAGATATACCTCCTACTTTATTTATGACTTGCTCAAGATTAGAAAATACATCTTATTTATTTGCACATTGTAATTTATTAACTGGTGGATTGGATAGCCAATTATTCGCTAGATGTGCTAGACTTATTAATGCTAGTGGTACATTCTATGGATGTAGTGGACTTAAAGGTGAAATTAGTGGTGCTTTATATAGTGATACTAAAAACCCTAAAATTACAAACTTTGTTGAATGTTTTAAAGGATGTTCAAACCTTACTGGTACTGCTCCTACATTATGGAGTCAATTCTCTGGTGCAAATAGAACTCAATGTTTCAACGGATGTACAAAATTAGATAACTATGCTGATATACCAGACGGATGGAAATAGTAGTTTATATAAAGTCTTATTATACTCATGAGGAGATATTCTCTTCATGAGTATTTTTTATTTAAGGAGATGAAATTATGAAGGTAAATTTAGATATAAATAATAGAGATAAAATAGTAGAGTTTCATTATAGAAAAGTAAAAGGTAGTATTGTTATAAGATGTATAAATGACGATACAGGAGAAGTATTTGAAACAACTATTCTTAATGATTTAGATTTAGGAGAACACGATATAAAACCAAGTTATATAAAAGGATATGAATTAGTTGATTGCTATGAAGTACTTGAAGACAATATAAATGACATAAAATTAGATATTGATAAAGAAGAAACTGAAGAAGATATTGAAGAAGAGGAAGTAGAGCTATCAAATGAAGATAGATTAAACTCTATTAGAGACTTTTTAAAAGATTTGGAGGAAATATAGATGGATAACAAAGAATTGTTAAAACAATTAAAAAATTGCATAGATTTATGTGATAAATTAACAAAAGAAAAAGAAGAATTAAAGATGGAATTAGAAGACCAAATAAGAGTTTCTGATGAATTAGAATCTTTATTAAAAGAGGCAAATGATTCAATAGCATCTACTGTTGATATAATTGGTAATATAAATAAATCAGTTAATGAATTTAGAGAAGGAGTATTAATATATCAAAATTATGTAATGGCATTAATGGATGAACTATACGACAAAGTAAAACAAATGAATGAAAATCAAGAAAATAGAGAGAATGAATTAGAAATATTAAAGGAAGATGTAGAAAAAGCAAGAGAAGAAATTATTAAACTTAATAAAGATTTAAGTTGAGGTGAAAATAATGGATAATGAAGTTGAAATATTAGGAACAACTGTTTCTACTGAAGAAAAAGAGAGAAAAAATTGGGCAATAGAACAAAATAAGATAAAGTTATTTTGGAACAAAGGATATACAGGAAAAGGAATAAAAGTTGGTGTAGTTGATACTGGTATACAATTAGACCACCCTATGTACGAAGGGAAAATAATAGGTGGTCAAAATTTCTCAAATGATGGAGCTAGTTCTTCTGATTTAACAAGTACACATTATCATGGTACAGCTGTCACATCTTTAATATGTGGAAACTATATAAATTATCAAGCTTATGGTATAGCTCCAGATTGTCAAATAATATTAGGTAAAGCAATGAATAATGCTGGCAAAGGTGATTCTACTGCTATAGCAAATGCTATATTATATTGTGTACAACAAGGAGCAGATATAATAAATTGTTCAGTTGGTTGTCTTGATGATACAAACGATTTAAAAAGAGCAGTTGATACAGCTGTTAAGAGTGGAGTATCAATTGTGTGTGCTAGTGGTAATGATGGTCATAATGACACAGATGGAAGTGTTAGAGAGGTAAGGTATCCAGGGGCTTATGATGAAAGTATATGTGTAGGCTCTATGGATGCATATTTTAAAATATCAGATTATAGCAACTCAAATGAATTTGTTGATATAGTTGCTCAAGGTGAAGATATTATATGTGCATATCCAGGAGATAATTATGCCATAATAAGTGGTACTTCTTTTGCTACTCCTATAATATCTGGTATATTAGCTTTATTAAAACAAAAATTCAGAGTAGATTTTCAAAGAGACCCATCAGAAAGTGAATTATATGGTATGTTATTAAAATATGCTAGAGAAATAAAAGGAGTATCTAAACAAATGCAAGGGCATGGTTATCCCTGACCTTAGTATACGTAGGGAAAAAAGATTAAAATAGTTTACATTTTATAATTATTATTGTATAATATAAATATATTAATAATTATAAAAGGAGGGATATTAATATGGATGAAAATAAATATTATGTGTATGAATGGATTAGACTTGATACAAATGAGCCATTTTATGTTGGAAAAGGTTGTGGAGATAGATGGAAAGATTTGACAAGAGGCAATAATAATCATTTTAATAATATAGTAAAATCTATACCTGTAGCTGTAAATATATTACATAATAATTTAACAGAACAAATAGCATATGATTTAGAGGTTTGGTATATAAGAGAATATAGAGATATAATAGGATATGATATATGTAATATAAATGACGGTGGAGAAGGACAAAGCTTATGTGGTGAAGCTAATGGATTTTATGGAAAATACCATACAGAAGAAACAAAGAAGGTTATAGGAGAAAAGTCAAAAGAGAGAAATCAAGGTGAGAATAATCCTTTTTATGGCAAACATCATAACGAAGAAACAAAACAAAAGATGCGTGGTAGAAATAAATCTCAAGAAGAAATTAATAAGATGTTAGAAAGTAGAAGGAGTTATGATTATGAAAATAATCCTAAGTCTAAAAGAATAATATGTCTTAATACTCTAACAATTTATAACTGTATTAAATCAGCTATAGATGAATTTGGAACAGAAAGTATCTATAATACCCTAGGCGAAAATCCACATCAAAAATCTATTGTATATAATGGTGAACATTATTATTTTATGTATTATGATGAATATTTAAATAGTTCAGAAGAAGAAATAAAAAATAGAATGAACTCAAATAAAGACAAGAGAGTTATATGTCTTAACACATTAGAAATATTTCCAACGATTAAAAGTGCTAAAGATAAATATAATATTTGCTCAGTAAGTGATTGTTGTAGAGGTCGAATAAAGTCATGTGGTAAAATAAATGGTGAAAAATTAGTATGGATGTATTATAAAGATTATTTATTATTATCGGAAGATGAAGTAAAAGATAAAATAAAAATAGCAAATAAAAAATTAAAGTAAAGGGGGTGATATAATGAGAATTAAAAAATTATATTTTAGCAGAACCTATAACCAATGGAAAGGCGAACCACTTTTTGTTGAAGATGGATTAGAAAATAGTTGTTTATATGTAAGAATGTTAGATGTAAATTTTGACGAAGGTGCAGTAAATGTTGTTACTGCTGAATTTAAGGATTTAAACGGATATGTTCATCCAATATTAGCAGAGTGCGATTATGCTAAAAAATTAGCAATATTTCAAATACCTCTAGCTATACTTAGTAATAATGGGGTATATGAAGTTGGATTTTCAATATCTTATAATTCAAAAGATAAAGAAGGAGGTTATATAAAAAGTGCTATTCAAACTTTTGAAATAATAGATGCTATAGAAGTAGACAATGAAGCTATTATTCAAGATGCTAATTATTCTATATTAACTGCTTTAATAAATCAGTTAGCTGGTTATAAAGTTGATACATCTATATTCCCTACTAGAGAAGAAATGAATAAAGCAATCGAAGATAATGTTAATAAATTATCTTTAAAAGAAGTGTTAAATGCAGTAGCTAATAATGGTTATATAACATTAGAAAATTTAAATGTAATATTAAAAAATTATATAACTAAATTTGAAAGTTCAGGCTTTGCAAAACAAAGCGATTTAAATAAATTTGTCACTAATATAAAGTACATACAAGATTTAGAAAAATATGCATTAAAATCTTCATTAAATAATTTTGTAGTTAAAGAAAGTGGTAAAGGGTTAAGTACACATGATTTAACAGATGCTTTATATAGAAAATTAGTTGATATAGATTTAAGTGATATAAAAGTTGATTTAACTGGATATGCTACCGAAGAATTTGTAATAAATAAAATATTAGAAACTCAATTAAAAGACATAGATTTAACTATATATGCTAAAAAAGATGAACTGCCTAAGAAGTTATCTGATTTAATTAATGATACGAATTTTTTAACTGAAATACCTAGTGAATATATAACAGAAGATAAACTACCTAAAAAAATATCTGAATTAGAAAATGATGAAGGTTATATAAAAGAACATCAATCATTAGAAGAATATGCAAAAAAAACTGATTTACATAATCATAGTAATAAAGATGTATTAGATAATATTACTCAAGAAAAAATAAATGCTTGGGATACTGGTGCTAATATAGATTTAAGTGGGTATGCAGAAAAAACAGAATTACATGAACATAATAATAAAAGCGTATTAGATAATATTACTCAAGATAATATAGATAGTTGGAATGCTAAAACAAACGAAGCTATAAATAATGAATTAGAAGAAGTAAATGCTAATGTTACTGCTGTAGCAGATGATTTAGATAGTATGGATGGAAGAGTTTTATACTTAGAGAAACAAGAAAATAAAGCTCCTATATTATCATTTAATGATAATGGTGATTTAGTAGTAACAATAAATGGTGTAAGTAAAATATTTACACCTAAAGAATAATATACGGTTTATGTAGTAAAAAGTCTTATATAATATATGTAAAATATAAATTTAAAATAGAAAGGAATGGTATAATGAAAACTCAAAACGGATTTACATTATTAGAAAACGCAAAAGACGTGAGAAATTGGTTGGCTAAACAAAATGTAACTAGAACTATAACTAGATTACAAGTTCATCATATGGATGCTCCAAGTTATTCTACTTGGGAGAAAACTGATAAAAGAGTATTCGCTGAGCCACACTTTGGAAGAACTCAATCGCTAAATGATTATGGTAAAAGAACATGGGGAAGTGGGGCTAGTGACGGACATGGTCATTATATAGCTCAACATTTCAATGTATTTCCAGATGGGAAAATTACCACTGGAAGAAATTTAAACTCAACTCCAATTGGGATAAGAGGTTGGAATACTAATGCTATTTGTATAGAAATATACGGTAAATTTGACAAGGGTCATGATGTTATGAATGCTAAACAAAAAGAAGCAGTTATATATTTGTATGGCGAACTTTGTAAAAGATTTGATATACCTGTAAATACAAGTCATATACGTCCTCACTGCTGGTTCACAGCTGGTGGTACATATCTTGGAAAATATAATCCTTCTAGAAGTGCTAAAACTTGTCCAGGTACTAATTTTTGGGGTGTAGGATGTAGTAAAGATGGATTTGCTAAATTTATAGCAGATGTTAAAGCATATGTAAATGGTAAAGCTCCAGTAGAAGAAAAACCTAAAGAAACTAAAGTTAATAAAGAAGGAAAAGTTAATGTACCTAATTCAACATTAAATGTAAGAAAATTAGCAGATGCAGATTCATCTAAATTAGGAGAGTTAAAAGATAATACTAAAGTTAAAATAGTTGCTACTGTTAGCAATGGTTGGATAAAAATAAAATATAAAGATGGCTATGGATATGTTAGTGCTAAATATGTTGACGGAATTAAGGATGTTGTAGTTGAAAAACCTAAAGAAGAAGCTCCTACTAAAAAAGAAACTTATTATAGAGTAGTTATTGGTTCTTATGGAGTAAGAGATAATGCTGTAGATGAACAAAAGAAAGCAATATCTAAAGGATATAAAGATACTTTCTTGGTGGCTGACACAGTAAATGGAGAACAATTATTTAGAGTTGTAGTTGATAGCTTTAAATCTAGAGACGATGCAGATAAACTAGTTGATGAATTAAAGAAAAAGGGATTTGACCCTTTTATATCTATATATAAAAAATAATGAAAGGAATTGTTATATATGAAAGAGTTTTTAAAAAATCCTAAATTTAAAAATCCGTATTTTTATTTATCAGTATTCGCATTAATATTTAGTGCTAGTGGAGTAGACTTTCAAACATTAACAAGTTGGCAATTGTTAGGTGAAGCATTAATGAGTATACTTAATAATCCAGTAGCAATTATAGCAGTTATTACTGCGTTTTTAGGAATATGGAACGATAATGGGACTAAAGGGTTAGATAAACCAGTAGAAAAAGAAAAAGTAGAAGAATAAACATAAAGGCTAGAGAACTTAATCTCTAGCCTTATTTTTTTAATCTAATTCAAATGGTTTATCTTTTTCTTTTCCTTTTTTAATTAATTCTTCAACTTCTTTTTTAGAAGGATACGCTCCACATCCATGTCTTTCAGGACAATACATTAATGCTACACAATGAGGAACTAATAAATCTTTATATTGTGGTTGAACTTTTAATACTTCTTCTTTCATTAATTGTGCAACTTTTCTTATTGGTAAATCAGCTCTAGCACATAATCTTTTATGCATAAAATGTATTAATGCTTCTAAAGTAAATCCTATTCTTAACTTAGTTTTAACTCCTATAGGCAACATTGTTCTCATTAAATCATTGGCTGTTTCACCTTCGATTCCCATTTCATCAAAACAAGCACGATTAACTTTATATTGAGCTTTACACATTTCTTCATATCTAATATATTGTTGTAATAATGTTTCATCTTTAACTACTTTAGGTGGAACATATATACTAAAGTTATCATCCATATCTACATATCTTTGAGATTGACAATTTTTAAATACCCCAATTTCATGTCTCATAATTTGGTCTGCTGTAAATCTAGGACACTCTATTTCAAATTTAAAGAAATCTCCTCTAGAACCACTTGTATGTCCTTCTATCATACAAGACTTACCAACTTTTTCAGCAAATTTTTCATCTGTATCATAACATACACAAGCTATTTGACCATGATTCTTTATAAAATCTTTAACATCTTCTGCATTTAATAAAGTAACTTTAATATCATCTATTGTATACATATCATCTCTCCTATACCATTATTTTCTTTTTCTTCTATTTCTTTTAGCATTTCTTTTTTTACTACTTCTTTGTACGTTGTTAACTAATATCTTAAATGAATATTTAGCTCTTTCTTGACCTTGTAATTCCATGCTCATTATTTATCATCTCCTTCTATATTATTATAATCTATTAACTCTATACCACTTAGTTTTGCTAATTCTTTACTCAATGGTGCATTATAATCTTCATAATATACAACTTTTACAATACCACTGTTGATAATTGCTTTCATACAGTTTATGCAAGGGAATGTAGTTACATATAATGTAGCACCATCACATGACACACCATTTTTAGCACATTGTAATATTGCATTCATTTCTGAGTGTACTGCGTAGCAAGTATCTAAATTCTGTCCACTTTCACTATTTTTTCTTATGCAAAATCCTTTATCGTAACAAGTATCTATACCTTTTGGAGAACCATTGTAACCAGTTGCTAATATTCTTTTATCTTTAACTATTATAGCTCCTACTTGTCTTGACAAACAACTCGAACGTTTGGCTACATCTAGAGTTACAGTCATGAAGTATTCTTCCCAACTAAGTCTTCTCATTTAATCTCTCCTTTATTCATTTACTTATATTATACAAGAAATGTTATCAAATGTCTAGTATTTATCTTATTCTATTTTTAGTTCCTATTTTAACTAATTCAAATTCTTTCCTTCCAATACTTAATCTACATTCTATAATTCTAAATTTACTATAGCTATTCATAATATCAAAATCTTCAAATTCTTCTGTTTTGATTTCTTTATAAATTTGAAAATTTGTTAACTCCTGTAATATTTCTACAAGCTCATCCATAAATATCAAAAATTCATCTTCAGTCCATTTATCAATATCTACTCTATAACCTATTATACTAAATTCATCTTTCATACGTTTAAGTCTTTTATTAAAATTTCTTTGTTCTATTTCTATTACTTTTAGCAATAAATTTCTATCATCATTTAATTGTTCTAACATATAATCACCACCTTTAAATATATTATACAATACTTTTTATAAAATGTAAAGAAAAATCCCTAAGAAAAATCTTAGGGATTGTCAGTTACATGTCTTTATGATTTAATACTAAATTCAATATAACTCCAACTATTGCTGATAATGCTAATGAAGATAATGTTACAACTCCAATTGTTAATGTTATATTTCCTAAGCCTATTATTAACATTACTGCAATTATTATTAAGTTTTTAATTGATTTATAAGATTTATTATCTTTAATACTTTTAAATCCAACCCAACTTATCATAAAATATAATTGTAAGCTTATTGCACCAACAACAAAACTAGGTATTGTTTGCAAAGCTCCACTTAAAAAACCACATAAAGATAGTATTATTGCTAATATACCAGCACGTCTTGTTAATTTTGGGTCACATTGTTTAGTTAAGGCTAATACAGAAGTAGATTCTCCATATGTAGTATTACCTACCGAACCAAATAATCCACCTAAAGCTGTTGCTAAACCATCACCTATTAAAGTTTTATGTATTCCTGGTTCTTTTATATAATCTTTGTTTGTTACAGTTCCTAAAGTAGTTATATCCCCTATATGCTCAAGCATTGTTACTACTGCTACTGGTGCAATTATAAGTATAGCACTTAAATCAAATTGTGGAATAACTAAATGAGGTAAGGATACAATATTTGCTTGTGTTATACTTGTGAAGTCAACTAATCCAAAGTAAGCAGAAATTACATAACCAACTATTAAAGCTAACATTATACCTAATTGCTTAAAGAAACCTTTTCCAAATATAATAACACCTAAAGAAGTTACTAAAGTGATTATAGCTATTCCTATATTTCCTTGTATGTTAGTAATTGCACTTGGTACTAATGACAAACCAATTATTATAATCATCGAACCAGTTATGTGTGAAGGTAATAATCTACTAACTTTTTCTATTCCAACTTTATATATAATTAAAGCAAATAATATATAAATCAAACCCACAACTATAAATCCACCACAGCTATATTCAAAACCATATTGATTAATAATCATGGTCATTGGAGTTATAAAAGCAAAACTCGAACCTAAGAATGCTGGAACTTTATTCTTCGTTACAACTCCAAACAATAATGTTCCTAAACCAGCAGTAAATAAAGCTGTTGACGGTGGAAAGCCAACCAACAATGGTACTAAGGTAGTTGCACCTACACAAGCCAATAATATTTGCAAACTCAAAATCCATTCTTTTATATTTTTTTTATTCATAATTACCTACCTTTCTCTACCTCTCGTGGATAGAATTAAAATTTTATTTAATCAGTTATTTCTACTTTATAATTATACATAGCATCATATAATTCTTTTGGAATATAAGGTTTGTATTCATCAGCTACTTGTTTAATATAATTTTCCTTTGCTTTTTTATATGATTCAAATGCTTCTTGTGGAGTATTATATAAACCTAAATATACACGCTGTTTTTTACCATTCTCTATTTTACTTATTTGACTTCTATATTTTTTATTTTGTTTATTATAATAAACCCCTATTGGCAAATCACCTCTTAATTTATTTGATTTAGTAAATAGTTTATTTATTCTTTGAGGTACTATAATACAGGTTTGAGGGCTATATATTTTATTTCCTTTGCATAATATATCTTTATCTATTTCCATTTTTTCATTGTTTATAGTATAATAATTATTATAATACCATTCTGCAAAATTTTGATAACACATCCATTCTTCGCAAATAATACAATCTTTATATGTTGGATATTTTTCTTGATAACTGCTATCATAACATCTTTGCAATATTTTCATCCATTCATGATAACATCTAGTCTCTTTATTATTTTCCCTAGTTTTATATTCTCCCTCACCTAAATATCCAATTCCTCTAAATCTTTTTTCATATGGACATATAATAGAACCCTCCTTAAAATGACTATATCTTCCATGCTTAAAAGTCCAATTATATTGAGGGAAGTATATATCTATATCTTTAGCATTTCTATATTCTATAATTTTCATCCTACTACCAAAATTATTAAATCTCTCTTCTCCAATAATATCTTATCATCCTTTCTGAGTATCTTATTTATATTACTTCAAAACTTTCCTTAAAACAACTTTCTTCACACATATAAATTTCTTCATTATCATCTACTATATTATAAAACATATGACCTTTCATTATATAACTTTCACCGGCACTATAAAATATGGATATAATTTGATATACTTCATCTTTTGTAAATCCATGCATATCACTTCTAATACACTTAACAAGGTTTCTTACTTGATTATTTTTCATACTCCACCTCCTTACAATCTTATCTTACCTTCTATTGTATTCATAATATCTTTTATGTCATTATTTGTAAATACATAATAATCAATACCATTAGATTCTAATACATGTCGAGTAATATTATCTATTTCTATTGCTTCCTCTTCGGTTTGATTTCTTCCATTAGGCTGATATTCAACTTGTCTCTTTAGTAAGATATTTAAATTATTGTATTCATTGAATGTTTTTAAACATAAATCACATAATTCCTTATCATGTTGATTATAAGCATTAGTCAATAACAAAGGTCTATCAGTTACTATAATATCCACTTTACCATTAACTCGAAACATTCTATGATTTTGCTTAGCGAATATGTATAGCTCGTCTTTAAAAGTTTCATCTCTCTTTTCCCAAATTAAGTCCTTCGCAAATTCCGTCACCATCTCACAGTCATAACCTTTGATTTTAAGTTCTGCGAATATTTGAGCCATAAGGGTAGATTTACCTACCCCAGCTCCTCCAAATAGGTTAACCACCAAGGTTCTTTTCTCTGTTGTAAAATAAGAATTAAAATAATCTTCAGTTATTATATGAGGTTGAGAAATATCGTCTTTTATCTTTACTGCATAAGTTTTAGAAAAATATTGTTCATAAGCTTCCTCTACAACTTTATATATTTGATTATGTGTAAAAAAACCTGTTGTTTTACCTGTATATCTAACCATACTTCCTTTTTTAAGATTTCTCATATTATTCCTCCTCCCATTTAATATTTTTATACTCTATGTTTATTTTATCTACTACTTCATCTATTGTTAGTTCTCCTTTTAATCCTCTACTTAGATGATATAACATAGAACAATAGTATCCTATTTCACAGCCTTTACATTGTTCTTCAACATCACATGGCAACGTTGCAAAATCTATTAGTTTATCGAATAATTCTTTTAAGTCTTTTTCATTCATACGCCTCACCTCTTTTATATTTTAATTATATTATACATATATAATTATTAATTGTCAATAGTTTTTAATAAATTTTCGGCACAAGCTATCCCCATTGAACAAGCTGTAGTTAATCCATGACACCATCCACTACCGTCACCAATAAAGTATACATTAGGATTAGATGATTTACCATACTTATCTATTATGACTTTATTACTATGGAATTTACATTCAGGTGCATATAATAATGTATTATCTCCATTTATCCCTGGTGCTATTTTATCTAATTCTTCTATAAACTCTAATATAGTAACTAATGTTCTATATGGCATAGCACTTGTTATATCGCCTTCATAAGCCTTTGCAGTAGGGTTTATGACTAATTTATCAATACGCTCCTTTAAACTTCTCCTATTGGCTTTTATGTCCTTCAAAGACTGAAGTATAACACTACCTTTACCTAGGGAGTTAATAGTTTGTATTAATGGATATACATAACTTTCTAAAGGATTAGGACAATCATCATTGAATGCTCTAGATACTAATATAGCAAAATTTGTATTATCTGATTTTTTATTAGCAAAAGCATGACCATTAGCACAGAATATTTTTTTATCACCATAAGGATAACTTTCTATTGTGACATAACCACCAGGGTTTTGACAAAATGTTCTAGCTTTATCTCCAAAAGAACCTTTGAAATATATCTTACATTCATAAAAGTTATCATTTATCTTTTTCATAACTTCATTAGGCACTTCAACTCTAACGCCAATATCTACTCTACCATTTTTATATTCTATAGCATTATCATCACATATTTCTTTTACAAATTTATTACCACTTCTACCTACTGCTATTATTATTTTATCAAATTCTTCATAAGTTAAAACATGCCCGTACAACGAATAATTATCTTTATGTTTATACCATATTGCATTATTAAAATCATCAGTAGTTATTTCAGTTATTTCACATTCACTTACTATCCTTACTCCATGTTCCTCTAAGAAATTCAACATTCTTCCATATATTATTCTTGAGTTTTCACTACCTAAGTGTATTGTAATACATTCACTTATCTCCATATTAGGATTTTCTTTGATTATATCTATAATTTCTTGTGCTTCTTTAGTATAATCTTTACCATATATTTTAGACTGAAATTCTTCTATACCAAATTGCTTATATATTTCATATGTTTTCTTTAGATATTCTGTTATCTCTTCTTGAGTCATTAATTCAGCCATATCTCCACCGACTTTACCAGTTGGGTCAAAGTTTAATTTACTATCTGAGAAACTTCCAGCTCCACCACATCCACTTGATATTGAACATATCTTACATTTTTTACAAGGAGTATCAGCTGTTACAAAACATTTTCTTTTATCTATGGGTTTACCTTTTTCAAACATTACTATATTCTTACCATCAAATCCATTGTTAATTAATTCTATAGCACAAAATATGCCTGGCTACACCAGTCCCTACTATACCAACTTTCATTATATCATCTCCTTTATAATAAATTAGCCCCCTAATTTTAGAGAGCCAATTTATTGTTAATTAATTTTAAATTATTTTTCTCCAGTAGAACCAAAACCACCACGATTATAATTTCCTAGGTCTTCAACTTTTTTAAATGTTGGCATTTCCATAGCATCTACGATTTCAAACTGAGCAATTTTATCATCTTTTTTAACCCATGTACCAGCAACAGTTACTTTATGACCATTTATCTTAACTTTTTCTACTTGCTTAGGCATAGTACATTGTACTGGCATGTGCCATATATCATCATTTCCACAATAGCTTTCATCTATTATACCAGTATGATTTGTTTGTATTAATCCCCAAGTTTTAAATGTTGAACTTCTAGGATATAATTTAGCTATTTTACCTTCAGGTAATTGCATTGCAAATCCTAGGTTAATCATTGCATAAGACATATATGGTATAAATACATCTTCATAAGCATATACATCTATACAATTTCCTTTAGGATTTATTACTAATTCTTTAGCTCCATCTAAGTATCTTATAGGTATATCTTTCATTGGGTCAACCCAATCAATACCAATAAATTCAAAATTACCACTAGCCACAATATCATTTACATCTATTTTAACTTCTTCTTCTTGATGGCATTTACAATCTCCATCACATTCTCCATTGCAATTGCATTCATGTTCTTCATTCACCATTTCTTTATCTATAAAAAATCTTTTAATATCTTTATTCATTCTATTACTCCTCTTCTTTTAATTTTCTTTCTAACACATCATTTATTTTACTTATCACTATATTATTCATTTCTGATAATAAACTTTGTAAATCTTCAATATCTTTTTCTGACATTTCTCCTTCTAAGTCAACTTCTATATCATCGCCAAATACCATCTTAAATATAGATAGGCTTAAAGTACCATTTCCTTCTTCATCATATTGTATTGATAATTCACCAATAACTTGCTTATCTTCTTGTTTACTCATTGTATCAACTCCTTTATTTCACTTTAACTATATTATACAGTTATTATTGTTTGTTGTCAATTCTTTTTACACAAATTTTTTCTTTTTTTAAACTATGACTATCTAATATATCTTCAAACCATACATATAAACTATCTATGTCATTATTTAAGGTCATTTCTAATAAAGTATCTTCTAGTATTCTCTTCTCTTTTATAATTTCTCTAGCTGTACAATATTTATATTTATGAACAAATAGTTGTTGACCAAAGCTATTAGTATATTCAGCAAATAATCCATATAATTTTTTCATAATTATTCTCCTCTCAAATTACTTATAACTATAAATTTAATAAATTCCTGTTCCATAAGTTTACTTAATATTTGTTCTTTCGATATCGTTTGTTTTGAAGTATTAAGATAATATAAATCTCTCTTGCGTATACCTAATACTTTTTCTATAGTGCCATATGATAAAGTACAGTCTACTGTTATTGAATATTCATTCTTTAAATTAGCATAAACGTCACTAACTATTATATTTACATCATATGGCTCAGTTGTTCTTATGTGATTTTTTATTCTTTCGTTTTTATATAATTCTCCTATTTTAATATTTACATCTTTAAATGTTATAAATCTTTTCATAAAATCTCTCCTTATTTATTAAGTTTTTTATATAAACAGTATGCTAGTCCAAGTGCATCTGCTATATCATCATTTTTATTTTTTCCTCTACTATGAAATTCTCCTAAATCAACCATATTATCGCATACCCATTTATGGGTACCTTCTTTTGACTTATTCCCAATTCCAGTTGTAATTTTTTTCCATTGCGAAGGTGTATAAGTATATATTAAAGTATAACCATTAATGTATAAAGTTATGTATACTGCTCCAAACAATCTGGCGAGTGTTTTTCCTGTGCCTTGATATTTCTTATCAACGTATGAGTCTTCAATAGCAATATGTGTAACTTCATATCCATTAGCAATACTTAATACTGTTTCTGCTATATGAATTATTTTCTTCATTTCATCCCCATTAAACTCCTTTGAGCCAATGGGGATATTATCATAAGCTATAACTTCTGCATTATCTCCGTCAATTACTGCTACACCTGTACTCTGTATAGATAAATCTAGCGACATAATTATTTTTTTCTTTTCGTTTTGCATTTAATTTCTTTCACCTCATTAATATGTTTAGTTATTATATTTTCTACTTCTTTAATCGCCTCTTCTAATCTACCATTTGTATTCTTAACTTCATGATATACAGTACGAACTCTAAAATCCATAAAACGTTCATAATCATCTTTTAATCTTCTATCTACTTCTGCTTCTAAATCCCCTCTAGCTAATGCTCTAGCTTTAAGTTCTTCTTGAGGTGCTGATATAAATATTGGAACTATTCTACCATTTCCTACATAATTTTTAAGTTCTTTATATCCTACTGAATCAACTATAACTATTAGATAATCATCTTTTTCTAATTCCATTCTTTCTATACCATATCTCCAAGTCGCATCTTTTTCTACTCCATTTTCTTTCACTTTAGTATGATATATTCTTTGTTCAACAAAATCTGTACCTCTTCTAAAAAACTCTGTATCATCTATAAAATAATATTCAACTCCTTCTGTCTCGCCTTTTCTCATAGGTCTAGTTGTTGTACTTATTATTGGTTTAACATCATTTATATCTTTTAATACTTGCTTAAGTATCGTATCCTTACCTACACCCATATAGCCAAGTAATGCAAATATCTTTTTCGCTCTAACATTTCTACTCATTATATCATCTCCTTATCTATCTTTACTTATATTATACATATTATCTTATCAAATGTCAATATAAAAATTAAAAAAGCTGAATAAGAATTTATCCTATTCAGCTTTTAATATTATTTATCATTACGCTTATCTGTTAAGTATTTACATCCTAATGCTGTAAATCCTAATATACCTATACTTGGTGTTAATGGAAGTCCAGCTATTAATAACATAGCTGAAACTCCTCCTATTGTAATTAAATTTGCAGTTGTATTACTTATTTGTTTTTTCATATTATTCTCTCCTTTTAATAATCACCTTCTCTATATTTTATTATCTTTAGTTAATCTATATTATTCACATTTAGTAAACGCACAATTCATACAGCTTATACATCCTCCAACATGTTCCATTTTTTCTCCACATTTTGGACATTTAGAAAATGTTTGAGCAAATTGAATTTCACCATATTCCCTTATATATTCAAGTTCTCTTTCTGTAAATATTTGTTCTCTATGTTCTTGTTCTTCTAATTCTTTTACTCTTTCTATTAATTCTTCTTTTAAGTCTTTTATATCTTCTTCAATATCTTCTACTATTTTTTTATCGTAATATCCTAATAATTGAAGTTCTTCTAATTTATCTTCTTTTAAGTCTTTATCCACTTGCATTAATGTATTTAATATAGCAGTAGGACAAGATACTCCTTTAGATACTTTCTTACCTTTTTCTTTAGCTAATACATAAGATGGACACTTACCTATTCCTCTAAATGCACATTTAATATTTTCAATAGAGCCACCTAATCTCAATATTGCACTCATAGATATTGCTAATGCTTGAATATTAATCTTACATCCTCCAGTTGAACTAGATGTAATGTAGAAATCTATTATACGTTTTTCTTTAGGGTCTATAGTTATATGAAGTAATTCTTTACCACATCCACTATATATTTTTCTAGGTATTTCTATACATCCTTGAGGTTTAGCTTCCCATTCACCACGTTTAAGTTCGTGAGATTCTTCATTTTCCTTAGTATCTTTATTAGTTAATATACCAGCTCTAGCACATCCATCTCTATAAATAGTTAATCCTTTTAATCCTTCTTTCCATGCTTCCATATATAACTGTTCGACTTCTTCTACTGTTGCTTCATGAGGTAAATTTATAGTAGAAGATATAGAAGCATCTATATGTTTTTGCCATACTCCTTGCATCTTAACTCTCATATGAGGGTTTAAAGTTTGTGCAGTTACAAAGAAGTCAGGTAAATCTTCCTCTTCAGTTATTCCATGTTTATCCATATATTCTTTAGCTATAGGAGTGAATACTTTGTAATATACATCCCCTTCTTTATGAAGTGATTCAGTTTTTCTAGTGTATGATAAATTGAATATAGGTTCTATACCACCACTTACACCTATCATTGTAGATATTGAACCAGTAGGTGCTATTGTTAATAATTGTGAATTTCTAAGTCCATATTTAACAACTAAATCAAAAGTTTCTTCATCTACATTTTCTCTTAAAAACTCAGAGTCTAATATGCATGATTTATATTTAGGATAATAGCCTTCTTCTTTTGCAAGTAATGCACTTGCTTTTATTGATTCATTTGCTAATATTCCACCTATAGTATCACATATTTCTATTGCTTCATCTGTATCATATTTTGTTCCAAGTTTAATTAACATATCAGCTATACCCATAACTCCAATACCTATTTGTCTATAATCTCTTACTGTGTCTCTTTGTATTTGAAGTGGATGTAATGGTAAGCCTTGGTCTAATACATCATTCATTGCTTTAACTATTACATGAATATCTTTTTTAAATGCTGGTATATCAAAGTAATTTTTACCTTCATATTCAACTACATAAGCTGATAAGTTTATACTTCCTAATAAACAACTTCCACCATTTGGGAGAGGTTCTTCGGCGCAAGGGTTAACCCCAGCGTATTTAAACTCCCAATCTTCACTAAGTAAATTATAGTCTTCTATTCTTGACCAATATAATATTCCTGGTTCTGCGAAGTTCCAGTTATTTTTACATAATAATTGAAATACTTCTTTTGCTTTAACTACTTCTTCCATTCTATCATTTTCTGTCTCAAAATGTAAAACCCAATCTTCGTCATTCTCTACAGCTCTCATAAAATCATCATTAACTCTTACTGATATATTTGCTTTAGTAACTTTATCTAAATCTGTTTTAATATTAATAAAATCTATAAGCTCAGGGTGAGTACAGTCTAGAGATAACATCAAAGCTCCTCTACGTCCATTCTGTCCGATTGTAGATGTAACTTGAGAAAAAGTATCCATAAAACTACAAGCCCCAGTGGTTTCTTTGGAAGCATTGTTTACTTTCATACCTTTAGCTCTTAACTTAGATATATCAACTCCACATCCACCACCATAGCTAAATGTTCTAGCTAAATCACTACAAGTTTTATATATTGCTTCTATATTATCGTCTGTCTCAAGTACATAGCAGTTTGAGTATGTTACTTTTTTACCATGTTTTTCTAACCCTCTATTACTTAAAATTCTACCACCAAACAAGAATTTTTTATCTCTTATTAATTGTTTTATATCTTCGTTTCCATCTGAAACTCTATCTAACCATTCTTCAAATGTTTCACCTTCAAACTGATATTTGTTTTGCCATATATCAATTCCTAACGTATTCTCTTCTCCTAGCCATTCTTTAATATCCATCTTATCTCTCCTATCTAAGTAATTTTTTAACACTATATATTGTGTTTGCTTTATTAATATAATACTATATATTGTAGTTTTTAAAGAATAACCCTTAACCTTAACAAATTAGAATTAATATTTATAAAATTTCATAAGTTGATATAATGTTAATGATTGTTGTCTTTCTAATGAACTCAATATACTATTCATATTATCACTCCTTTGTTAAGGTTATTTTAATTATATTATACAAGCAAAGTTATCAAATGTCAAATCTAATCTTCAAATCTTTTTCTCCAACAATCTCCACAAATTCTTTCATTAATAGGTTTTAGTTCTTCACCATCTTCAAAACATAAGCAAGTTCCATCATGAGGACATCCTCCTAATCTAGCTAACCTACCTATAAATATATCTTCTTCTATACGATTTTCTAAATACATCTTAGCTAAACACATTTCTTCTTCGGTTTTATATAATTCATCTAATTCATCTATTCTAAAAGTTGCATTTTCACATTCTCTTATAAATTGCTTTATTTTACATTTATTTAACATATTATCCTCCTTAGTTACACCATAAAAATTTAACGGCAAATATTGATAAAATACAAGTAGGTATGAGTATAAATTCACCTATATAAACTACATAAATTAAACTAAATAAAGATACTATAGATAACGATATTAGTATAAAATGTACTAAAAATTTAGCTAATTTATCTAACCATGAAAAATACCATCTATTCTTTAAATGAAATTTTAATAGTTTATATACTCCTCTTAAACCTTTTTGATTATATTGCATTTTTATACCACACCACAAACATATATTTTCTCCTGTGTCTAATTGCTTAAACACAGGATTATACTTATTACATCTTTTACATTTATCCATATGCTACACCTCTATTTAGCTGAGTTATCAGCATTATCTAAAGCTTCTAATCTTAAATAATCATCATATCCTATTATATTTGAAAACTTATCTTTATCTATATTATTTTTTAGTTTCATATGATTTCCAATTAACCATGCAATTTCTAATATATCTTCTATATCTATTCTAACATATCTTAATAATATATCTATAACATCATAAGCTGAAGCATTTTCATGTCCATAATAATGAGCATACTTTTGGTCTTTATCTTCTGTTCTTACATTTGGTTTACTTATATCATGCAACATAGAAGCAATAACTAAATTAATATCATGCCAATGGTATTCTCTTACAGCTCTAAAGCAAAAATACATATGTTTACTTAAAGATAATGTATGCCATTTACTATCTTGTGGCATATCTATACATTGATTTAATCCTAATTGATATAATAAACGTTTATAATCATCATATGTTTCAATAGCAAGTAATTCATCTTTTAAAAAACCAATACCACCTTTTGATTTATTGCCTAAGTATAAATTGGTTTTTTCATCAAAGTCAACTATAATTTCATCAAATCCTTCATTTTTATGAGGTATTTCAAAGTTTCTATACATCCTATCTATAACATTACTAGGTACTTCTCTATCTCTTTTTTCATTATCAATTTGACAAGCTGATACACGTTTATATTTAAACAAACATATAGCCTTATCATAATATTTATTTAACTCATTTAATAATGCTCGTCTACGTTTACTTGATATATTAGTTGCTTCATATATTGCTATATGTCCTTGAGATAAACTTTCTTTAGTTCTTCTTTTCATTAAATCAAATACTTCACTATTATGGTTTTGGTCTTCTATGTCATTAAATACTTCTTCTCTAATTTTGTCAGATGATATAACATCAATTGCTTTACCTTGATTTTCTCCTATAAAATCATCCACCCATGATGTCTTTCCACTTGAGGGCAACCCAACTGTTACAATTAATATTCCTTTCAATTCTTATCCACCCACTCTCTTATTTCTCCAATTTTTATATATTTACCACCACGAGATTTAAGTATATTATATTCTTTACCTAAATAAGTCATTCTTACATATTCTCTAACATCTTTATCTACAAATTCATTAATAAACTTATGTAGTTTTTTATTGTTTTCTTCTTCAGTTCCATCAAGTCTAACCATCATATTGACTTCATCAAGATTCATATCTATTTTATGTCTCATTTTATACATGAATTTTTCTATAGTATCCATAACGTCTTTATTCTTTTCTTTCATTAGAGGTGTCATATTAGCATATAAATCATCTATTGTTCCTTCGGCATATGCCTGTATTATTACATTAGGTGAACTTAATTTATCATCTAGTCTATGAAGTTGAAGATAGTCTTCACATTTAAGCTTTAATTTAAAACCATCTATATTCAATACAAATCCTTCTCCATCTCTTACTGTCATTTTATTTAAATGCTCTAATACTTCTGATAATGTATTGTATTGATAAGTTTTACAACAAGGTATACCATAGCAACTACTTATGTCTTTTATAACATTATAAGAATATTCTTCTCCGTCAATTACGCTTCTTGCTCCTATAAGATATAAACCTTTTTTCTTAGAGTAATCATAAGGTACAACATGTTTATCTTTTTCTGATATATATTCAAATATAAATGTTACTGTTGGGAAATCTTTTAACATTCTCTTATGATTTTCAGTCAACATTTCAAATCCTTCTTCTAATCTAAATGAATTTTTAGTGTCTAAAGCCATGCTACCACTACCAACTATCTCTCCATTATACCATCTATACGACTGCATTGAGCCATCCATTTTTTCAGATACTTCGAATAATTTACAATACTTTATTTTCGCTTCTACTACTTCTGTTGAAGTTTCCCATACTTCATTTAAATTAAAAAATTTTCTAAATGGAGTTAATACCATTTCTTCTGTTCTTAAGTTAAATACTAAACTTCTTGCTTCTCTTAGTGGAGAATTTTTATCTTCCCACATACCTTTTCCCATTTCGTGAAGTCCATATCTTACTAATACTAAATCTCCATATTGATTAATTTGTAGTTCATTAAATATTGGATTATATGATATACCTTCTTGTCTAAAAGTTTCAATCATATCTTTAAAGCCTACATAATCTCCAAAGTAATCAATATATTTTTTCTTTAGTTTAATACATTCATCAAACATTGGATTCCAACTCATATTACACCATACCTCCTTTATATTTTTAATACTTTAATCCATAGTGATAAATTATTTACATTTATAATTTTACCATTATCTAACCGTATTGATATAACTTGCCTTTGAAATGGCAGTTGTTTACAACGTATAATCACCCCATATTCTTTAGTCTTTTTATTCCTTATCCTATCTCCAATATTAAACAATTATATATTTCATCTCCTTATAATATAGAATAATGGTTTATGTATTTTAATTATATTATACATAAACCATTATAAAATGTCAAGCAATTTTTAATTATTATTCGCCTTTTCTTTTTAGATAATTTCCAAATTCATCCATTCCACAATCTTTATATAAAGTTGAATAAGCCATATTAACTATTTTTAAAGCTTGGTCGGGTTCTATTTCAAATAATATTTCTGCATCATCATCCATACGCACATCTCTATCTAATATATAAACTTCTTCATCTATATGATATTCTTTACCGTCTGGACACTCACCACTCTTTCTGCATGATGAAGTTAATGTTAGATATCCTAAATCATCAATATATATTGACCAATTTCCACAATAACATCCATCATAATCTGCATTTCTTATATCTTTTAATTCTTCCATTACTTCTTCCATTACTTCGTCTTCTAACCTTATGATATCAAATATATGAGCTGGAACTTCATCAGTATCCTTTTTACTATTACTATCATTTATTTTAACTTTATCTTCATCCATAGCTTTATTTAATATTTCACCTAATGTTTCAGATAGTTCATTTTTATCTTCTTCGTCTTCAGTAGTTTCAACTTCTTCTTTATCTTTAACTTCTTCTACTTCCTCATATATAGGCGCTAATAAGTCAAGCATTAAATCAAATCCATCTTCTTTTTCCATACCTAATAATTGAGAGAACACTTCTAAAGCTGATTCTAATGCATCTGATACTCTATCCATTTCTTCCTCTACTTGTTTTTCACAGCCTTCGTAGTAGTTTATTATACCAAGTTCAACTGCTTCATCATATAATATCCAATCATAACATAATCTAGCTTTTTCAACTCTTTCTTTAGACATGTTAGTATTATCATATATTATTTGCTCAAATTGTTCGTCACATTTTGTAGAAAATTCTACTGAAGCTCTTTGTTCTTCGACATATCCTCTATTTAATGAGGCACTACCATGATTCATAAATTTAGATAATTTATCTCCAGTTCTCTTCATTCCATTTACATATATTATAAAAGCCATACTATAGCAGAAATGAGCATGAGTATTAACTTCTATTCCCATATTTTTCATTTCATCCATTCTATGGATTATAGCAGAACCACAGTCAGGTACAACCTCCGTAGCTACTTATTTCTACAGTTATAGGTGGGAATTTTTGTAATAACTCAGGTTTTATCATAGAAGCTTCTGTTTTAAATCTTTCATACTCTTCCATTATTTCATCTGTTTCATCAAGGAAAGTCTTAAGTGTTTCTATATTAATTTCTCCAACTATTCTTAATGTAGTTTTCATTTTTTTATCTTTATCAGCCATATCTTTATTCTTCCCTCCTATCGAGGTACTCTCCTTTATTTATTTACTTATATTATACAAGTTGTTTTATCAAATGTCAAATATTTTCACAATCTTTTTTCTTGTCTTTCAACCATAATTCAAATTCATCACCAATAATACATTTAGATAAATCTTCTTTTTCTTCAATATTATTTATTTCCTCAATTATTTCTTTTATTGATTTTCTTTTCATAATATCACCTCCTATCCTTTTAATATTTCTATTTCTAAAGTATTGGGATTTATATTGATTATTTCAACAATATTATCTTGTTGTAATGCATATCTAATACATTGCCAAGTTCCTCCTTTTTTCTCATGATTCCAACAACTAATTAATACATTAGAATTATCAATCATTAATTCGTTTCTTTTCATCATTTTAACAACATTATATTCGCCTATAACAGTATTTTTTACTTTGTACTTATTTAATTCATCAACATAAACAACTTCATCACATTTAGATTTCATAATATTGTAAACCTCAACACTCTCTTTATTCCATTTACTAGCTTGTTTTTCAAAGGGAATACATCCAATTATATTAGTATCTCTTTTACTAAAATATAATTCTTCGAATGCTATTGTATCAAATCCTAAAGCCAATCCATTATAAGCATTTAATATCTCACCATATTTATCTTCTACATAAGAAAATACTTCTAATAGTTTATCTCTCAAAGGCTCATATTGTTTAGAATATATATTATAGCCGTAAATTTTATTTGGTCTATGACCTGTAAAAGCAATATTAATCATATACTTCACCTACTTTAGTAACTTTATTTTCTTCTATGATTAATCCTCCATTGTTAGGCAATGCGTATACAAATGATTGTTTACAAGTACAATCTGATAATATTTTGAACTCTCTAAATAAATCTTCATGTTTCTCTTTATCATAATGAACAAATATATTTACTATGTCTACCATATCTAATCCGTCACGCCTAAATGGTATATCATTTTTAAATACAATATATTTATCTTGAAGCACTAAAGCCCCTGCTGACTCTGCTATAAAAATCTTTGACTCTATTTTTTTTATTTTTCTCCATAATCCAAATGATTTAAGCATATGTTTTAATTCTTCCATACTACCACCACTTAAGTAAATAATATCACAATGGTCTATTTTCCATTCGATAAATCCTATTGGGTCTGATGGATTGATTATATAAAAATCACTTACATCATATTGTTCAAAATGTCCATAGTGTTGTTTATAAAAATCTCCATCGTATGAAAATTCTTTATCACTTTTTTCAAATAAAAACTTAGGTGAACAAGCAAAAGGTATGCACACTACTCTAGAGAATGGTTTAATAATATTTTTAACTTTTTCACAACAAACCTCTGATTCTAAGAATTTACCATCACTCAACATTATATAGGTATTTTTTTTATTCATATTATTTCTCCTATTCTACTTTTCTAAAAAATTGTATTCCATAATTAGGCATTGGTGAATAAACTTTTATTATTTCAACACCAAGAAATTTACTGCCACTATATAAATGTATATCATTTTCTTTCATTAATTCTTTAGCAAAATAATCTGACATAATACAGCAATTTGGACTTATACCACTATCTGTATAATATTCTATACGTTTCTCTCTAAATAGTTCTGTATAATTCAATTTATCACTTCCTCATATCTTTACTTATATTATACCTAATGAGTTATAAAATGTCAACAAAAAAAGGATAAGTTAAATAATTAACTTATCCTTAAATATATAAAATTTATATTTTAAATGTATCGCAACCTTTTTCTACAACAACAATTTTTGTAGTCTTCCCTATCTTTCTCAACTCCTCAGTTGCTTTCCTTTTTAATTCATGTTTAGAATCTTCATTACCATGATGTATTAAAATTCTATCTCCTATTGATATTTGTTTGAAATAATTAATAATTTCATCTTGTTGAATATGACTACTAAATGTTCTAAAGGTTTTTATTTTACATCTTCTTATACAATTAACTCCGTCTATCATTATTTCTCCATGTTTGCTATTTTGTATTTTATCAGCCAAAGTGCCTACACCACTATAACCTATAAAACAGATTGTGTTATTTGCATTTGACATTATTTGACTTGCCCATGTTCTAACGTGACCAGCTTCCATAAATCCTGAGCTAGACAATATTATTCTCGGAATACCATCGTTCTTAGTCGCATATTCTAATGTTTCCTTATAATTTGTTATAAATTTAAATCTATCAAATCCCATAACCTCATTCCAATATTCCCTATCTTCACCTTGCAATATTTCTCTGTATGCATTATTTATTTCTCCAGTTAATCTACTATCAATAATTATTTGAAAATTTTCTTTACTATCTTTTAAATGTTCATATAGCATACACATCATGCATTGGCTACGAGAAAAACTAAAACTAGGTATTAGGCATTTTGTTTTATTTTTAATAGTATCATCTACTATATCCATTAATTCTTTACGTTCATCTATGCATTGTTGCTTAGTAAAACTTCTTGAATTACTACCATAAGTTGACTCACAAATCATAATGTCAGCCTTTCTAACTATTTCATTTTCTTTTAAAAACGGTTGGAATTCAAAATTTTTCTTACTTCCAAGGTCTCCAGTATACAAAATCTTAACTATATGATTACTAGGTTTTTTAATATATATTTCTATTTGATATGCCTCTAGCACATGACTATTATTAACCAATCTTATGCTTACTTCTTCGCTTAACTTAACCATTTCATTAGAAGGAACTTCTTTTACTTTGTTTAAAAATAAATATGTATCACTTTCAGTAAATAAAGGTTCTGCTTTTCTTCCACCTTTTTTAAGCTCTTTAATATTTCTATCATGAATAAAACTTCCATCAAGTAATAATTTTTCAGCTAATACTTTCATGCCACTTGTCATAATTGCTTTACCATGAAATCCTCTGCTTATTCCAGCTGGTGATAAAAGTAAGTGGTCACCATGCACATGGGAGTATAACATAAAATCGGCTCTTTCATAAGGTATATAATCAGCCATTCTTTTATTAGCATTATAATCTTCTACAACTGTTCCACCTTGATTTATTCCATTTTCTATTAATATTAATCCTCTAGTACCATCTAATTTATCATATTCTATACTCCAACATGAACCTGTTACATCTATTGTGCTTGTACCCAAAGAAGTTATATCAATTTTTCCTTTTCTTCGTTTATCAACTTTTTTAGCCTTATATTTCTTTTCAATCACTCTTAAATTTTCTTTTTTACAATTTAAAAAATCTCCATCAATAAACTCTATTTTATTGTCTACATTTAATATATAATTAGCTAACGGTACGTTTCTACCTAATATATTTCCTATTATACAAGATTGCTTTTTATCCCATCTAACATTTTTTATATTTTCTACTTCATCTAAATCTATTATAACTTTTTCAGATATTTCTTCTTGAAATAAATCGTCATATAAAATTATTTCTGCATAATCATCATACAATATAATTTGATTTAAATCTTCTGCATCCCTTTGGTTATCGTCTAAAAAAACTCCGTAGCGTTTCAATTGTTGATAATGTTTTTCACATAAGCTGTGTCCATTTCTTATACTTCTACCACATTGTTCACAATATTTTTTATTATCTCTATTTACCATAAAGAACCCTCCATCCATTCCCTAATACAATTTATCATATTTTAATCTTTCCTTATATCTAATTTTGTAATAAATCTATTTATTACCATTTATAACACTCCTATCTCACATATATTATATAATACATTTTCATAAATACTTTACCCTTTGATTATATTATACCAGTTATTTTATTAAATGTAAAGGAGTAGAAATTAATCTACCCCTAATTCTGTGATGTTTGTATTAAAGTTTTCATTAAGATACTCTCTTAAGATATGTCTATGGCAAAAATCATCAGACTTTTCATAGCATAAGAATATAACCTCTGAGTCTGTTATACCTTCTAAATCGTATATATCTTCTAATATTTGCTCTATATCTAATCCTTTTAATTTATCAAGGTACGCTTCAGTAAAATCTTCTTGAGATATATAATCATTCTTTAGATTGAATACATTATTTCTAGACGGTGCTAATGTTTTATATTCTATATAGTACTCCTCACTGTTTAAAAACCATTTAGGTAGACTAGTCGATATTAAAATCGGCATAAATCTACTCTTTTCTTCCTTTGGTAAACGAGAAAATTTTGCATAATAGCTAGTCTTCATATAATAATCCCTCCCTATATTCTTTCTCTTCTTCATTTAATTTATCTATTTCTTCTTTATCAAGTAAATGGTATTCAGATAAATAAAGCCTCATTTCTCCAGTTGGAACATATTTCATTTTAGTTACCTTATTACCATTTTTATCCTCCACTTCAACTTCTCTCCTTTCTTTCTTAGGCTTTTGAGTTATTTCAAATACATCTATTACATCTAATGCTTTAAATGGTTGTAAATTATAATATCCTTCACCTATATTAACTTCTGCTATGTGACCACTAGCTATACTAAACAACCATGCTTTCTTTGTTTTAAACTTAGTTATAACATCTACTACGATACAAGTAGTAGGATTATAGTCTTCAAAGTAATAATTACATTCGCCCATAGTATCAAAATTCATTCTGATTTTATATATTGATGGCATTTCTATATTAGGTATATCATTCATTAATTCATTACATAACTCCAAAGCCCTTTCCACTTTATATTGTTTATATTTATCTTCTTTACTTTTTTCTGTTGCATATTTTTCTATGATTTCTTGAGGATATGGTAAATCGGCTTTGTTAAATGATACTTCGCCTTTTTTAGATTTTAACTTTTTACTCATTATGTTTTCATATAATTCTACTATATCTAATAACTTTTGAGACTTACCAAACTCTTCAAAAAAATCTATGACAATTAATATACTAAGTTGTCTTGAATTAATACTTGTTTTATCATATACATCTATAAGTAAATCCATAAAGTTGTTATATTGATTATCCTTTAGTTTATATAATTCTTCTGATACTTGAGCATTCATATATTTAATACTAGCCATACCTTTATATATAGAATTAGTTTCTTTATCCATAAAATATTCTGCTCTAGAATATCTAAATTTAGGTGGTTTAATTACCATATCATGTTTTTTAACATAATCTATTGCTTTATTAGTTTTTTCTGCATCATCTTTACATACATTTAATACTACTGTCATAAATTCAAGAGGATAATAATATCTTAAATAACCACATATATATCCTATATAAGAATATGGTAAACTATGATTTAATGAAAATAGATAAGAACTAGCATCTTCTATGACTTGTATAAAACTTTCTACTATATGTTCAGATTCTTCTTCTTCAACTTCATATTTTTCTTTCATAGTTTTAATAAATCCACTTTTTATTTGTGGTATAAATTGTTCTGTACCAGTCTTTTTCACTTTGTTATCGTGGAGCTTTTTATCTATTAATAGTGTGTCAATTCACACATCCACTTCTATATCTTTCGATATAGGTCGGCATATATTTTCATCTTCAACGTTACTTGTTAAGATGGAGGACACTCTTGGAGGGATTATTAGGGTTTCCTTCTAACCTTCACCCTCTATGCTCTACGGTGGTAGGTGGTATTCCTACTTACCTCGGTATTAGTTTATAAGGAGTATATTTTTTATTTTCTATCATTAAAGTATATATCAAATTTATCTTTTTTTCTTTTCAAATATATAGTAGCATTCTCATACATATAATTGTATAATTTATTAATATCATCGTTATTAATATATCTTAAATTAAATACGTTGCTACCATATTTATTCATGTCTATTAAATTAATATTACTTGTATTTATTTGTTCTGATAATGTTATATTTAAATCTTTTAAAAAGCTTTCTGTTCCACAAAATATTATTTTAAGTCTATGTTTATTTTGGTCTTCGGGTTTATATAGATAAACACATCCATCTCCATCAAAATATCCTCTTATAAAATGATTTAATAAATTATCAGGTATATTTTTTATACAATCAATTTTAAATGTTTTATTAGGAACTATACCATATTTACTTAAATCTTGAGATATTTTATTTGATTTTATTTGCAATTGAGCATTATGTTTTTTACCATATTTATAATCTTTTACTTCTCTATCAGTTTCTATATCTTTTGCAAATTCCTCTATTATATATCTATCATCATTTTTTAACTCAAATTTTAATGTATCTGATTTACCTTTATATTTTATAATACATCCATCTGCAAGTAAAAAACCAACCCAATATGCTTTATGTTCATTATCTATACATTCAAAATAATTTTCATTTACATTCACAGGTTTTTTATATCTACCTCTTGATATACCCATCTTTTTAACAATTCTTTGAATTGCTTCTTCGCTTTTATAAATATGTGAAAACTTTTTAAAAATTTCTTTACAAGTCATACCACTTTCATACATTTCTTTTATTTCATTCTTTTGTTCTTCTGTTATTCTTGATTTTATAAATATCTCTCCTTTTACTCCTTACTTAACCTTCACCGATTTTGCCCTCTAATAATATCAAGTATTTCTACTTAACACGCCAAAAATCTAGCAAAACCTCTACGCACGATATCTGCTTCACCCATTGTATAGCCACAGAATTGATTTAAGAAAGCTATTATTTGCTCTTGATAAACTAAGTACCCAAGTGTTGGTGCTAATAAATCATTTAATGCTTTATGTCCATTATCTCTAAATATACCTTGTGCAAGTTCATCTCTATATGAAGCTCCAGCAGGTCTTATAGCACCATTACCACATGCCATTAAGTCAATATATCTAAAGTCTGGATATACTTCTTTTATTCTTTTTATTGTCTCGTCAGAAAATAAATCTTTAATATAATAACTTCCACTACCGTCCCATTGGAATATACCTAAAGTATCTTCTTTTATTGATTGCCAAACTGCTTCATCATTATCATCTACATTTTGTGGAGTTAATCTTTCTATACCAGCTAATTTACAAGTTTCATTTATAATTTGAATATTATCTAATCCAAGTATATCAAGTTTTACATAATTAAGACTATCTATCTCTTTCATGTTTAACATTGTAACTGGATTTTTACAAGTTGCTAAAGTTAATAATCCCATATTTTCATCTAAAGGTATAGGAGATACGACCTGACCACATGGATGCGTTCCTATACTTACTACTGTTCCGTTTACTATATCAACATATTCAAATAATTCTTTATATTGTTCTCTATAACTTTCTATATTATCATCGTTAATATTTTCACATATATCGTTTACTATTGATAAATCTATCTTTAACGCTCTAGCACAGTCTCTAATACTACCTTTCAAAGCTACTGTATTAAATGTTATTATATCAGCACAATATAATCCTTCTATAGAATACACATAATCCTTAATGGCTTCTCTTTGGTTAGGTTGCCAGTCAGTATCTATATCAGCTAGTGAAACTCTCTCAGTATTCATAAAACGTTCAAAGTTTAGTTTATGTAATACACTATCAACATCAGTAATACCAAGTAAATAACATATTAAACTACCACTACAACTTCCTCTTGAATATCCTGGGTATATATCATGTTCTCTACCCCAAGTTTTAATATTTTCATCAAGTAACAAGAAGTCTACAGCTCCATTATGTTTGTATGTTTCAAGTTCACTATATATTCTAGGTAAATATTCCGTTTCGTAATTAGGTAATTTATCTATACCAGTTCTAATAACTCCCTCATTTATCTTTTGTTTTAATACATCTTCTGAATTATCATATAGTTTAGGATATTTATATGATTTATCCATAGTAAATTCTTCTATCATATCTGCTATTCTATTAGTATTCTCCATTGCTTCTAGTATAACAAACATAGGTAAACTATTTTGTTGCTTATAACTTTCTATTAATTCATCATATGATTTAAATGTCAAATCCCATCCATCTTCATTGTCAAAACGTATATTTTTTGCTCTTTGTAATATATCTCTACCTTTAACATGTTTTTTATCTAAACAATGTGTATCTGTATTAGTTACTAATTTCAATCCATATTCTTGAGATAACTTAAATAAATATTTATTATATTCTATTTGGTCTTTAACATTATGATGTTGTATTTCAAGAAAACATCTATCTTTATTTTTTATAAAAAAATCAAGCATACGTTTTTTAACTTTATCATTGCCTTTATTAAATACCCCACCTAGACAAGCACTAGCAACTATAATATTATCGCTTGTCTTAAATAAATCATCTATTAATATTCTAGGAGTATAATAAAAATGATTATCGTTTCTATTGTATGAATTACTTATAAGTTTATTAAGTTCTTTTACACCTTCCCAATTCCTTGCATATAAACAGCAATGGTAATTATCTCTTATCTTAGTATCTATCGTTTCAGTTAAATATGCTTCAATACCATGTATATACTTTAATCCGTATTTTTCACAACATTCTTTTTTCTTTAAGAAAGAGAGTATGTTCCCATGTTCTGTGATAGCTATAGCTTTCATTCCTAATTCACTAGCACGTTTAATATAATCTTCGTATTTGGTAACACTATCTATATTAGTTGTACCATTAGATAGTTCTGTATGGCAATGCAATACTGTATAATTACTCATAATTCCACTTCCCTTCTTATTTATATTATACCACTTATTTTATTAAATGTAAAGTAAAATAGGATAGAGAAAAATCTCTATCCTATTATTATTATTAATCAGTTACTACTTTAAGTCCGTATTTGTCTGCGACTTCTTTATATTTTGTTTCTATAATCTTTATCATTTCGCTTTTTTCTCTTATACCTTGATATCTTAATAACTCCCAATATAATCCTCTTAAATCATTAAGTTCATCTATGTAGCTCATAAATTCTTCCTCTTCATTATTTGCATTATTATGAATACCAATTATCTTTCTCCCATACCCTTTAGGATATATTGTTGAGTGTAAATCAAATCCTACCATAGTATCCATAGTACTATATATTTCTGTATCTATTATATTTTCTCCACTCTGAGTTCTTAAATAAAATATCATATAACCCTCCTAATATAATAGTATTATGTTGTCTAAATCTTTACCGTTATGATGGGAAGTTAAAGGTAATAAATATCTATTTAAAGTTTCTTTAGATACATTTAATAAATCGTCTTCATAAACTAGAATAACTTGGTCTGCTCTCATTCCTCTAACTGAAGTATCTAATCCATAGTCACTTTTTATTATTATCATAATTTTCTCTTGATTACCTATTAAGCAATCCATAATGATTTCAGTATTACTTTTTCTTATGTTCATAATATCCATATTCATCATATAACTAACTATTGTTTTATGCATTGTATCATAAGTTTTATCTAAGTCCGAAGTAATAAACATTAGTGTACCATAATTCTTTTCTCTAAACACCCAATAATTATCTATTAATTCTTGAAATATTCTATATCGTCTATTTCTCATATGTATTACACTATCACAATATTGAAACAACTCTCTATTCATATTATTACTTTACACTTCCTTCTAACTCTATAAAATCAACTGATTCGCTATACCATCCATTAGACGTTCCATACCAACGTATGGTAACGTATCCTTTAACCGTAGCAAACTTATAAAAAGTCCAAGTATAACTATCATCCCATTTATCTAATTTACCCATATCGTAATTACTAACTTCTTCAGCCATAACTATAGGTGAACCAATAAGATTTTCAATATCTCCACATATATCTTCTATATATACTTGTTCACAACAACATTGGTCATGAAACATTTTATACTTTGTTCCATCATCAACAGTAAAAATTATTTTATTATTTTTTACTTTTATGTCTTTTAAAGTTTTTCCTTCTAATACATTTACATTTAATTCTTTCCACCACATCTATATAATCCCTCCTATATTATTAGAACGGTATATTCTTATTTTTTTTCTTATCATCTTTTTTCTTTACATGAGTTTTAGCTGATTTAAGTAAGAAACAAGGTTGTTTTTTAAAATCATCATATCCTATCTCAACTACCATTTCATCTATAACTATATCGGGTCTACCGAATATATTCTTTGTTTCTTCTTCGCATAAAAATTCACTCTTAAATACTCCCGAACAATATTCTTTTTTAAACTGTATGCCATCTAATTCAAAAGCCAATAATGTTGGATAAGGATTTCTTATGTCTTTTAAATTTATTTCCTTATCTTTTATAAGGAATTGTGGTTTAGGACAGAATGAATTAAATAACATGCTTAAGTCTAATACATCATTCATTTGTTTAAATGATACTTCCTTTAAATCTAATACTGTATCTATATCTATCGCTGGTTCTTTTAATTCGACATCTTCCATAACTTTATTAATTCGTTTGATTAATCTAGGTATATCTTTCTTTTGAACTTCTACTCCAGCTGAATTATCATGACCAATTACCTTAATTATTTCTGTAGCTTCTAATAATTTCTTAAATGATTCAGTTCCATATCCTCTCATACTACCTGTATATTTATCTTGTTTAGAACTATAAGATAATAATACAACTGGTTTTTTATAAATATCAACAAGGTTAGTTGCTATTAATCCAGTTATTCTTTTGTCTACCATTTTCATATCTTTATCTATAACTACTATAACTTTATTTTCATCTATATTATTATCATCTATATATTGTTTACAAAGTTTTACACAGTCTTTCTTTTTCTTATCTTGAGATTGTTTAATTGACTTAGATTTTCTAACCATATGTTGTTGCAATGTTTCTATTTGTTCTGTTGGGTTAGGATTATTTTTTGATTTTCTAGGTTTATAAATAAACTCTTCTTGTTCACCTATTAATGCTCTAAATAAATTAACTTTATCTTCCACTTTTCCAAATCTTATAACTCCGTTTATATAGTTAGCTAAATTAAAAGATATATCCATAGGAGTAGGATTTTCTATACCAGCATCTTCTAAAAACGCTTTGAAAAATGGGTTAGTTACATTATCTAAACCTTTATTAATCAATGCTCTTAATTCTAAGTCATTGTTTATATTCATCATATCAGCTATGTTTCCTATAGCAACAATATCATGATGTACCCATTCTTTTTGAAGTAGTGCTGTTAAAAATTTCCAACAAACTCCAACTCCACTAAAATCTTTACAATATTCTCCTAATTGATTATTAACTAGTACAAATATCAATTCTCCAATTTGATTCTTATATATTTCCTTCATATTAGTATCTTTTTCTTTAATATGATGGTCTAATATTAATATTCTTTTATTTAAATTCATTAATTCTTTAAGTTGCTTTTCATCATTAGTACCAGCATCAGCTATAATTAAAAACTCTACGTCTGATTTCTTTATTTGTTTAAATAACTTTTCATCTCCAAGTCCATGCATTTTACCTTCATGATGAAAGATTTGTATTTTATCTAATGGATAATTACTTTCTTTTAGAAATAAATATAATAACGCTGAACTTGTATGACCGTCCACATCTGCATCTACAACAAATCCTATCTTAGCTTCCTTATCATATTCTTGCATAAATAATTGAACTGCTTCACCCATATTTTCAAGTTTATAAGGGCTTTCTGTAACTGAACCTAAATTATTATTTAATAATTTTACTACATCTTTTTCTGTTAAGTTTCGGTTACTAAGGACTATGTCTCTCATAGTCCTACCGAATGAATTTTCTACTTTAATATTATATTTCATCCTATCTCTCCTTAGTCTTCGTAAATTTCTACTTCTAATAAACTAACATATAAAAAACTTTTATATACATTTCTATTATGTTCAGATATTTCAAGCTCTACATAGTTACTTCCTAAGTCAGATACTTTACCGATTATATTTTCTTCTTTTGTTTTTACTCTTAAATAATCTCCAACTGTTATAGTTATTTCTTCATCATTATTTATTATTGTATATTGTTTTCTCACTTCCATATATCATTCCACCTTACCCTTTATATTTTTTCTATTTCTAATAAATCAATATATAAAATATCTTTGTATATATTTATATTGCTTTTAGGTATTTCTAATGTTAAATAATTTGAAGTTAAATTTAATACTCTTCCTATAATACTTTCATCTTTAGTTTTTGCTTTTACAATATCACCAGTTGTAATAATCAAATTTTCTTCTATATTATTTACAAATGCATATTGCTTTGATTCCATTACTTAACTTCTTTCCCTTCTCTTATAGCTTTTCTAAATCCACAAAGTTCATAGAAGTTATATAACTCTACTGCTTTCCCTTGTATTTTTCTATATCCCATTTCTTTTAGTTCTCTTACTAATATTGATTTCATAACATCATCTCTCCTTCTTTGTATTTTAATTATATTATACAAGCAAACTTATTAAAAGTCAAGTATTATTTAGTATTTTCTTTAGATATTAACTTAGCCACTTCATCTTCATAGTTAAATATAAAATTTATCTTATAAAACTTCTTAACCAACCTTGTTAATTCATCTTGTCTTTTATATGAGCCATCAAATGAAGAATATACAATCACTTGCACATTCCTATTTTTAATAAGCTTAAGTCCTTCAATCAAACTATTATATACTACTTCTTCAATTTTTTTATATTGAATTATATCACTGCTGACTTTCTTATCCATTGAAAAACGATTATTTTTGTCATAATATTTTAAGTATAAACCATAAGTGGCTTTAGATTTATTAATGACATTAACATATATAAATAGTTCAATTCTTTCATTTTTCATATTTTCTTACTCCTTGTAATTAATTATACTTTCTTGCATTTTTATAAAGTTCAAGAAATACAAATTCACCTCGGTCTATAGGTGAGTCTTTCAAATCTAAATATTTACCTTCCTTATCTTCTATTATATAGCATTCTAAACCAAAACTTATTATTCTCTTACATATCTTATCTAATTTTTGCTCCCATTTTATTCCTTCTTCCCTATCAAATGCTAGGTATATTTTTTCACATCCATTAGTCTTTAAAAGATTAAGCTGATATTCTGATATTGAACTTCCTCCTACTGCTACCGATGGGTTGTTTCCATAGATTGTATCCATTTTCAATACAGATTTTTCTGCTTCAAATATTATACATTTCTTATATTCACTTATTACTTCTTTGTTCTTATCAATTCCATAAGCATTCATAGATAATCTATGCTTATATGTTAATCTATGAGCAAATGATGTATAAGGTGTATATTTCCTTCCTAATACTTCTACTTGTCTCTTATCTAAATTTCTTTCTCTTATGCCGACCAATCTTCCATCTTTATCTCTGTGAGGGATTATAATGCTATTGTTTTCTATTGAATACCTTATCTCATACTTTTCCATAGTCTCAACCGATATGCCCTCATAAATCCATTCTACGGGCTTATAGTTAATAAATGTATTAAGTATGCTACCATCATACTCAGGTAGTTGTTCATTAAAATCTACTTCTTTTCTTACATATGGTTTAATTTCTATTTCTTCTCTTTTAGGTCGACCAAATCCTCTTTGAAAATTCATTCCTATATGAAAATAACTTTCTAGAAATTGAACTGACTCAGCAAATGTACAATTATTCATAGTCATTACAAAATCAAATAAACTCATACTACCACATTCTGAGTAACATATAAATAGCTTTGTATCTTTATATAAGAATAATTTGAAACTTGCATCTTCGTTATAATCATGGTGACAACGTGTTCTAAAGATATATGCTAATGGGTCAGGTATCCTCCTTCATTTCTATACCGTAATAATTAACTAATAATCCTACAATTTGTTCTACCGATATTTTATTTAATAATTGTTTTGAATCCATATCTACATTTAATATACTCCTTTCTTTTAGTCTATATATTAAATAATACTTAATTTATTATGTTTATCTATATTATACCAATATTTTTATTAAATGTAAATAAAAAGAGATGTAAATTTTACATCTCTTTTCTTATTTTTATATTATATTTTATTCAGATTTAACTTCTACTCTAGCTAAAACTTCTTCAAAATCAGCTAATGTCATAACTTCTTTTTCTATTAATACTTTAGCCATTTCTCTTAATAAAATTTCATGTTCTTTTAATAACTCCATAACCTCTTTGTAGCAAGTATTTAATATAACATTAACTTCTTCTAATACTCTTTGTCTCATAAACATATCGTTAGGATTTATACTCATTAAACCAAATGTTTCAGAACACATACCTAATTTAGTTACCATAGCTTCAGCTGTTGATGTTGCTTTTTCTAAGTCATTAGAAGCCCCTCCAGTTACTTTGTTAAATATTAGCTCTTCTCCAGCTCTACCAGCCAAACTAACCATTATGCTATGTAATAAATCTTCTTTAGTTGATAAGAATTTATCATCATCGTTTTCATTTGCATATAATACATAACCCAATGTACTGCCGGTAGTTGGCACTATTGATATACGTTGTATTACTTCATCCTTTAAGAAGTAAGTCGCTATTGCATGAGATATTTCATGATGTGCTACTATTTGTTTATCTATTTCATTTAATTTTTTAGTCTTAGATTTTAAACCAGCTATAACTCTTTCCATTGCTTCTTCTAATTCTACTTGACTAACTTTTTCTTTTTTCTTTCTTACTGCTAATATACCAGCACTTTGCATTATTTGTGCTATATCTCCACCATTAAATCCACTTAAGTTTCTAGCTATTTTTTCTAAGTCAACATCTTCTTCCATTTTCATGTCTTTGGCATTTATTTGAAGTATTCCAAGTCTTGTAGCATGGTCAGGATTAGTTATAGATATTTTAGTTGGGAAACGTCTTCTTACTGCTGGGTCTATTGCATCAGGTAAGTTTGTAGCAACTATAACCATAACATCTTCTGAAGTTCCTAAACCGTCTAGACAAGCAAGTAATGTACTTACTCCACCTTCACGTTCTTGATTATTACTTTCTCCTGTTCTTGTTTTAGCCATAGCTTCAAATTCATCTATGAATATTATACTAGGTGCATACTTTTTAGCATCATTAAATAATGTTTCTATATTTCTAGAAGTTGTACCAACATATTTATCTGACTGGTCTCCACTACAAGAGAATAAAGGTAAATCTAATTCATTACTTATAGCTTTAACTATTAAAGTTTTACCACATCCACTTGAACCACTTAACATTATATTATTAAGTCTTTTCTTAACACCCATCTCTTTATACTTTTCAGCATCTTTAAATAAATCTATAGCTTCTAATACTTCCTCTTTTACTTCTTCCATACCAGCTATATCATTAAATGTTATATCACTAGGCTTAGTATAGTATTTACATTTTTCTATACCTCCACCACCATATCTTCCCATATCTGTTTCTCTATTATTAAATCCATTAAAACTATCAAACATACCTCCTGTATCAAAATCCATATCAAATGCTCCCCCTCTCTTTTTATCATCTTCCTTCTTAGGTTCTTCTATCATATCTTGAACTTTTTTCATACTATTCTCTATTTCTTTTCTCACTCTTTCTTCTTTTCTTTCTTCGTCTTTTATTTTTTGCTCAACTTGAGTTATTAATATATCTAAATAATTATCAGCTACTTCTTCGGCTACAACTAATGCCTTGTCATTAGGTTCAGATATTTCAAATAATAATTCTCTTGCTTCAAATTTTCCATCTATACTTTTAACATCAAATTCACCTATATTATTTTCATCCACCCCTTCTTTTAAAGTACAAGGAGAACAAACTAGATAGTATCCTTTTACATTAGGATAAAATAAAGCACTACCATAAGTATAAACTATGTCTGCAAAATAAAATTTTGTCTCTTCCCCAACAACTCTTTTTACTACTGTATTTCTTTTCATAAAGTTCATCTCCAATCTTTTATTTATCTATTTACTTATATTATACATCTATTCTTATCAAATGTCAATTAATTTTCTGAAAATTCTACCATAAATCATAATCTGTCAAATCTAATATCTCTCCACACTTAGGACATCTTATTTCAACCACATTTCCAATACCAGTAGGAATTATAGTATATTTAAAACTTACCTTACCAGTTTCGCAATTTTCATAGTGTTCCTTTTGAAAACGTCTTGCATTTTCCCTTTGCTTATCTGATAATGTAACTAAAGTATTTCTTTGGTAGAAGTCTAATTCTTCTTTTAGTCTTTTAATTTCTTCATCCTTAAATTTTTCATCTTTTAATTTACGATATGATTCTACTAAATCATTGTGGTCTTCTTGCATTAGTTCTATTTTATCTGATAGTTCTTGTAGCATTTTTTTAACATCTTTACCTCTAAGTATTGCCTTTTTCCACATTTCATCTGCATTTCTTTTATTCATATTATTCATCCTCCTCTTCCTCTATTATTTCACAAAAGCCATACCAATTTGTATCAGGAATATGTTCAATAAATACTAAGAATGGTAATTCTGTATCATCATCGTCATAAGCTAAAAATTTACCTACTTGTTTAGTTTTGCTATCTTCCCACCATGCTCTTACTTTAGTACCAAATGGTACATTTTTCCAATCTACTTTTCTCTCCCATATAATTTTATCACCATGTATAATCTTCATAATATCTTCACTTTTACAATTATTCATGTGAGTTAAGTCATCATTATAATTTTCTAATATATTACATATATTTACATCATCATCTACTAAACATTTTCCAATAATAACTCTTGTAACTCCTCTTCTAAGTACTACTATCATACCATTTTTTAAATCAGATTTATTCATATTAGCCCTCCTTAATATTATCTAATTTATTTTGTAATTCTTTTATCTTATCTTCTAACTCTTTTATCTCTGCATTTTTCTTCTTTAATTCTAAATCTTTATCTGTTTTGTTATATTTATCTTTATAGTTCCATAAATCTTTTTGAGTGCCTTCAAATTCATTATACCCTATTTCTTCTACTTTCTCTATTTTTATAGTAGGTCTATCCCAATCACAATGTTCACCTGTGCATTTATATCTAAAGTCATATCCTTCATCTTCTTCTGTACACTGGCAATATCCTAAAGATTCATTTTTATATCCTAATGTTATTTTGTAAAAAAATTTTTGAGATAAAAAATTTATATATAATACAACGTCAAAATCTTCTCTAGGTTTATAAACTTCAGAAGATACCCACCAAACCTTATAATTAAATAAGTCTAATTCCAAATCCCAATATTTATCAATATTTTGTTCAATAACTGCCATGAAAGAGGCTATGTCAATATCATCGTTTTCATCCATATAGTCTATATAAATCAAATCTTTTAATTCTTTTTCAATTGATTTCATTAAACTCTTAAAACTATCATTCATATTAATTACCTCCTTATCTTATTTACTTATATTATACATATATTATTATAAAAAGTCAAGAGAATTAGAAAAATTTTCTAACTCTCTTGACCTATTCTTTACATACTATCCATTGTATCATTTAATAATTTATCCACCAATATATTACCTTTATCATTTGCATGACCTTTTACTTTTATAAACTCTATGTTTCTAAACTTAGACTTTTCGTTATCTAAAGCTATCCATAATTCTTTGTTCTTTACTGGTTCTTTTTTAGAATTAACCCATCCTTTTGCAACCCACCCATTAATCCATTGAGTTATACCTAATAAAGTATAGCTCGAATCTAGATAAACTTCTACCTTAATAGTTTTATCCTTAATAGCTTTCAATCCTTCAAGACAACCCTTTAATTCTTGTATATTATTAGTCGTATTTCTTTCTCCTTCTGAACATGATTTTTCATGTATTAATTTTCCATCTACCCAATACTCAAGGTGATAAGCATAAGCACCTATATTATTATTGATACACTGGTTATTTCTACATCCTCCATCACTCCATAGCTTTATAACTTTCATCATATCACACCCTTGTAATTTTATTACATATTTTCCCTCTTCTTATATATTCTCGTATTGTACATCTATCTATATTTAAATAATTAGATATTTCGGTTATACTCATTCCTTTGTTATATAGTATCCAAGTTTTTACACATAAACTATTTTGGCATTGTTCCCATATTGATTTCCAATCAACATTATATAAACCAAGTAATATAAATAATTCACTATTTAATATTTGTTTTTTTAGATAATTAAATAAATCTTTTTTGTATTTATTATTATCAGTTAAATCTATTCTTATAGTTTTATATCCTCCATATTTCATATTTAAAAAATCTCTCCAATAATCGTATTCTTTAGTATGATTTCCATAGTTACCGTCCATTTCAATTATAATATTATAATCTATTAAAAGAAAATCAACATGTTGAGAATTTCTAAAATAATATGGAGAATATTCTGATTTAAAATCTACATTAAGTTGAGTTAATAAATTGCCCATAAATTTATTTGGTATACTTATTCCATCAGAACAATATCTACATGAATAAAATGTTTTTACAATCCTTGATAAGCATAATTTATTTAAAGATATTTTATTACAGTTTAAACATTTAAAATAAAACTTTCTACCACTTTGACAACCTATATTATAACAATCTTTAAATGTTAAATTATTTTCTTTTATAGCTATCATTTTAGCTATATTAGGATAGTTATAAGCTAAAGAATCTCTATAATGAATTAATTTTGAATTACAATAATTACATCTATTGCCATTTTTAAAATTTGAACAACTTATTTTATATCCAATCTTATTACCATTTTCATCATAGTTATGATAATCATGATTGTGACAATATAAAAATATCTTCTTATTACAACTAGGACTTATTTCCCAAGGGTTTAAAGTATTATAACTACTCCAATATTTATCTAAAAAATCTTCTCCAAAATTATCTATTCCCCATTGAGCAAAACTATCCTTTGGGTGTATTTTATTTTTCTTACAATAACTACATCTTTGACCTTTTATAAAATTAGATATCATTATTTCATATCCATCATAATCATTATGATAATTTTTCTCTAAACAATATAACCAAACTTTTTTATTTGATTGCTTATATATTTTATAAGGATTAATACCTAATTCATTATTTTTATCCCAATTCCATATATCATCTAAATTTAATCCCAATTCAACTTCTATATGATAGGCAAAACTTTCTTCATATCTTATAGGATGTTTTATTTTTCTTCTTATAAAATCATTATAAGTCCTATTTTTAACTATAACACCGTCCTCAAATTGTACACTTATATTTGTAGAATTTACATATTCTATTATTATTAATTTCTCACCTTTAGTGCTATAATTAATCTCTCCTATTCTACTCATTTTTATCACCTACATATTCCAAATACTGTTCATGAGTATAATATCTTCTATCTGTTGGAGTTCTATATGCTACTAATAATCCTTTTTTATCCCATCTTTGTAAAGTTCTTACAGATACCCCTAACAATTCTGCAAATTCTTTTGGTTTATAAATTTTATTTTCCATTTTATCACCTCACTATCTATATAAGACTATCTTTGTGTATATTTGTCTATATTTAATTATAACTTTTCACCAAGTCAGCCGTCTGACCATAATTTAATTGTCTCAGACATTAGCATCACCTCCTATTTACATCTATTTTCTAAAGTTACTGCTAATGAAACCAGTATAAGTAAAATTATTCCTACTCCTATAAGCCCAAGATATTTTACTAGTAAATAACTAATTAGAAAAAATAATGTCGGAATACCTATTGAAATACTTAGTCCGATTATCAAAGCTAATAAATTCTTTATCCACTCTTTAAAAAAATCCATATTACACCCTCCTACATCATTAATGTTCCATAACTTATATGGTCACATATACCTTTTTCAGTAAGCCTTCCACTATTGCCATCAAATTCATATAAATATACTATACTATCGCCACCACTTCTATTTTTATCAATAATAAATACTAAATGTCTTTTGCTTACATCTACACAAAATCTATCAAACTCATATTTCTTTTCTTCTTTCTTTGTACTATCTATCATTTTTAAATATCTCTTTTCATACTTTCCACTCATTTCATTCTTTTGCCATATAAATGGCTTAAGGAAATACTGTTGATTTTCTGAATTAAGTTCTAATTGATTTCTGCATTTTCTGAATAATATTATTTTACTCGCAATCTCTTTTATTTGTTTCCCGTTTGTTATTTGAGAAGCTGTTAAATAGCTTAATTTATCGGTAGATGATAATAATTGTATAGGACATATAATACCTATATCATTTTTTCTTCCAAAAGTATCCAATCTTCTTGATAATTCAACATATTCATTAGTTACGTTGCCACTTTCTAGAGATGTAGGTTTAAATGTATCAAGTACCATATATCTATATCCTTCAGTCATGTTTAACTTCTTCATCTTACTTTCTATTTTATTTATATCAAATTCATTAACTGCCCAAAATGTTATTCTACCTTCATACTTTTCTTTTATAAATTCATTAGCTTTAAAAAATACTTCTTTTTCGGCATCGCTTAAAGTCCATTTACTTATTTTCTTTCTACTAATTGTGTAACATTTAAATACATTTATACATACATAAGCACTTAATAAATCTTTAAAATACAATGACGTTTGTTCATTAGATGTTAATAACACTTTTTCTCCACTTTCTACTAATCCTAATATAATAGATAATGTTACTGTTGATTTACCACTTCCCGAAGAAGCTCCTAAGAAAAATACACCATTCTTTCTACAAACACCATTAACTTCATCATTTAACATTCTAAAAGATTGTAGGTATCTATCTTCACCATTTCTTATATCCTTCCATGTCATAGTTATATCAAACTGTGCCGTATTCTCAAGTTCACCTTTTTCTTTTTTCTCAATTTCTTCTTCCGTATAATGTAAACTCTCAAACTTATCTTTTGCTTCTATTACTTTAGCACCAACATTTAAGAATATTGATTGAATAAGTGAGCCAAATTGTATAGAGTCCATAAATGGTAATACCTCTGAAGGTTTAACTTTTTCACCATTAAGTTCATAACATTTATCTAAATCAAACCCTAACTCAGTATATCCTTGTATTAAAACATGTTTTCTTAAATCATCTACATAACTATAGAAGTTATCTACATTACCTTCTAACTTTAATAAATTTTTTATACTTTCATATCCACCATAACCTTCAAATACTTGTAATAAACCATTTGTATTACACCATGCACAAACACTTATCATATCTACTTCTTTAATAGTCTTACTCATTTCTCTAGCTAATACAAAGTAGAATATTGATTTATCTGTTGAAAAGAAGTCGGGTTCTAATTCTGTTACTAAAGTTAAATCTTGATAAATACAACTTAATACTAATCCTTCAATCATTCCTCTATCTTGCACTACTTATCACCATCCCCATTTATTCTTCTTATAATATCTAATATAGTTTCTTTTTGATTATTTCTGTCATGTTCTAATCTTCTAAATATATCTTCATCTGTTTCATCCAAACAGTCCATAGGTTCATATGTGCTACCTATTTGTATTTGTTCATTTTGACTATAATCTTTTATCTTGTTTTTTATTGCATTTGTTATATAGGATAACTTACCATACTCTTCATATATATCCTTTTGATTTAAATACATTTTAATGCTATCTGCATTAGCTCTTAAGCAATTATATAATTGTTCTCGACTATAATTTTCTTCTATTTCTTTTATTTGATTTACTTTAGTTTTGCTTATGCAAGTATATCCTAAAATATAATCATATAATAATAAAATTTCTTTCCAAAGACTTTTCTGATATTTGTCTTTATCATATTCTTCTTTAGAACAGTAATAGCTTCTTGTTTTTTTACCTGTCTTTTCATTAATTTTTTCAATGCAATATGCTGTATCACTAGCAATCTTTTCTCCACATATTTTACACTTAACTTGTCTAGCCATTCATTCATCACCTTTCGTTAGGGTCTATCCACTTATCCCATATAAATTCTATTCTATCTAAATCTTTTATCTTAATCGGATTAACATCATAACAATTCAAATAATCAGAATTATAACTAAATTGTAAAAATTCTCTTCCACATTCACTACAAAATAATTTTTCTATGTCTACTTGATTATATTTATCTTTAGACATTATTGCTATTATCTGTCCATTACACTTATTACATGAACATGTATTAAACTCCTCATACCAATACTCTAACATTATTCATCACCTTCTTTATTTATATTATACAATATTTCTTATTAAAAGTCAAATACCAATATTAAAAAATACCGATAAAACTATCGGTATTTTAATTTATTAATCTTTATCATATCCATAATATTTCAATGCTTCTTCAAATTTCTTAGGTGGTACTAAAAAACTTCTTAAGAATACTGGTTCTGCATTATGATATTTAAAATGACAGTCTCTTTGTTCTTTAACTGTGCCTAACTCTAAGTCTTTTTCTGAGAATGCAAAATCAAGATATCCACCATTTCCAACATACCATGTTTCTTTATAAAAGTTACCATAGTTTTCTCCGAATTCATAATATAGCTCGGGTGCTAAAAAATCTACATTCAATGTAACTTCATCCTCTAATTCCATAGTTCTTAAATCTACATAATATCTCATATAATACCTCCTATTTATATTTATCTAATGTATCTTTTTTCATCGTAATAACCTTACCTTCTGAAGTTTCAACAATATAATATACTAAACTATCTCTATTATAATACTCTGCTAATATTTTATAATTTTTCATATCTATCCCTCCTAATTTATTATAATATTACTGCTAAAGCTAATGTGATATAATGTATTGCTTGGTCTAATATTAAAGCATTTCTATCACCAAATTTTTTAGTAGTTATCCCTCTAGCTTTAAGATAATCAACTGCTATATGACTAATTAATATTATCCAATACCATGCTAAAGTTATATCTGTGCTAAATATAAAGAATACACCTAAAGTATATAATATACTATGCATTATTAATAAGTAATTATCTCTTCCTTTGTTACAAGCTAAATATTCTGTTTGTAAAAAATAATCTCCTAAAGCATGAGCAAATAATAATTTTAATAATATCATATATTCCTCCTATTACCAAAATCTCTTTTCTATATCTTTAATCATAACATACTTAGGTTCTATGGTTTTAATATATAAATCTAATTCTTTACCCATAGGTGATTCAATAATATAAATCTTTGTCATATCTAGACTAAATCCCATTACTTCCCATCCATGTTCGTTTGACATTTTTTCTATAGTATCATAATCAATCCATGTATTTTTGTATACACTTAATCTTACTGCTAAATTATCACCTATCTTCATAATTATCCCTCCATATCTTTTAATATTTCATTTAAAGCAAAATCTATCTCTTCCCAATTTCTAACTCTTGTATGAACTCCATCTTGATTTACATTTTGATTATGTGGCATATCATATAATAATGTCCAAGCAAATGGGTGATAATGTTTATATATATCTAAATTACCTATATAATCATCTATTAATACATCTGCTCTTACAACATGTTTACAATCTGTATTTATAAATCCGTCAAAATATTCATATACTCCACATTGTTTAAGTAACTCAAGTTTATTTTCGAAAGTTCCAACTTCTCTAGTCGCTGATACTAATAAGAATTTAACTCCTTTTTCATGATATTTCTTTAATACTTTTTTAATATTATCATCTTTTAATTTCATTTTAAAAATTATGTCAGGGTCATTCAAAGATTCAAATAACCCATGTTCAAATATTGTATTATCTATATTCCATTCTTTTATATCATCCTCTACTGTATGATTAGTTCCATGTGTTTTATTATATTCGTCTACTAAAACATTAAGAAAATTGGTAAGAACATCATCACAATCTACTGCAACAGTTAAATCCATAATATCACCTCGTTAATCTTTTATTTTAATATATTTAATACAATTACAAATAAAAGTGCATCTATGACTATTGCTCCTACTAAACTAATTGTCTCCATTAAGAAACAAAACAACCACATTATACCAATAGTAGCTAAAACCATTATTATAGCTATACCAAGATGTCTAAACCATTCTTTTAACACCTTAGTCATTCTACTCATTCTCAACCCTCCTACCAAAATTCTTTTATTTCATATCCTAATATATTAAAATATCCAACCCTAGGTAAACTTTCTACCCAATTATGCAATTCACTCCATGTTAATTCTAATAATTGTTCTTTAGTTAATAAATCCACTTCATCTTGAGTATAATGTCTTCTTATTATTAATTGCTTATCCCTATCATCGTATATCCAATTATTAGGTATGTTATAACCAAATTCATTAGATAATTGTATTCTAGTTATATTATTAAAGCTTATATATGTCCCCATAGAATAACAGTCTATTCCTAACTTATCAAATTCTTCTAAGTGTCCACTACATGTGAATGTAGTTGTATAGCCTAATTTATTTAGTTCCATTATATCTTCAGCAATATCATCATCAAGTTCAAAAACTCTAGTTTCTTCAACTATCATAATACCACTCCTTAATTTAAATATTTATCTGATAACTTCCCAACCCTTTTAACTGTCAAATTTTTGTATTTCTTAAGTTTTTCTTGTTTAGTCAATCCTCTTTCAAAATTACTTCCTTCAACTTTTTCAGATATAACATATATATTACCTACTTTATTACATGAAATACAGTAATCAGCTAATACATAATCTTCTATTTCATCAACATAAAGTAGACATTGTTTGTACTCATGTTTATGATTTGATTTTTTAACTGTTTTGTTTTTCTTCTTTTTATACTTTGGTATTTCATCATTAAAATCTTTCATATTTAACCACTCCTTATCTTATTTACTTATATTATACATTATTTTATATCTAAAGTCAAGTATTATTATAAAAAAACTAGAGAAAATTTTCTCTAGTCAAAATATCATTATATTATTGCAACAATCAAACCTATACATATAAATATTCCTATGAAAGTTAATACTGTTAAAACTTTAAAAGTTGTCATAAATATACTTTCCATAAATTCCCTTGGATACATAGGAAATTTTTCCATTAATTCATCTATGGCTTGAGATACTTCGTCCATAAATCTGTCTTTGCTTAATATTAAAACAAGTTCTTGTAATGCAACTCTACCTAAGAAAAGTAACGCTACTATTAATAAAGCTAAAACTATCATTGTGCCTATACTCATATTAATCCCTCCTTATTTTATTCCTCTTCTCTCTTTGTCTTTAGCTATTAAATCTTTTATGTAATAAAACAAACTATTCTTATCCTTTATAACTCTTGCCATATCTTCTAAGCTATAGTTTTGTCTAACTACACTATCACTACAATCCCATAAAAGTCCTTCCATATCATTTTCAGTACCATAATAAATAGAAATACAATCATCATCTCTAGTTTTTTCTATCATTGCTTTTAAATACATCTTAACTTTTTCTCTATCGTTATCTAACATACTTGCTATTCTACTACAATCATGATTACAACTAAACAAAGTAACTGACTTAGGATATATTGCATCTATATAAAGGTCTTCATATTTTCTACCTTCTCGTATTTGATTAACCAAACCGAATACATTATAGAAGTCAAAGGTATTACCTAATATTCTGTTATATTCAATTGGTGTATATTTTAAATCATGATATGTCATATCAAACCATACTTCTCCAACTATTTGTATATTAGGATTTATATTATTTATAACGTCTCTTATAAATCTACAATATGGAAGTCCATCAAAGTTATCTACTGCCCAGCTGTTGTGGAATATGGCATCCCCTCTAATATGTAAATGATTAGGAGATTTTCTTAACCAAAATTCTAATACATGTTTCATCTCGTTTTTAACATTTTGACTTTGAACATTTAAAGCTGGTATCATTCCTCCAAATGGTGCTACTACATATTTCTTTAAATCATCTTTCCATTCATATATACTTCCTCTTATATTTGTTGCTCTATCATTTTCAGGATAATCTCTCGCTATAAAGAAGTCATTTTTTCCTTGTTTAAAATCTTTATAATAATATGATTGGTCGCTACAGTGATTAAGAGTGATGTCTAATATTAGTGACATATTTCTCTTTTCTAACTCTCTTAATAGATTATGGAAATCATCCATTGTTCCTAACCTATGGTCAATCTCGTAAAAATTCTTAATATGATATCCATGAGAATCATCTGCTGACTCAAATATTGGATTAGTTAATACACTATCAAATCCCATTTCTTGTATATAGTCAAGTTGGTTTGTCAAATCTTTTATACTATGAAAATGTCCTAAATCTTTTCTTCTACTTAAGAAAGTATGATATATATATAATCTTTTTTTACTCATTAGACCACATCCTTTTTTTATAATTTTACTTTAGCATATTTTTTCCAATCTTTTCCTTCGTTAACTAATTCAATCTTATCAAAATCTTTTTCCAAAAATCGTTTCATATCACCATCTTGTCTTAAATGAAATACTGGTTTATCATAATATAATGCTTTCTCTATTTCTGAATATACACCTTTACCAATTACTCCATCCTTCAATGTTGAAAATACAGTCATATCAGTTTGTTTTATAAACACAAAGCATTGCTCCATAACATCTTTTCCATTACTATTATCATAAATCCATCCATTAGGATTAATTATAGTTGTATCATAATTTCCATAAGTATGTCCTTCATTTAATTTAATTAAATCTATTTCTTCTCTTTCCTTCTCTGTGTTGTAAATCAACATACTATGTGCATAATATACTAACATATAACACCTCCTTATTTATCTAATAAATCCTCTAATTCTTTTGCTATACATTTTATACAGAAATCATCTGCTTCATCTAAAGGTGTTCTTTTGCAATGTGAAGACTCTCTTATGCCTAATTCACTAATACAATAGTTGTTCATTAATTCATATAATCTAATAAACTTTTCTTTTCCTAAGCTACAATAAACTTGCTCTAATAATAATAAATCTTGATTTTTACATTTCATAATTCTCACCTTTCTTTTAATTTTTCGTATTAATGATTTTATCATCTGTATCACCTTCTTTACCTATATTATACAACTTATCTTATAAAACGTCAACTATTCTAAGTAAAAATGTAAAACATTTTTAAATATTTTTATCTTATCATATAATTCAATTTCATTTTCATTCAAAGGTCTTATAATATTACCATATGAATTAAATATTAAATCATTTCTTATATAACATCTTTCTCCTATACTTTCACTTAATTCTTTTTCATTATATTTTATTTTCTTTATAATCCTATTTATAGTCTCCATTTCTCTTTTACTCATTAATTTCCTCCTTATATTCATCTCTATAATCAAATATCCAACCACCCATACATCTACTGTCACATCCACCATACGCAACAATATAACAATTCTCGCCATCTATTTCTTTTATCCATACATCGTCAGATGATTTATCTCCAAATATCAAATCTATACGATTATATTCTTCATTTTTTGTCACTTTTCCAAATTTACTTAATGTATTCATTAATTCTTTGACATTCACTATCTCCTTATTATTCGACACTTCTTTTAACAATTCATGTATTACGCATATATTAGTTACCTTTCTGTAGTCTAATACATAACCTTCATCTTCTACTACATCACACCATTTTTCATCTATGTCACGATTATAATATTCAAGGTGATTGCCAAATGGGCTAACCCAGTTGTCTATAATCACACCATCTAGTTCTTTAGCCCATTTAACACCTCTAAGTTCTTTTTCAAATTCTTCACTAGGCTTCTTTGCCCATTCAAAGTATGACTTTAAATTTACCCATGTAGTTACTTTTATCATTCTTTCTTTTTCTTCATCAGTTAATTTATTTATTTTTTCTGAATATTCTTTATGAACGTCTAATCTTTCTTTAATATATTTTTCTCTATTAAATATAAATACCTTCATATTAATACCTCTTAATTGCTTTCTAAAAATACTTTATATAATCTATAAGCCCAAAATATATCTTTTTTACTTATACATTCCATAGGTGAATGCATACTTAATGTTGGTATTGCTATATCTATACATTCCATTCCTCTAGTAGCAAAGAATGAAGATACTGTACCTCCTCCTCCTTCGCTTGGCTTAGTAAATTCAACTTGATAATCTATATCATATTCTTTACATAATGTTTTTATATAATGTTTCATTTGAATTGTACTATCATTTCCTCGTTTATTGCCTAATATTGGTACTATAGTAACACCTTTTCCGCATATTGCTTTAGCACTAGATTCAAAATGACTACTATATGTACTATCATAACCAGCACATACGTCAGCACTAATTAATTTAGTAGCAGTCATGCATTCTCTAGCCAACAATGTATCTCCTTCTGCTAATTTTAAATATATATCATCTATAAATTGAGTTATTGCTCCAGTTAATTGATTACTTCCTGTTTCTTCATATGATACAAATAATGCTATTTTAGTTATATTACTAGGTTCACTACTTATCATCGCCTCAAGATTAGCAAAAGTACAACATAAATCATCATGAGCATATCCCATCATTAAATCTTTATCAAATCCCATATCTATAACATTACCATAAGGCACAAAGCTTAATTCTGCAAATTCTAGATTTTCTTTAGTTATGCCATATTCTTCTTTTATTATTTCAAATATATTATCTTCCTTACTATTTCCTATTCTTACTCTTAACTTATCATAAGTTAAATCTTTTACCTCTTGTCTTCCTTTTAAATGTGGAAGTAAACTTGTTACATTAAAGAAATATCCCTGTTCTTTAGTATTTATTTGAATTAACTCACCATCATCATTATAAACTCTACCAACTAATACCAAAGGTCTATCAAGATATAATTGATTTATAATTCCACCATATGGCACAGTTTTAACAAATACACCATCTTCTTCTTCGACTATTGGACTACCTTGTATTACATCTAATCTAGGACTATCCATATGACTAACTATTACATTACTACCATCTTCCAAACATTTACCTAGTTCAACTAAAGCTATCAGCTTATCTCTAAATTCAAATATTATTTTATCACCTTGCATATATTTTTTTCTTCTACCATTATAAACTTCATATCCATAATCTAATGCTCTTTGTTTAATATATCTAGCCACTATTGTTTCATGATATCCAAAATTATCTAAAAAACTTTTATAATCTCCAATAAAATCTCTTATTAACATATTACATCTCTCCTTTTATTTTATTTTCTTATTACTTTCATCTCTATCAATAAGTATAGCACATGCATTTTTACTATTTTTAAGTTCTTCATTTGTAAGCAATTTTTTAGTCTTTATATTTAAGCTTTCTAATATCTTATTTCCTTTTCTATAAAAATCATCTATTAAATATATATTACAATTATCATCAATGAATTTTAAAAATAAATTTAAGTCAGATAAATCAAATTCATTTATATTATATTCTTTATAAAATTCTTCTAGTAATTCATTACTTCTTATTTGTTTCATAACATCACCTATTTATAATCTTTTAATTTCCATTCTCTTAATAAATCAAATCCACCTTCAAATGTTGTCTCTTTTATTTCATTATCCATGTCATATTTTATATTTATTTCATCATCTTTTACTGATACTTCTACTAATCTATCTATTATAGCATATTCTTCTATTCGATTTTTATAAAAATATTGTTTAGCAAATTCTACATCTATTTTAATTTCATAATGATATTTAGCATATTCTTCATCTGCTTTCTTTTGTTTTTCATATGCTTGGAATAATTCATAAGTTATCTGAAAAATTACACCTCTATCCATATCATAAGGAAAAGGTTCAAATTCTACACCTATTATATCTGTATAATATACTGGCTCTTTATCATGTCTCGTTTCAATAAATACTCCTTCTTCTCTATCAAGAAATTCACTTCTTATATATATACTCATGTTACCACCTATATTTCTTTTTTAGTTACTATAAAATATTTAACTTCATCGCAAAATCTAAAAACTTCATTGTCTTCTGTAAAAAACTTTATAAATTCTTCTTCTGTCATATTCTTTATCTTTTCAGTATTATCATCAAACCAACGTATTAAATCTTGTTCGCTAGGCAAATCAAACTTATACATAGTACCAAGTTCAACTCTTAATGTATCGTCTTTTAAATGTATTTCCATTTCTCCGACATGCCATCCATTAAATCCACAAGTACTACAACCTCTGCGTTCACACCAAGTATCTGTTGATATATCTCTTATACCACCATCTAACATTTTTATTATAAAATTCTTTTTCATATTATCCTCTCCTTTTATCTTATTTACTTATATTATACATTAAATATTATCAAATGTCAACTATTATTATAAAAAAATAGAGTAGATTTTATGTCTACTCTATTTATATTTATTAAATTCCTAATTCTTCTGCTTTATTTTCTAATTCAACTTCTATTATTTCTAACGCTTCTTTATCTCTTCTTTCACATTCACTTATAAGTCTTCCTACTCCTAAATTTCTATCAGTTATTTCTTTTACATAATCCATATTATCTGTTTCCATGAATTTAGTTGTTACTAATTTTACTACCGAATCCATAACTTCTTCAAATGTTCTTTCTTTGAATAATGGTTGTGGTATATTAGAAGTTTCTTCTCCCTCAGTTCCACCTATTTTTAATATAGAATCAGATACAACTTTTTTAAATTCATCAACATCTAGTTTTATTTTAGATGGCAAACCATTTATTCTACTACCAGCCATATAAGTATCTGTACCTCTAGTATATATCCATCTTTCTAATTCTCCATCTTCATTTCTTTCCATTGAGAAATAGAATATATGGTCACAGAATTTAGATACTAAGTTATTAATTCTTCTACTCATAGTTGCTGTTGTATAAGTTATTTGGTCATCATCCATACTTGTTTTAGTTACTGCATGTGATATAAAGCATATTTGATAACCTTCTCTAGCAATTCCTAAAATGATATTTTCTATTTCTGTATCAAGTTCTCCGTATAACTTACCATAAGGTACTTCTGATAAATCTTTTACTGAAGCTCTATTACATACATATTTTACTGCTAATTTTTCCATTATATCTACAGTATCTATAACTACTGTTGTAAACATCTCTTTAACATTTGGGTCTCTTAGTTGTTTTAATATTTTAGAGAAATCACTAAATTTAGTTATATCTAATGCCATTGCTCCATCTAAGTAGTTATATCCTCTTTCAGTCGCAAGTATTAAACATTTATTCTTCCACATATTAAATGCAAATGATGTTTTACCAGTTTTAGGTAAACCATAAATTAATAAATTACCTTCTATATCTGTACTTACTTTATGAGGTTTTAAGTTTAATAAGTCAAATCCACTATCACTATTTCCATTTCCAAAAGCCATTTTACATCTCTCCTTTTTATTTCTTATTTTAACTATATTATACACTAAAAATTATCAAATGTCAAATTATATTTTGAACATTATTTCTTTTTCTAATAAAATCTCATATCTTATCAAATAACCTAAAGCATTGTCACCCATAGGAATTAATTTTAAATCTTTTTTATTTTCTTCAACATAATTTTTTAAAAGTTGTACATTAATATAATATAATTCATCAACTTCACTAAAATAATAAAACATAATATCAGCTTTGCATTTACTAAAACAACCTTCTGTATTATACTTTTTATTACTTATTACTTCAAATACTATATTTTTTGAAATATGTGATTGCCTATCTGTTTTCACCTCTATTTTATAAATTTCACAATCTTTAGCAATCTGTATAAAATCTACATCATTCTTCTGACAAATTTTATCTTCTCTAACATCTATAACTTTATGTGTCATATCTAAAGAATTTAAAAAATCTAATGTTTTTTCTTCCCCAATCTTTCCAAATTCTAAATCTGATAAAAACTTTTCTTTGCTCCACATAATATCCTCCGTTTACTACAACAATGGAGGTAGGAATTTAATCAGCTACCTCCGTTATTAACTTTATATTATATTTTACATTAGAATGGTAATTTAGTTCCACTATCTTTTTTAGCATTACCAAATCCTTTTTGAACTTGGAAAGTTTGTCCTTGGTCTGCTTTCATTTCTTCTAATTTTCTTTCAAATTCTTCAACTGCTTTACTATATAAATCAAAATCAAATGCTTTATCTTCAGCGTATTCATCTTCCTCTAGTGCATATCCACCTAATACTCTTATTTCTCTTACTGTTCTTGTAGATGGTTTGAATTCTACTTTTCTACCAAATCCACGTTTACTTCCAGTATCTTCTACTGGTTCTTGACTAGCTACAACTTTTACAGTAGGTTCTATTGATACTGATATAACCATATTTTCATCAAATTCATCTTCAACAAAATCCATTGCTCCTTCAAATTCGCCTTCTTCAAAGTTTTCTGCTCTCATTACTAATTCAAATTTATCAACTACTACACTTTCATCTCTATCTCCCCATGCTGATTGATAAGTAGGAACAGTTAATTCAAATTTAACATATTCTTCACCATTAGGTTCTTCAAATCTAAATGGTTTCTTAGTTACAACTCCTATTAATGTACCTTCTAAGAATGGTTCTTTTGGGTCAGTCTCTTTAGCACTATTTACAAAGTTTACTGATAATCTAAAGTTTTCTTGTATTTCTCCATCTCTCATATATCTATTCATTCCTATTGTTACACCTCTATTAGCATATACAAAAGTTGTTTCTTCTAAAGTAGCTACTGTTGTAGCTTCATCTTTTTCAGCTTGTGCATCAGGATTTACTCTTTTATTTGTTATTGTACTATCTAGAGATTTATAAGTATCTCTTATAGTTTCTAATGCTGTATATGATTTAGATTTTGTACCAGTTGATGTGAATTCGTTGCTAAACATACTTAATGTAATTGTTTGTGTTTCACTTATTCTAAGAGTTAAATCACACATTATCCAATTCTTTTTCTTTTCTTGGTTTACACCCATTCTTACATTTTTACTTATTAAATGACCTGCTACTCTTAATTGATTTGTTACCATATCACATCTCTCCTTTAAATATATATTTTATTTATTATTTTAATTATATTATACAAGCAATCTTATCAAATGTCAAATATTTTTTATAACCATTGCTCTTTTTCTTTTATCATTTCTTTTAGTTCTGATATTATTTCACTTAAATCTTTTTCTAAATCTGTACTATATGTTTCGTATTCACAGTTGCTCCATCTATCAAAATCTTCTTTATACTCAGCTCTTATAACATATTCAAAGTCTGTTCCCTCATGAGGATTAATAAATTGAACATATAAATCATCATTTTTAAAAACATATACGCCATCCATTTCCCAGTTCAACCTTAAATTTAATTGTTTTACTAATTCTTCCATATAATCCCCTCCTCTAATTCATTTACTTATATTATACAACTACTGTTATCAAATGTCAAATATTTTTTAATAAAATACCATTTGTTTAAAAAAACCGTCTACAAGTTCATCGTCTATATGTTCAACTACTTTATTAGTATCATTTATATAAGTATGAATTTTCATCTTATTTTTATTTTCATCATCTTTTTCTAAAGTTACAATATAACTACTCTTTCCTATAAATCCAATAGCATAAGCATTCTTTGTTCTAATTGGTTGGTACACACCTTTAAAAATATCTGTATTTATATATCTTACTCTATTATTCATATTATCTACTCTCCTTTTATTTTTTTATTATTCATAATATTCATTATAATCTAACACCATATCTTCATCAGTATAGTGAATACATCCAACTACTTCATATAAGTCAGTTATAGTATTTTTTACATTTAAAATTGATACTTTATTTCCGTCATTATAATTTACCATAAAACATCCATCTTCATATGATATTGAAATTTTATTATTTCTTCTTTGAAGTATATCTCCTTCATAAATTTTTCTGCCATTTTTATCTCTATATCCAGTATATTGCATTAGTATAACATCTTTAATTGGAAATATATCATTATTTTGTGCTATTACAGATGGTTCTGTAATTTCACATGTAATTTTACCATTATCATATCCTTTCATTGAATGCATTTCTCTCATGTCAGGGTCATAAAACCTATAATCAATCATAACCAACTCCCTCCTTTATTAATAGTTACTTGGCAATGACCATTCTTCGCATAATCTTTTATCTATTTTACTTTGAGTTACAGTTATTTCTTCTTCTATATATCTTATTTCTTTTTCACCCTTATCATTTATATGTGCTATCCATGTTGCAGTAGTTGATAATCCTTGCATATACATACCATTTGGGTCAGGTATAGGTTCGCCTTCACTATCATTAGGAGTTGTAAAACTAGATGCATAAGGAATTCCATATCCACTACATTTACCTTGATATATATATTTACCAGTCATTGTATTTTTAGTGTAATAATGACATATTAATTTAGGATTATCTCTTAGTTCTAATATCTCTTTTAAATTTTTCTTTTCAGTAAAATGTCGTATCTCAGGACTTCCTACAATTGCTCTTGAATTTGACAACGCTTGTTTTGACTCACGTTTATCTTGATATCTTGCATTTTCTCCATCACTACATCCTACTACCATACCACATACCATCATTAAACTTAATCCTAAACCTATAACTTTTTTATTCATAATACCCTCCTTAATTATTTAATTCCATTCTTAAACTTCCATCTTTAACACTTATTAAAAAGTCTCTCAATGTTGAACTAGATATTTTATTTTCATCAAATTGTGCAAATTCATCATCTATACAATTTAATATAGCTAGTTTAGTATCAACATCTTTTTCAGTTTCAAATTCTCTTTTGTATTCAGCTAACTTATCTTGCATACTATGAGTATATGAAGTTGAATTTTCAAATCTTTCCCTCTTTGCATTTTCATATTGTACACCTATAGTAGTTTCTAGCTTATTACCTATATATCCAATTCCATATAATACACAGAATGCAACTCCTAAAGCTAATCCAAACGCTATTGTACCTAAAATAACACCCTTTATGCCTCTTTTTATTTCTTCTTTTAATTTATGCATACTATCACTCCTTTAATCTATTATATTTCTTTCTTTTAATATTTTTATTATCTCCAACTCTTCTCGTCTTTCTATTTCTTCTACCATAGCTATATATTCTTTTATATCCATAGATTGATATTTAATATCTTTATAATGAAATGGTACTCTAGCATCTAAATAATCTATTGGTTCACCTTCATATAAATACTTTAATTTAAGATATTCTAATTGGTCTTGTCTAACTTCACAATCTTTATGTGGGTCTTTTTTTATTACCTTTTTTTCTTTTTTGTCAAAATTTATACATTCAAATCCATTTAGTGTAAATTGTTTACCACAATAATATCCAACTTTATTCCATCGGCATTCTGGACAAGTTCTGAATGCTAAACTCATATAATTATCCCTCCTATATCACTTCTATATTTATTCATAACTTTCTTCCTCCTTATCAAATCTCCATTGTTTAAATACAGGAAAGCGAAGACTTAGTCCTCCTTCATCATTATTAGTTTCTTCAAAATATTGGATTTCAGATATTTTACCTAAATATTTATCTTGATTATTCCAAACTTCATCTCTCATAGCTTCACTAAAGCCACTACCTACACCTAAATCAAAGCCTTTATAATTACAAATAATCTTACCTAAAGTACCTTTAAGTTTTCCGTCTCCTTCTTCAAATCTAATTACTCTTAAGTCACAAGTAGACATTACTTTAAGTTTTTGTAATACTTTACTACGTTTGAATTCATATGGTTTATCTGTATTTATCATACATCCTTCTGCTCCATTACTTCTACATTCATCTAATACTTTTAAAACTTCATCTATATCTATACCCTTATATAAAATTGGTGCTACGTTAATAAATTCATTCTCTTTTATTGTATTTAACCATTCTCTTCTATCTGAGTATTTTATTTTACCTTCTTTATTATCAAATTCACTTAAAGGTATTATGTCAAACAACATATATTTAACACCATGCTTTTCTTTATCTTTAGTTGATACTATTTTCATTGTATCTTTATATACTGTTTCATATGGACTATCTATAGCCAATAATTCACCATCTAAACACACGTTATCCAATCCTAAATCAGCTATAGCATTTTCAATGTCAACTAAACCTTCAAACACCTTGTTTTGTCTACTCTTCATAATTATTCTTCCGTCTCTTATTTGAGTAAAACATCTAACACCATCATATTTTTCAGTTACAAATTTCATCCCTTTAGGAAGTTTATCTAATTCGCCTTTACTACCTAACATTATATCAAATGAAGGTATTAAATTAGGTATCGCTTTATTAACTCCCTTTACATCTATACCAATTTTTAAACTTTTAGTAAATAGTTCTTCACAAAATATTTTACATCCTTCTTGTCTATCACAGAAATCTTTTATCATAGCTATATCTGAATCTCTACCACTATTATGATGTTTTAAATATTCCATCGCTTCTTCCATAGTTTCCAATCTATATCCCATTACTGCTACTCTTTTCTTTATTTTCTTTTTACTTAGACCAGTTACTATATCACTATCTAATAAAAATTTTAAACATTCTATAAATAACTCATTATCTTTATTTTGTTTAATAATTTTTATCTTATCATTTTTACCACTTGTATTAGCTATTTTATCAAATAACTCTTTAACTTCTATTAAATCTGTACGCATAATATCTTCTCCTTATCTTATTTACTTATATTATACATTAAGTATTATCAAATGTCAATGATTATTTTATCTTTTCATATATAATCAATGCACTTGTATATATTGAATTTTCATTTATAGCAGTCTGATATTTAATGTCTTTCACTATTATATTTTTATCATTTTCTTTTAGCCATTTATTCATTTCATTTTCAATATTATAATCAAATTCTTTTACTTGTATCATATTATTTACCTCCTTGTTCTCCCATATTTTCCTTCCAATACTCTTTTTCATCAAGTAAAAAATAATCACAATTGAATCTAAGTCTTCCATATATACCTTTTGCTGATTTTTCCATATAGTATAATGCTTCTTTGAAGTTAGTCATATGTTTTTTATATACACAATACTCTCTATTTTGACAATACTTACATTCATCTTTCCAATAAACATTCATATTATTCATCCTCCTTATATAATTTAGCTTCAGCCCAATACGTTATTAAACCACCACTCCAACTTGTTTTACCTCCATCATAAACATATACATTTCCATCTTTATATTTTGCAAAGTATGCCTTACTCCAACTTTTACTTATACTAGGATTTCTTACAAGGACTTTTGTATCAACTTCTACCTTGCTCCAATCAACCTCACTATCTCTATCCCAAAGCAATTCTCTATCTTCTATTGAAATACTTCTTGATTTACATTCATATTCTGAAAATCCGTATACTTTTATTATCTTTGAACAAGTCCCTTCTAAATTGTCGTTATACGTTTTAAGTACGCTATAACAATCGTCTTTATCAATAAACACAATTCCATTTGTACATTCTGTTACATACATTAGAGACTTAGAACCATTATAATCAAATTTTATTTCAACCAACATACCTGGTTTAATATCTTCTTTTTTAAACATATCATCACCCCTTTATTTATTTATATTATAATTAGTTATTAATACTTCTATTGTTTCATTGTTTTTATTGTTACTATGATAATTACAATTTTTATAATCAAAGTCTAAAAAATTTATATTATATTTTCCTCCCCAATTTTCTAGATATTCATTTATTTTACCTTTATGCTTTACTACATTACTCATAGCAAATTTTATATTTTTATTATTTAAATCATCACATAATTGATACATGTCTTTTTCTAAATCTAAATTCCATCCGTCTTGCTCATTATAACTCGCACATCCTAATAAATATGGTGGGTCTAAGTATACAAAATCATTAGTAGTTAATTTATTAGGTTTTAATTCTCTAAAGTCATTATTTGTAAAAGTTATTTCTTTCTTGTGTATTTCATCAACAAATTTTATTATATTTTTTCTTATATTATTATTAAAGTCTCTTTTGTTAACTGGCATATTAAATTCACCTTTATTATTAAATCTTATTTGATTATTAAAAGCAAATATTACTACCGTATAAAATAAAAATACATCATCTTGATTATTATTATAATCGGTTCTCATTTTTAAATATTTTTCTTTATTATATTTAGCTACTCCATCAGATGAATTACATCCATAAAATTCATATCCGTTTTTACTTGTATCACTTAGTCCATATTCATTTACTATATTTTCAATTTGATTTATTATGTAATCTGATGAATAATTTTTAAACATATTTAAAAGTTGTATTACTTTATCTTCTATATCATTCCCTATTACAAAATTTGCTCTTGCATTTACTCCAACATTAAATCCTCCACACATTAAATCAACAAAAGTATCGGCTTGAGGAAACAATGGTTCTATTTGTGGTAAAAGTTTATACTTTCCTCCAACATAATTTAAAGGTGACTTTATATATTTTTTACTCATATTCATCTCCCCTATCTTATTTACTTATATTATACATTATTTTTTATCAAATGTCAACTATTATTTTAAAATATAGGTGAATTTTTACTCACCTATATTCTTTTTCATATTATAAATTGTATACATATTACATTTCATTTTCAACTTATTTTCTACAAATCCTTTTATCTGATTTTCATTTAAAGTTAATCCCATTTCATTTTCAAATTCAATAATTTTATCAACAATATATGATGATACTAAAGCTGTACTTGATATACCATCTATTTCAACTCGTCTTAATAATTTATTAGTTCTGTCTCTTAATGAAGTTTCAATCATAGGAGTTCTTCCATCATCATTATATTTATTTCTTCTATTTTTTATTAGATATGGTGACTCCATGTTATAATGATAATAATTATAATTACTCTTATCCTTTATATTCATTTTATAACCACGTTCATTCATAGCTTTGACTAATATATCCATAGTATAATCATCAACTCTTATAACCCTATTAGAAAGCTTTATAGCATTATTTTCTACATCTATATCTTCATGTTTTATTAATCTATATTCATCACTTCTAATTCCATTTCTTAATAATAATACTATAGCTTTATCAATATAGTTTTCAAATACATCTAGTCCCAATATTACTTCTTCATAAGGGATATATCTTAATACACTGCCATCTATGTTTTCTAAATCACTTTTAGTTATTTCTCTATATACAGTATTACCAATATAAATTAAATATTTTTTTAATAAACTCCATTTTACTGCTATTGTATTTGCTTTCTTTATACCCAAACTTGCCAACATATCTAAACAATCTTCTTTAGTCCATTCATCAATTGCTTTATCTATTACATCTTCATATTCTTCTATGTTTCTAAATAAAGTATCAAAAGATTTTCTAGTACTAATACTCATATCTTTTTCTCTTAAAAAATTATCTCTACTAATATATCTATTCATATCGCCACTCCTTTGTTATTCTTAATTATATATTATACACCACTTTTTATTATTTGTCTAGTCATTTTTCTTACATCATATGCATTTTTTGTAAAACCAAAATTTATATTTAAAAAATATTTTAGTTCATTTTGAGTTAGTTCTTTACCTATTTCATTTTGATATTCTATAACTTTATCTACAATGTAACTCATAATTAAATTGCTTAAAATTATATTATCATCTTCTAATTCAGCCTTAATCTTCTGCATACGACCTCTAAATCCACTAGGTTTAAGTGGAAGCATACCATCCAAAGTAGATTTAGTTGGTCTAGTTTTAAATAAGTATTCACTATTCATATTATATATTATAATCTTATCATAATTACCTATAGTCACATATTCCTTTTCATTCATAGCTAATTTAGTTATATACATAGTATAATCATCTATTTTTTTATCATATATCATATTATGTTTAAAATCAATATCCTTTACTCTTAAATTAATTAAATCTTGTGCTTCGTATTCTATACCTATTCCGTTTCTCGCAAGTAATAAAATTGCTTTATCTGTATTATTTTCTAATTTGTTTACCATTTTAATAAGTTTTTCTTTAAGTATATATCTATTATCATCTTTTTCTTTATTATCTCTTATTATTTTATTTAAGTCTTTATTTGATATAACTTTTATATTATTGTTACCTATGTATTCATAATATCTCTTTAGCAAACTCCATTTAACATATATAGAATTATAAGTATTCCCCTTACAACAGTATTCTAATAATAATAAAAACTCTTTTCTTGTTGATAATTCATCAATATCTTTATTTAATATATCTTCTAAGGTTCTCATTTTTAAAAATAGATTCTCATAAGATTTTCTTGTGCTTTCATTGTAAATTTTACTTAAAAATTCTTCACTTCTTTTCATGTATATTACCTCCTTTATTTTATCTATATTATAAACAAGTTATAAAGATAATATACATGAAATATCAAAAATTATTCAAAAAATGTCATAGTTATTTCTCCAGCTGGTATCACTCTGCAATTTGCATATTTTTCTCTTATTTCTTCTGTATATTCATATATTCTAACATTATTAGTAGTTTTCTTAACGTCAATAGTTATTGCTTTTTGAGTATGATAATCCCATCCTATTAGCAAATATTCATTGTCATTAGTTATTATAATGTCTCCACACATTGCATTTTTTCCAGTTGGATATTCTTTTTCTATTATTTTCATACTATCATCTCCTTAGAAAATTATTCTATTACTTGTTTCTTTAAATCTTTCAAATTCTTCTGTACCTTCATAATATTCTGCTAAATATTTCGGAATTGCTCTTTTAAGTATAAATGTAGGATTTATTTTCTTTAATGCACATTTTTTGCATACAAAGAATGGTCGTTGATAAGTAAACCATTTATCATTATGAAATGTAACTTCATACATCTTTTCAAGTTTAACCTCTTCACCACAACATCTACATTTTTGCCATTTAAATATTGGGAAACGTTCATATACACTTGCATAATAATATTTTGGTTCTTTTCTTCTCATATTATTACCTCCTATCTTATTTAATTATATTATACACTATTTTTTATAAAATGTCAAGTAAATAAATATAAAAACTAGAGGAAAAACCTCTAGTCAAATAAGTCTATTTTTTCAAGTATATCATTCATATTACCTTTAGGTTTAATATAAAATGTTTCGGCTACTTTACTACCTTTACTATGTCCTAATACAAATCCTATCTTTTGTGCCTCAACACCTCTTTCAGCAAGAGATGAACCTACATAGTGTCTACACATATGAGGAGTTACATTTTCAACTTGTGCTATACTTCTTGCAAGATAAAATACATTTCGAATTCCTTGAGTTCCAAGTTGTATACCTTCTTCACTCTCAAATAAATATGTTCTGTTAGGATTATAACTTATACATTCTAATATTAAATCTTTAACTTTATCATTAACATTTGTAAATCTTGATACCATATTACCATGTCCTTTTCCTCTGATGTATATTCTATTTTCATTTTCTAAATCTAAATCCTCTAATCTTATTCTAGATGTTTCTTCAATTCTAGTTGCTATATTTAATAATAGATATACAATTAATTTATTTCTACAATTTATATATTTACTTCCAATCATAAATCTTTCATCATCTGTTGCTCTTAATAATGCTTTAGCTTGTTCATCTGTCATACATTTTTCTTTATATTCTAACCCGTTTGTTTGGTTTACCTTTGGGAACTTATACAAAGGATTACTATTTACTATATTTTCATTAACTAAAAAATGATAAAAACTACTCATTTGTTTAATCTTACAGTTTATAGTTGCTATTGAAGTCTTACCTATCTCTCTTTGTTTTCCAACCCAAGAGAACCACCACTCTCTGTCCATATCTACAAATTCTTCTATGTCTTCAATCTTTTCATCTTTTATAATTTTCTTTAATGTTTTAGTATAATTAATAATTGTTCTTTCACTTTTGTTTAATAAAGTTAAATATCTTTCATATTTTTCTATCCATTTATTCATATTACCAACCCCTTTTTATATTATACTTATATTATATATTATCTTTATTCTAATGTCAACACTATTCTAACAAAAATTTTTCATAATTAAATATTCCTTCTTGAATTTCATATACAAGTATATTATACATTATTTTATATATGAAGTCAAGTAAAAGTATAAAAATACCTAGATAAAATTTTATCTAGGTATAAATTATTATATACTTTTCAACATAGGATTAACATTGTCGGTTTCCTCTACTCCTTCGGGACTTATAAATTTCATCTTTGTTATTTCAGTTCCATCTTCATTAATGTAAAAATATATAGCTATATCAAAAGATACTAAATAATTAAATGTTCCATCTAATCTTACATAATCTCCACCTTCATCTTCCACATAACTCCATTGTTTATTACTTATATAACTCCATCCTTCAACCTCTCCACTTTGCATTATAGTTTCTTCAGCTTTAGCTTTAACTTTTTCTACTATTTTAGCTTGTCTTTCTTCTTTACTTTCACAACCAACCATACTAAATACCATCATTAAAGATAATAAAATCCCAAATATTTTTTTCATACCCCATCTCTCCTTTTTATTTTATATTTTATTTTAAAATTCATTATTCATAATAATCATCTGCTTCTTGTATTGGTTCTTCACTATCATATTCTTCTACTTCATTAGGATATCCACAATAAGGACATCCATATATATCAGGGTTATGTTTTAAACCATATCTATTACAACTAGGACAAGTATAAACATCTATATGACAAGTTCTATGATGTATAGTACCATCGCATTCACACATTTCCTTTCCTCCCACATGACCTCCACATATGCTACAGTCTTCACCATGAGCCTCCTCCCATCTCTTATGGTCATCATTATTCCACTCTCTATCATTATGTAAATCTTTATTAGGGTCATAATTGCCATATTGGTCATATCCATATTCATCATATATAGGTTTTTCCTTCTTAGGCTCTTTTTTCTTAGTGTCTTTCTTAACATCAGTATTATCCTTCTTAGTATTTACTTGTTTTTTACTACTACTTTCCTTGTCGTCCTTAGGAGCTTTTTCCTCTTTATCCTTAGTCTTATCCTCAGTTGCTTCTTTAGTCTCAGTCTTATCTTTAGTGACCTCAACACGCTTAGTCAATGTTTTAGTTGTATCTGTATTACTATTATCATTACAACCTACTAACATACCACTTATTAACATACTAGCTAGTAAAACACTCATACCTTTATTTATTTTCATATAAACCTCTCCTTTTTATTTTATATTTTATTCCTTAATTTCAATTCCAAAATCATCAAATATTTCTAACATTCTTTTTTTAGTTGATATATTCCATCCAAATTCTTCTAATAATTTTTCAGCTAAAAAATCTAATATATAAGGACATTTCTTTGGAGGAATTTTAGGTGCTACTCTTTCTCCATTAGAAAATCCTGGTTTCATAGGACTACATTGTGGATTACCAAATGCTCCTTTCTCACAAAAACAAACTTCTTCTTCGTCATAATATTTTCCCCATTTTAAATATGGACAATTCACACATCCAGTAATTTCAATTTCTAATTTCATATTTACACCACCTCTTTTTATTTTATATTTTAATCATAATCTGTATCTATAAAATCCCATAAACCTCTTTCATGTAAAATATGCCAAATTGTACTACAACTAGGTCTTCCTACTCCTGTTAAATCATAATCTTCAATTATTTTTGCTATTTTACATCTTCTTCTATCACAACATCTACTGCAATTAATACAATAATCTTTAAAACCCTTATAATCGTCTACCATATCTTGTATAGTCTTTTCTAATTCTTTATCTTTATTCATTTCTCTTTCTAATTCTTCCTTAGTTACATTATATTTCTTAAGTACAAACTCCAATAATTTTTTATTTATAATTTCTTCGGATAACCCTTCAATCATCTCTTCTGTCCAATTACATCCTATTTCTTTCATTCTATAAGTACCATCCTCATATTCTTCATCAATTGTTAATGTCAACCCTCTCATTTCACTCATTGCATCTATAAAATAATGTGCGCCATATTTTTCATTTACCTCTAAATCTTCTCTAATTTTCACTCTATCTCCTATTTTATATTTATTCATTTTACCATCTCCTTTTTATTTTAACTATTTTTCAATTATGCTTATCATCCTTATAATCCACATAATTTCATTATAATAACAATTATTGCTAGTATTGGTATCCATATATAGCAAGTCATTAATAGAAATCCTAATATAAATGCTCCTAATATTAATAATGCTATTGTAATAATACATAAAGCTGAAATGTATAGAGTTCCTAAGATAAAGTCGATAAATATTATTCCTGTCCAAGGTAGCCAACTCATAATATCCATACTTACATCACCTCAATTCTATACTTATTTCTTATTTTATCTATTGTTTTTTTAAATATTAAATTTGCTCTTTGTCTACTCATATCTAGCATATATCCTATATCAGCAAATGTATAACCTTCACTATACATTTTTAATATTAATGCTTGTCTATTATTATAATTGTTAATAAAATTAAGTATATCTTTAACCATTATATTATTTATTGTATCATATTCTAAATCATAATCACTTCCAATTACATCTATAAGATTTATATTTTCATCATCATTTATTATTTTTTTATCTAAACTATCATCAGCTAATCCATTGCCTCTTTTCATTCTATTTCTTGTTGTTATATAACTTAGACAATTATTTTCAATGCTTTTTTCTATAAATACACTTTTACCTTTACTTTCATCTAATTTATCTAAATCATTTAATAATCCTAAAATTATCTCCTGTTTTAAATCATCCTTAGATATCCAATTTCCTTTAATACTTCTGAAATACATATTAACGTATTTATTGATTAATCCATTGTATTCTTCTATTATCTGTAGTTTATCTTTATTATTCATATTCTCAACTCTCCCTTTATCTTATTTACTTATATTATACATCTATTCTTATCAAATGTCAACTATTATTTTCATTTTCTTTTATATATTCATCATAATAAATCCAATGCATACCATATGCAGTACTTTGTAAATGTCTTAGGCAACAACTTATATTACTTCTATTATATCCAAATTCATCTTCTATTGATTGTATGCTAGTGAAAACTCTATCTAATTCAACACAATATACTTTAACACAAATTTTTTTTATTCCATTTTTATACCCTTCGGATTTCATTCTTTTTTCTTTTGCCCTTTCATATATACCTTTTTCTATACAATTTTTAGTTCTTCTTTCCATCCTATCGCCATAGTTTACAATATATTTTCTATCACACCATTCTAAATTTTCAGCTCTATTATCATTTTTTACTTGATTTATATGGTTAACTTCATTTTTATTTATTGGGTCGTTGTTTTCAACAAATGCAAATGCCACCAATCTACTTATTCTGAAAAATTTAACTCCTCCATCTAAATATAAACCTATTTGTAAATATCCGAAGCCATCATCTTTAGGACTCATTAATTTTTCAGTTCCATCTTTAAGTGTTTTAATTCTACCCATATTACTAATTTGATAATAATGTTCATATTCTTTAAATTCTTCTATGTCGCCTACATTCTTCCAAACTTCACCTTCTAAATCATCAATTATTTTTTCATAAAATACTTGTCCATATAGTTTATTAACACTTATTCTCCTAACTATTCCATCCTTTTTTAGTGCAACAAAAATAGTAGGATTAGGCTGAGATTGTTTTAATATTTTACCAGTTTTTGAATCTATTACTCTTTTTCTATTGCTTATTTTATATAATCCTTCATATCCTACAACATCTTCAAAGACTTCTTCATCATCTAATAATATAATATGTCCAAATGTATTTATCATAAGTGTATTTAAATTATATTTTCTTTTATTCAATGATACATAATTATTTATTATATTACATAACTTACCTTTTTTATTTTTTACCTTACCATAATTACTTATAGTATAATTTTCATTATCTTTTATAGGTTTCCATATCTCTTCCATATCTATCACTCCTTTATTTATTTATATTATACATCTATTCTTATTAAATGTCAATATTATTTTAAAAAAAATGAGGACTAAATTTTAGTCCTCTAAACTCTATTTATCTTCTTTATTTAGTTTTGCAACCACATTAGCACTAGGCAAGAAAGCAAATACTAAAAACCAAAATAATGTGTTTAAATTATTTGCATCATTTAATATAGGTTCTAAACATTCTAATAAAGGTATACCAATAACATTAATATTCATTATATCTAATATCCATACAACTACTACTAAACTTTTAAAAATTCTATACATACTATACACTCTCCTTTATAAAATATCTTGTTCTTCTCCAATGCCTTCTAAGTACTTGTCATATTCTATCCATGCCTTTAAGTCTTTTAAAGATTTATCCATTTCCTCTTTTGTTCTATAGTCAGTTCTTCTAGCTATTTTTCTTTGTTCTTCTTTTGTAAACATTAGTTTGGATAATATTTCATTTTTTTCTTTTTTATTTTTATTGTATGATACATCATATGCCCTATCATATGTTACATCTATAATATATGGTATTCCTCTATGCTCTTCTACATTTAATCCTTTTAATTTAGTTAATTCATATTGATTAGTTTCTTGATTTAACTTTATTTCAGCACCATAGAGGTCAGCTTCTACACTTGATAACGATATTAAATGTGTAAAATATGCTATAACTTTCCATCCTAACACTACTTTATTAGCCTTTACATCATGAGAATTGTTGTAAAATCTAACTTTCATTTCTAACTCGCCATAATAATCCATTACAAATCACCTCCTATTTAAGTTTAAAATATATTTTAATTTTTAAAACTTTACTTGTGCTATAGATATTTGTTTTTTTATTAAGCAAACTACGTTTAACATAATATTTATCACATTCCAATTCTTCACATGCTTTTATATAGTTATCATATTCAAATTCAATTCCTTCATCTTCATTATATGCTATTATAGGTTTATTGTCTATTTTATTTGTCTCATTATTATTTATATCATAGTCTCCTAAATGTAATTTATCTTTATTATCTATTAAATGTTTTCTTAATTTAGTTACTATTTGATTTATTCTTTGTTTACTTAAATCTAACATATCGCCTATCTCTTCATAAGTATATCCTTCACTTAATAAGCATACTATTTTATAAGCACGTTCATCCTTGAAGTCTTTTATATAGTCTAACAATTCACTAGTTTCAACATTGCTATGGTCGTCAAATCTTCCGACTGTACGCTCACGCATCTTATCATCATCAATACCTTCAGTGTCATGTACTTTATTTAATCCACCCTTAGAGACATATTTATATAAGTCATTTTGTAAAAAGTTTATCATTTTGGATTTTATAACTCTAACTGCATATGTTGAAAATTCAGTTCTACCTACTTCATAAGTTTGTATAGCTTTGTATAATGCCATCATTCCCACTTGAGCCAAATCTTCCTTGATGTTATACTCTTGAACCGTTTGCAAGAAGAATCTGTTGATTGTATAATACACTAGCCCCTCATTTTCTTGTATCAATTGATTAATATCCATTTCCATATTTATATTTTTATTCATATGTATCAATCCCCCATTTTTATTTTTTATTTGTTTTCTTTATACTTATATTATATACTCTTTTTATATCAACGTCAACTCCTTTTTAAAAAATTAATTATTTTTTTCTAATAATATTTGCAATATCATATCTACCTTTTTCTCTATTGTTTTAATTCTAGCTTCTAATCTTTCTTTATCTAATTTTTCTTGTTTTTCTTCCTCAGTTTCAATGGTAAAATTGTTTATAATGCTTTCTACCATAATCATACATTCATCACCATTTAACCTTACTTCTTGTAACTTACAATTTGTGCAGTCACAATTACATATGTCCCAGTTTTTATCTTGAACTTCTTTTACTAATTCTTCGGTAATTATATGTTTATATCTTTCAGCTAAAAATACTTCTTCACAATCCATTCCATCCTCTATAACCTTGCCTATTGGACAAGATTTACAGTTTATAAATAGTTCACATATATTAAGATAATTACATTTACCTTTGTGTCTTGTCTCATGAAAATCAATAAATGTTCTTAATTCACTCAAATCTAAATTACTTAAATCATTTATCATAACATTCCCTCCTATTCCATAATTAAATCTATTATAGTACATAAAATTACGCTTATAAAAGCTGTTATACTCCACATAATAAGTATTACTAAAAAGAATGCAATTGACTTTTCTAATACTGTTGGATTTGCTTCGAATTCAATACCAAGTAATTTAGGCAACCATATTAAACTTATAATACTCATTAGTATAGGTGAAAAAGCAAATTGAATTTTTAAGTGTTTCCATAATAGTTTTCCAAATCTTCTCATACACCTTACCCCCATTCAAAAGTTAATTTTTTATTTAATATTTTACTCTTCGCACTATGTCTAAGTCCTTGTGCTATCTTTCGTATACTAGCTTTATCAATTCCTAATTCTTTACTAGCTTCATTTAAATCTTTAAAC
>JAEDGC010000117.1 GCA_016297695.1 Bacilli bacterium
ACTAGAACTACATCCAACCATTAAACTTCCTGCTAATATACCACTTACAACTAAACTCATTAATTTTTTATTCATAAATAACATCCCCCTTAATAATTTATATTTTAGAATTCTATTTTATTTGACAATTTCATTTTTATGCCACTTATTATATGCGTATTCTTGCCACTCATATATTTTCTGTAATCTTTCCTCACTAAAGAACGTTTGTTCATTATACCATTCTAAAAATTCTTTATTATGTTTGCTATAATTATAACTATCATACATAGGAACTACATTCCATATTTCGTGTTCTCCACCTTTTGATATTGGGTATATATGGTCAATAGTTCTATGTTCACTTTCACCTCCGATATATTTGCCACTATAAGCACATTTAAAATCAAAGAATTTCATACATTCTAGCCATTGTTCTGGAGTTATACCATTACCTTGATTTTCTTCTCTTAATCTTCTTCTACTAGATGCATTAAATTGACATGTTTGGCCTTGCGGTGTTTTATAGTATTGTTTGTGATATTCTAATATTTTTTCTTTATTTAATTTATAACGTTTTTTTCTTTGTATTTTTATTTTTTCTTTATTTAGTTCATTATAATTTTTAAAACTAATTAGCAATTTTTCTTTATTTTTTTCATAGTATTGTTTATGATATTCTGATAGTCTTTCTTTATTCGCTTCACGATACTTTTTTTGATATTTCGCAACTTTATTATTATTATTTTTGCGATATTCTTTCTGATATTTTGCTATTCTTTCTTTATTTAAATTATAGTATGTTTTGCCATATTCTAGTTTTTTTTCTTTATTCGCTTCACGATACTTTTTCCCTCTTTCTGATATTTTATCCTTATTTATTTCTCTATACTTTTTTTCTCTTTCTGATATTTTATCTTTATTTTCTTCACGATACTTTTTTTGATATTTAATTACGTTATCTTTATTTTCTTCATACCACTGTTTGTAATATTCTGATATTTTATCTTTATTTTCTTCATAGTAAATTTTAGCTATTTTTTTTAGATGTTCTTTATTATTTTCTCTATATGCTTTATTTTGTAATGATATTTTTTCTTTATTTGCATTTCTATATTCTTTACGGCATTTATTGCATTTAGGCTGTAATCCATATTTACCGGTTTTCATTTTATTAAAATTATAAGTACTTGCAACTAACCATTCACCACACTTAGTACATCTTTTAAATACATATGGGATATTCATAACTATCATCCTTTCCATAGACTACCCAAAAGAGTAGCCTGATTTAATTTATTTTTTTCTCATGCTAAACCTTTATTTCCTATAAAACTATTTTTAGTAGTTCACAGAATTTATCTTGGTAATACATTGGTTGAGTTTCTTTTGGACATTTTGGATTTACTAAATTTTCTCCCCATTCTGTATCAACTAACATTTTAAACTTCTTATCTCTACCACTAGAAGTTTTTCTAGTACATTCCTTTAAAATTCCTTTTTCAACAAGTAATTTATTAAATGCTATTGCACTCATATTTATATAATTCTTTTTCAATAAGTCTGATACTGGTAATATTCTGTCTTTAGATTTTGTATATTGCGGTAATAGATTAGTTGGGATATTATGATTTTCATATATATTAGTAGCAAGTGCTAGTTTACTGCTATCATTTAAGTTTAATAATTTTGCAGTTGCTTCAACTAAACTTAATTCTGCTTTTGCTATGTCTATTTCTGATATGTATTTGTCTTTAGTTGATGTGTATTTAAGTTGTTTTTCACATTCTATAAAATATTTTCTGATTTGTTTACCTTTTTCATTCCTTTGTATCATAGATATTTCTTTAGCCATATCTATTTTTAGTGCATAATCTTGAAGTTCTTTAACAGCACCATTATTTACAACTGTGGAACTTTTCACACTTGTATAATCTTCATTTTCTGTAAAACCATATTCGCACATTCTTTCAAACCATCTTGAAAATCTATCAGTTATTTCTAACCCTTTGTATAAATTTCTAGCTGATACTAATAATTCTCCATTTCCATTTTGTGTTACTGGTATTAAATCTTTCATACTCTAATCCTCCTCTTGATTTTTATCTTTAGAGAATTTATAATATGATAGAGAAGTTTTTATAAGTTCTCTATGTGTAAAGATATCCTGTTACTTTGGACGGTAGGGGATATCTTTTTTATTTGTCTTTATCATTATTTAGATATTCATGTATAGCCTTTTCTAAAACTTCTTGAATAGATGTATTTTCTTGCAAAACTTTAATTCTTAATTTAGTTCTAGTGTCTTCATCTACTCTAACCATTATTTGCTTTTGGTTATTTCTTTTCATTTTATTACTCCTTTCTCTCTATCTAATTATATGTTAACATGTTAATTTGTTAATATCAACTATTTTTATAAACTTTTTAAAATAATCGTTCGACATAAAAAGACTAGAGAGTAATCCCTAGCCTTCATATTGCTACTTAATACTTTCCTTGACTCTTAAAAGGTATTGATACTGATTTTTAATATAATCATCTGTTTCACTATGGCCTTCAACACTAAGCCAATCATGAACCCTCTTAGATACATCTTCCTTTACATGTTCTGGAATATCATCATCGAATAAAACCATATCCTTTATTCCTAAAAATTCCCTACTGCTAAATACTCTCATTTTATATCCCCCTAAAATTTAATTTGAGGGTTTTAAAGGCTAACCCTAAACCTTTTATTTATTAATCTATTATTTCAGCTTCAAAACTATAATAAACATTACATTCACCGATATCAAAATTTCCTTCATCTTCTAAATCTATATGTTTCTTAAGTCTTAATTCCTTTTCAAACATTAATTCTGAATTATCTTGGTAATAAGTTTTCCATTCTTTATTAGCCTTTTTAACTTCTTTAACTCTACTATTCATATAATCTCTTGTTTCTTTTCTAGTTTCAAATTCCTTAACTTCTACTACTATTTCTCCTTCACCTTGGTTATAAGCTTCTTTATATCTATACATTTCATATCCCCCTT
>JAEDGC010000118.1 GCA_016297695.1 Bacilli bacterium
AAAATAGGTCTAACATTTGAAATATAACCAAATTCAATAAATTTTTCTTCTTGATTAAAGCAACTAATAACATTTGCAAAATTACTCATTGTCAATGTAAAGCAATAATCTATTTGTTCTCTAATATTTATTAAATCAGATTCAAACTCATCATCTCCAGTTGCTATTAATTTATTATTATTAAATGTTAATGCAATAGATTTATTTGATAAATCATTCCTTACTTGTTTAGCAATATTTAATTTGTCTAAAAAATCTTGCATATCAAAAACCAATTTATTTTGATTATTTTTAATATTATAAATTTGATCGATATTTGGATATACACCATCATATAATGGGCTAATATATTTAATATTATTGTTTTTTACACAACACATATTAGAATTATATTCAATTTCAATATTATTTCCACACTCTTTACATATTAATTCGATAAAATCTTTAGGAATCGTAATACTAGAATAATTTTTAATACTTAAATCTCTTGCTAAATATCTAAATGCCTTATATGAATCTGTTGAATATAAATCACCATATTCAGTAACACATACTCCACATAAAATTGGTTTTGAATCATTATCACTTATAAATTTACTTGCTTTTAACAATCTACTTTTTTCAACAACAACTTTTTTCTCATAATCGTTAATTATGTTATTTGGTTTTTTTTCAAGTAATTTAGCTTTAAAACTTCCCTTTTTAGATTTAATAATAAATAAATTATCAACTTTAATACTAATAATAGGTTGCAAAGTAAATAACATATTTATTGCATTGTCATCAATACAAAAATCTTGTTCAATATCAAAATCTTCTAATCTACATTCAATTACAACTCTTTTCTTTTCAGAAAAACTAATTAAAGTGCATCCTTTTTCCTCTTTTTTAAAATAGTTATATTCATTAACTTTCTTTGGTAATAATTTTATAAATTCCATAAATACCTCCTAATTTTTTATTATATAGATAAAGCATTATCTAAATAATTAATAGCATCGCTTATAAGATCTATTGCATCTTCAATTTGAGCAATAGAATCAGCTAAATTGTCTATTGCTTCACTATCTTTTTCTACACTTTCTGGCATATCATCAAGATAGCCTTGTTCAATATCTGCAACATCTTGAATTTCATCCATAATTGAATTTAACTCTTTTTCTACTGATTTTAATCTGCTTTTTAAATTTTCAATTTTAATTTTTGTTTCTCTATTCATATTTTTTCTCCTTATTTTAATTTATTTTTTTATAATAAAATTCTAATACAATTAAATTTACTATAATTGTATTCTCACCATTAAATCTTGCTGTTATTTTTTCATCTGCAAGCGTAATTGTTATTTCATCATTTTCAACAGTAAAAATTCCATTCCTAATTTCAGAATTTTCATTTGATTTCATCTTATATTCTAATTGTATTGCTGAATTTTTATAATCTAAAGTTATATTATAATATTCATATTCATCAATTAAAGAAGATTCTTCATTTGTTACTAAAGATACAATTTTATATAACTCATATTTTTCTTCTTTCTTTTTGCAACCAGTTGTAACAATAACAACTAACATCACCAACATTAAATAAATTATTTTATTAGCTATTTTCATAATAATTTTATCCTTTCAACATTTTTGTATTATTACTATTACTATCTATCATAGTTGCATACACTTTATTTTGCAATTGCAAATTGCGATTATATGCGTCGACAAACACTTTTTTGCGATAATCATAACCATGTCGCAAAACCTCTAAATTAGGTTCTATTTCAATAAAATCTAACCTTTCTTTTTCAAACACATTATTTTTATACACATTTTTTCTGTCGTGAAACAAATGCTTAAATAATGCATAAGCAATTTTATCTTGCGATAATTCTTGAAAAAATTTACTACTCATAAACTCATTGTCATATTTATAGCGTTCATTCAAATTTTCTAGCCATTCCCAAACTTGCTCTCCAGTTTTAAACTTACAATATTTTAAAAGTTGGTTAGGGTTTTTTGGTGGATATTCTTCATTAGCACAATACTCTTTAATTATTGCAAAAAACACATTTCTTTCCAAATGTTTTAATGCATTATACCACACATCTAATATACTCTCTTGTAAATCATTATTAATATAAAATTTTTGCAAATAATTTACACCTAAAATAAAGTCGTTTCTTGATAATCTTTCTTCGCCCAATTTTCTAGTGCCTCCTTATCTCGTTTATTTTTATATTTTGAACTTTGCTTAACATAACTTTGCCATTGACTGCCTTCTTCTAAAAAATTTGTAATTCCATTTTTTCGTTTCAAGAAATCTAGCAACGACCACGCATAATTGAAGAAATATTTTTTATCTTGCAATATCTCTGCGTAATGATCTATGCCTAATATTATGTTGTCAAAACCTAACTCTTTGATTTTTTTCTTAATCTCATCTTTGAGTGGTTTTGTTAGTTCCCTATGTTTAACAATTTCTTTACTATTCCAATGATTAAAGATTTGTTCTTCATCTGTAATCGTAATTGGTTCTTCACTTTCCACAATTTCAAACTTAACTTCTTTTTGTTCAAATATTGGGTTTTCTTTTTCTTTTATTATATTTTCTTTTTCTTTTATATTATTATATATATTATTTAATTCTTTATTATTTAGTAATTTATTATTTAGTTCTTTATTAAGAGGTATGTTTTCCACCCCTGGATTATCCACCCCTGGATTATCCACCTCTGGTTTTTTTATGTCTGGATTGTCAGAATGTGGTATCTCAAAAATATCATAAACATATTCATATTGCCCTTTATCATTTCTAACTTTTAAAATATTCAAGTAGCCATATTCTTTTAATTCATTTAAAGTGGTTTTTATGCTTGTTTCATTTTCCTTGCATATTGCCACAAGCCCATTTATTGAATAATCCCAATTATCAGGTAAAGAAAGCATTAAACTTAATAATCCTTTTGCTTTTAAACTCATTTTCTTTTCTCGAAAATGATAATTACTCATAACAGT
>JAEDGC010000119.1 GCA_016297695.1 Bacilli bacterium
GCATTATAAAGTGTTTCAGCCATCATATTATTAATAGTTCTCATAACAAGAGAATCATTTTTTACAGTAATAGCATTTTCTACGGCATTATAAATACCAGAGATAAAGCCATTAAGCTGATTAACACTTGAGAAACTTTCCTTAACCTGTCTTTCAGTAATTGATATAGGAATATTGTATGTTGTCCTATCTGAAAAGAATTTTACTGAAACAGCAGGCTTATGGAAAGTATGCTCCTCATCAGCGTAACTTGTTCCATCTGTTAAATTCCAAGCTGAATTATCTGTTGCATCAGGTAAATCAAAGGAAACTTTTTCAAGTATTGCACCATATTCCCATGAATCTCTAAATACTGATGGAGCACCACCGCCGTAAGGTCTATCAACAAACATAACCTTACCGATGTGGTTTACTAAAGTTTTTACATAATGGTCATATGATGTGGCACTTAAAATAGCCGTACCAATATCAACAACATTCTGTAAATCTTCTGTCACGATTGCACTTGAACCAAGGATTTCCTCTGTGACTGATCCAAGTAACGTAGCAATTTGTTTAATGTTCATTTTGTTTTCTCCTTTACATTAATAAATTAATATACATAAATACCAATCGTTAAAATGGTATCTAAATCATTATACATTTCATTGATTAAATTAAATCTTCTCAATTCTATTTCAGATGTTAACATTTGCTGTGTAGTAGTTACACCAATATTACCTTTTACTTCTGAATGAACTGTATTTTTTCCCGTTCCACTAGATGTTGAACTATTTTCACCATTAGATGTTTTAGTTTCTGAATCATAAACTAAAGTATCGGTAGAATTCCTTGTATCACTTTCATTATCAACATATGTATCATCATCATAAGCACTACGCTTATTAATATTATTATCATTAATAGTATTAGTATGACCACCTGTCATAACATCAGTATTATTTGATGTAGTGCTTTCAGTTTTAGAATCTGTAATATCTGTTGTAGTGTCCTCAACTCTATTATAATTATCAATGGGGTTATATTCAAGAGTTAAAGAATCATGTAAAGTATTCCATTTATCTAAAAACGTAATGTTAATAATATTGGATAATGTTGATAAACTAGCAGGAATAACCGAAAAAATATTTTTTTCAAGTAATGGTGCTTCTTCTTTTTCTCCTGAATGATTATATAAATAATTAATCCATAAAGCATTTTTTTGAGAATCATTTAACCATGTAATATCAGTAAAAGGGTTAAAAGTAACATCAGAAAATCTATTCAGTAGGTTCATCGTCTTTTATCTCCTCTTCTTTTGGTTCTTCTTTTGGTTCTTCTCTTTGTTCTTTCCATGAACTATCTAAATCTACTTTAATATTAGTACTATACATTTTATTAACTTTTTCCATAGCTTCCTGACGTTCAAATAGCATAATATCAATGAGCGGTTTTAATGAATCTTCATTAAGATCTGTTTCAGAGGAAGTTAATCTCTCACGCTTCATATTATAGTTAGATTGTAGACCTAATTCATTTAATTTTGTACCTCTTAAATATTGTTCAAGTTCAATTATTTGAGTGATATATCCGTTTGACATATTAGAATAAGGCAACGTGTTCAACATAGCCTTATCATTCATTTTTAATTCTTCATTAAGAAGTACTGATAATTTACCCTCAAATAATTGTTTGATAAATTCTTCACCAGATTTTTTCTCTTTATCGTTATTAGCTGTAATAATATTTAATGCTCTCATATTAACATCAGCTAATAACATTGTAATATCTGTTTCACATATATACATATTATATCTATTAATAATAGGTAATAATCCCATTTTGAATGGATCATTTTTTACTAAAACACAATCTTTATCATATGTGAAAGTTTCATTAACTTTTAACCAAGGATTAGTAACAATAATTTGAGTAGCTTCATAATAAGCATCAAGTGGCGGTGCTTCACCACCCCATAAACAATAAAGATTATCTTTAACTTCTGTTATAATTCCGTAACCATGAATCTGTATTATTTTTTCAAGTTCTTCTTTAGGTATAGTATCAGGTAAACCATCATATTTAAAAATTGAATTAGTTTTTATTAAATCCAATTCATTCATATAACGAATTATACTTGCTTTATCTGTTAAATTATTTATTAACCCTTTATTATATAATTTATTATATTCTTTCAAATTCATAATATCACCTTGTAAAATATAAATCATGTTCGGCTTGTCTACGTCTAACCAGACCATTAAGAACTTTACCGCCTGCCTTGTTATACTCTAAAATTTTTTGACCAATTAAAGCTTTGTTTCTTGTTCCTTTTCCTGTTAACTTTGTTAGATTTCCTTTACCACAATTAAAAGTAAAAGACACTAAAGCATCAAATTCATTTTGAGTAAAATTATAAATTTTATCATATTCATTGACACAAAAAATTGAACCTTTTAGATCCTGTAATAAGTATAAGTTAGCCTGTTCTAATGTAATAACATCACCCATTTTAACATTTTTAGTATGACCATAACCAATAGTCGGTACTCCTGCGGGGCATTTATAAGCTGATAATCTTAAACCTTCAAAATTTTTAATGAGTACTAAACCCGTAATAGAAACACTTTTCATTTAGTCCACCTTCTTATTAATAACATCTTTTAATGATTGAACTGTGTCATTAAGCTGTCTTAAAACTTCCGCCTGTATTCCTATACTTTCAGATAGTTTTTTATCTGCATCAATTCTTTCACTTGATTGTTTCCAATCTTTCATTAAAAAATACACAGCCACTCCAACGGCTAAACCATTGTTAATAATTAATTGTATAATGTCCTGTACATTCATGTTATTTTTTCCCTTTCTTATTAATAAATAATTTTATCCATGAACCCGTTAAGATACATAGACTTAAATAAAAAGCAAAAAGAAAATA
>JAEDGC010000120.1 GCA_016297695.1 Bacilli bacterium
TAATCGATGCTTATTCAACATCAAAGCAATATGCAGTAGGCGATTATGTTAATAATGCGGGTATCATCTATGTATGTACTGAAGCAACAAGTGGCACTTGGGATTCAACTAAATGGTCAGTAGCAACATTAAATCAAGTTATCGATGCGATAAAAGATGATATTAATCTATTAAATAGTGATGTATCGCAGTTATATGAAGAAATTATGGAAAATTCAACTACTAATCTTTTCAATCAAGACTTTCATAGAACAATTGATGGAATAACTTACAAAAATGGTATTGCACAAAATTACCACATTAATAGTATAGGTGAAATTGTTGAATATGAAGGTCATACTGTATCATATCCTATTGAAGTTGTTGGTGGTACAACTATATATTTTTATAGAATAACTAGCGATGGACAGTTGGTAAAAGCAACTGTTTCAAGACTTGCTTTTTATGATGAAAACGATACATATATTGAAAATTCTTATAAAACAGGAATAAATACAGCAGTTGTTCCATCAAATGCTAAATATTTAAGAGGAACAGCAGAGTTTGATTATAATCCATTTGGTAATGGTACTAAAACAATGGTATCAACTGAAGATAATCTTACGGAATATGTATCATATCGCTATAAACCAAAATATGAAAAAGAAATTGAAAAACTAAAACATAACACTTTAATTAATGATAGCAAATATAAAGAGTTTATGGCTTTATTTAATGATACTAATAACATTGAAACATTTTTATTTTATACTGACCCTCATTTAATGGGTTTAAGAGGTGAATATGACTATGCACAATTAAAATCATATATTGAAGCATTAAAAGAAGCACAAATTAGCGTACCATTAAATTATATTTTGTGTGGTGGTGATTGGTTAAATAATGGTGATACAAAAGTACAAGCTTGTTATAAATTGGGAGTAGTAAGTGGTTTGACAAGCGAATTGAAAAATCATCATACAATGATTGGAAATCACGATACTGGTTATCAAGGAGCGAATTGGAGTGTAGATAGTACGAAATACAAAGAAGATATATTAATGAGTGAAAACAAAAACCTTTATTATAAATTTAAAGGCGTATGTAGTACAACATTTGTTCTTAATAGTGGTATTGAATGGTGGGATTGGCTAACTGACGATAGAAAAGCACAATTAGATTGGCTTTATAACGAATTGATTAATGATAATAGCACACATAAAGTTATATCTTTACACGCTGTTACAACAGACGGAAGTAGTAATTATGTTTTTGCTCAAGCAATTGGAAGAATGATAGAAGCGTTTAATAGTAGAGGAACAGCAAGTATAACTGATTTTGGAGGTAATACTTATGACTTTTCAAATGCAATTGGAAAAATTGATTATGTAATTGTTGGACATAGTCATTCAGATATTGTCCAAACTCTAGGTGGTGTTCCTTGCATTATTACTACTAATTTTACAAGTGGAAATATACCAACTTTTGATTTGGTATTAGTTGATTATGACAATTCTATAATTAATATGATAAGAATTGGTACTGGAGAAAATAGAACTATAAGTATTGCAAATTAAATAACAATTTATCAAAATAAAGAGATGATAAATGAAGCATTATGAAAGCACGCAACAATTTAAGAAGGTGATATAAATCATGTCAACAAAATCAAAATTAATTAATAATAATCAAAAATTAAATTCGACTAATGAAAATTTATATTATTGATACAAGTGCAAGAACCGATGCTACAACTTTTAAGAACGCTATGAAATGTGTATTACTTGCTTACGAAAAGGCAAGTTCATAACAGGAGGCAATTATGACAAGACAAGAAATAATTATTAATGGTGAAAAGTACATTAAATTAACAGGTAAAATTTGTAAGAAAAATAATGGTGCTATTTTCAGTGAAGTTGTTGTTAAAGAAGAAAAAGAACACGAGTTCGAAGAAGCAAATGATGAAGAAGACACTAAATAATTTTTAAAAAAATAAACTAAACCGACATAATTCTATGTTTTTCAACATTTACTTTTTAATAAAATATCATTGAAAGGAAAATATTAATGTTTATAGATATATGCTCAATGATATTGTTAATAAAGGAATGAATAGAAGTAAACTTGATGGTTTAATTCAAAAGTGTAATTTAACTGATTTTTGGGTCGTAAAATAAAAATAGCAATATTTTTAACAACATTGATATTCAGTGTTGTTTTTTTATTGTATAAATTGTTTTAATATTATATAATAATATTGATTATAGGAGGCAATTAACATGGATGAAACTATTACAATTCAAGTTAATATGAGCAAATTCACTAGATTTTCAGACAAAGACAACGTTATTATTGTTAGAAAAAATAATAACTGGATAGGCATTTCTAAAGAAGAATTTTTGAGTGAGTTGCAAAAAGAATTAAAAGACATTAAAGATGAAAACGAAACACTAAGATTACAAATGAAAGGCATTAAAACCGAACTTAAAGAAACACAAAAAACTTTAGATGATAAAATCAAGCGCTTTGAAAATGTATTAACTGATTATGGCTTTAATTTGATGAGAGGTGAATAATATGAAATTATTAGCAATGTTATTATTAAGTGGTAATTTGTTCCTTGCTACAACTGAAAGTGTTGAAATAAACGAAACACCTACAGAAGAAGTATCTGAAGTTGTTAGTGAAGAAACAAGTAGAGAAATAAGTGATGTTAATTCAGAAGAAACAAACGAAAATCTTACAGAGCAAGAACAAACTGAACTTCAACAATTATTAGAGCAATGGATTAACGGTGAAATTGAATTAGACGACATAACTTTACAAAAAATTTACGATAAATTAGGTGCGGTTTCACAAGAAGAAATTGATAAAATTTTAGAAAAATATATTGAAGATGCAGAAGAAAGAGAAAAGGTAT
>JAEDGC010000009.1 GCA_016297695.1 Bacilli bacterium
GAAATAGATATTCGATTAGATAAACCTAAAATATATGATAAGTTTAAAAAATTTCGTGTATATGAAGATTATGCTGCAGACAACTCAAGTAAGTTATTTGTTACATTACGTAAAATTTGTTCTGGTAATATTGATGATTATATAGTTGATACACAAAAAATTAATTGGTTAAGCGATTTTTTAGAAGATTTGAATGAGCGAGTAGTAATATTTTATAACTTTAATTTTGAGCGTGATAAAATAATTAATTTATTACAACAAATGAAAATACCATATTCACAATATAATGGTAGCGTAAAAGATATAACTAATTTTTTAAATAATAAAAATGGAGTAGTTTTATGTCAATATATGTCTGCAAGTTTAGGTTTAAATAATTTAGTTAAATCTCATATTTGCATAATGTATTCTCCATCAACGAATTATACAGATTATATTCAATCAAAGAAAAGAATAGATAGAATTGGACAAACTCAAAAACCCTTATTTTATAATTTAATTTGTAAAGATACAGTAGAAGAAAAAATATTAAAAACAATTAAAAAAGGTATAAACTTTGACCTTAAAATGTTCGAAGATTATATAAATAAAAAAGGAGGAATTAAATGAAAACTAATAATGTATTAATACCAGGAAGTGATGAATATTACATAAATGAAATGGGACAAGTTACATATAGAAATTTACCAGTAACAGTGCTATTTAGTGATAAAGGTGTACCATATGTACGTATTAAATCTAAAGGTTTATATACAAGTAAAAGTGTTGCTAATTTAGTATTATCTACATTTGCACCTAATGATAAGAAATCATCAAGCGATATACCAGCATATAGAGATGGTAACAATCATAATTTTTCATTAGAAAATTTATATTGGGCACCACGTAGTGTTGCATATAAAGAATTATATAAAGGTAAAACACCTTATTCAGAAACACGTTTACATAACTTGAGACATAAAATATGTAAACCAGTAGCTTCATTTGATGAACATGGTAATATCGTAAAAACATATAATTCAATTGTTGATGCAGCAAATGATATGCAAGTATCATCGGCATCTATAGCTAGATGTTTACGTAATGGACAAGCTAAATGTATGGGTTATACTTGGATGTATGTAAGACAATAAGGAGGAATTTATGACAAAAAATACTGAAACCAAAGAACGCATTGCTATGGAAAGAAAATGGCAAGCCGAAGATGATGCTAGAATAATGGCACAATATCAAGAAATAATGAATGACAAAGCTAGAATGTCAAGAGCAACAAAAGAAGCAAATAGACAAGCTAGAGATTTACAAAAAAGAGCTAATGTCATGAAACAAGTTAGTAAAAGAGGTAAATAATGCAAGAATATAAACCATCTGAGCATCAGTTAAACGATGTTGAAAAAAATAGAGATAAATATATAGGCGGGTCGGACCTTCCATATATACTTGGAAATGGTATGAAATATGGTAAAACACGTATAGAATTTGCTAAACAAAAACTTGGTATTATACCAAATAATTTCAAAGGTAATGAATATACGAGATATGGGCAATATATAGAACCGCTAGTACGAAATTATATGAATGATACTTTTGGTTATCATTTTGTAGAGGATAGTAAAATTGACCCATTAAAAAGGTATAGAGCAAATTGTGATGGAATTGATAAAGAACAGAAAATGTTACTTGAGGTTAAAACATTTAGTGGTAAATTAGATATTAAATATTATGAACCTCAGTGTCAATTTTATATGGATATGTTCGATATAGAAGAATGTTTATTAGTGGGTTATGACAGGCCTGAAGACTTCTATACTGGAATTGATTTTGCTTTAGATAGTGATGCTAAGTTTTTCAATTTAAATTTTGATGAAACTAGACTTGTTATATATAAGTTAAAACGTAATAGACCAATGTTTGAAAAAATTGAGGTAGAAATCAATAAATTTAAGTATTTATTAGATTGTTTAAGAGAAGAAGAAATAATAAATAATAAATAAGGAGGAAATAATGGAAGAAAATATGATTGTATCGGAAGAAGTAAATGAAGAATTACTACCGATACTAACTCAAATGAGTGAGTTAGAAACTCAATTAAAAGAATATAAAAAATTACAAGAAAAGTATGATAATTTTAAGGAAAAAGTATTTAATGCTATGGTTGAAAAAGACATTAAAAAATTCGTATTTAATGATACTCAATTCACAGTAGTAAGTGCTACACCCGAAAAAACTGAAATCAAAATGGAGTTTGATGTTAAAGAATTCAAAGAGCAACATGAAGAGCTTTATAAAAAATATACTAAGCCAGTAACTAAAATTACTAACGGTAAAGCATCATATTTAAGAATAACTTTACCTAAAGATAAGGAGGAAGAATAATGAGTTTATTACCAGAAAACAAACCAATGGAAAAAAATATTACACCAAAAGTTTTCTTTATATGGGGCCAATCAATGCACGGTAAAACTTACCTAGCACGCCAATTTCCAGACCCAATAATAATCAATACTGATGGAAATGGAAAGAAAATTGATACACCTCACGTAGATGTTTATGATTTTGAAACATTTGTAAATGTATTAAGAGAAATTGAAGAAGGAAAGCATACATTTAAAACTATTGTTATAGATTTAGTTGATGATATTAAAACGTTCTTAGAAGAATATGTATGTAAAAAATATGGTGTTGAAAATTTAGCCGACGCTGGATTTGGAAAGGGATTTGGTGATGTAAAAGCAACATGGAAAAGACTTATGATTAGATTAACTCAATTACCATATTATGTTGTATTTATCTCTCATGTAATTCAAGTTACTGATGAGTATGATAAAGATAAAACTATAGAGCAACCTAGTCTTGAACAAAAATATTTGAATATGACTAAAGGTAGAACTGATGTTATGATTAAGTGTCAAAAAGTTGGAAAGAATTATCTTCAATTATGTAATGAAAAAAGAGATTTATATCATCGTTCTGATATTAAAGATGAGAAATTATATAACACTCTTTCAAATGTAAAAAGTTTATTTGAAGATAATAAACCTACAATTCAAAATGTAGAACCTAAAAAGGTAATTCCAGGCAAAAAACCTGAGATTATAAATGTTGATGAAGAAACTACTAAGGAGGAACCTAAATCAAATTTAAAAGATTTAGCAACTGAATTAGTAGAAAAGAAACCAACAACAAAAAAATCATTATTAATTAAAAGAGGAGGAAATGAATAATGGATGATTTATTAGCATTGGCAAGTGAGTTAGCCGAAAACAATAACTACAAAACAGCAGATAATAACTATGAGGAGAAAAAACCAGATGGTCTTTATAGCGTATTAATTGAAAGTATTAAACTAAGAACAAGTGAAAACACTGGTAATCAATGGTTTAACATTGTTGCTAAAGTACTTGAGGGAGATTATGCAGAAGAAAAGTTCTATGTAAGTTATTTCTTAACTGAAAAAATGGTTAAGAGAACATTATCAAAATTAATGAAATTGATTAACTCTTGTGGATATGATATTGATGTTGCTATGTTTAGTGACGTAGAAAGCATTGAGCAAGGTTTACAAGAATTAGTTGGTAATTCATTATATTTAGAAAAGAAAACATCTAAAAAAGGATTTATTGATTATTCATTTATGAATGAAGAAGAATTATCAGAAATGGAGGAAGAAGATTAATGACATTTGATAGATTAACATTTGAAATAAAATATTTAGATATTTTAAAGAAACAAATGAATGAAGGGTTAGAAATATTAAATGGATTAAAAATTAGTGATGCAAACTATAAAGATGTAGTTGTAAATTTAAACAATGCTAATAATATAGCATTACAATTAGAAAATGATATAGTTGAATTAACTAAAGAAAATACTAATGACAAAACTAATGAATAGTAGATAAGGATATTTTTATCCTTACTACTAATATAAGGAGTCTTAATATGATAGTATATGACTGGGAAATATTTATGTATGATTGGTTAGTAACATTTAAAGATATTGCTACAAATACATATGTAGATATTATAAATGACCCAATTGAATTAAAGAATTATATAAATAAAAATATCAAAAAAATATTTGTAGGTTATAATAATAAACAATTTGATGATATAATAACAGCTGGAATATTTAGTGATATTGACCCATATACAACTATGACATATTTAATGAATAGTGAAAATAAATATAGTGCATATAAAGCACTTAAAATCAAACAACTACCATTAATATCAATTGATTTAATGCAAGATGTTTTAGGTATGAGCTTAAAACAAGCAGAAGGTTATATGAATATGTCAGTTGAAGAATGTACTATACCATTTGATTTAGAACGTAAGTTGACAGATGCTGAAATCAAAGAAGTATTAAAATATTGTCATCATGACGTTGATGCAACTCATGAATTATTAAAAGTACGAAAAGGTTATGTAAATGCTAAACTAGCTTTAATTAAAATGTTTAATTTATCAATATCAAATTTATCAAAAACAAATGCAGGTTTATGTGCAACAGTATTAGGTGCAGTACATGAGTCTAGAAATGATGAATTACAATATGATATTGTTGATACAATTAAAATTGAAAAACCAGAATATCGTAAAGTTCTAGATTTATATACCACTGGTCCAATTGATTATGATAAATCTATCAAAATTACAATTGGTGGAATAGAACATAAATTTGCTTATGGTGGTTTACATGCGGCACGCGATAATTTTATATATGAAGGTGAAATGTGGAATATTGATGTTACATCGTTTTATCCTAGTATGATGATAGAATATGATTTTCAAAGCCGTAATATTAAAGACCGTTCATTATATAAAACAATATATAAAAATCGTGTTGAGGCTAAAAAAGAAGGTAATGATTTAGTTAATAATGCTTTAAAATTAGTTTTAAATACATCATATGGTGCAACAAAAAGTAAATATAATGCATTATATGACCCTAAAATGGCTAATCAAATATGTATTACTGGACAATTACTTTTCTTAGATTTACTTGAAAAACTTGAGCCATATTGTCAATTAGTACAAACTAATACTGATGGTATATTAATTATTCCAAATAATAAAACAAAAATTACGGAAATAATTAAAGAGTGGGAACATCGCACACGAATGAGTCTTGAAATTGATATTTGTAAAAAAATATGGCAAAAAGATGTTAATAACTATATAATGATTATTGATAAAAAAGGTAAAGAAAAGATTAAAACAAAAGGTGGTTATGTAGCTCAATATGAGCCTGGTTTAAGAAATAATGCTCGTATATTAGATTTAGCAGTTGTTGATTATTTTACAAAAGGTATTTTACCAGAAGAAACAATTAATAATGCAGAAGATATATTCTTATTTCAATATATTACTAAAACAGGTCGTACTTATAATAAAACATATTGGCAACATAATGGTGTTGAAATAGAAGTTAATAATGTTAATAGAGTATATAGTAGTAAAAATAACTTAGATGGTACATTATTAAAATATAAAATAGGTGAAACTATTCGTAAAGATAGTATTGCAAATTTACCACCACATTGTATAGTTGATAATGCAAATAAATTAACTATCAATGATATAGATAAAACGTGGTATATTAAACAGGCATATAAACGTATAGCTGATTTTACAACAGCTTAATAGGAGGTTTTATGAAAGTAATTATAACTGGTTGTGATTTAACAGGTAAAACAACTCTTATTTCGAAGTTACGAGAACATTATAATGACTCCACATTATCATACTTACACTTCTCGTATCGAGATAGAAGAGATGTATACTTTTATCAAACAATGTTAGATAAAGAACATTTCATAGCAGATAGACATTTTCCAGATGAAATGATTTATCCAGAAATATTTAATCGTAAATCTCAATTAAAATCAGAAGATTTTGAAATGTTATTAAAATATTGTAAACTTAATGATATTAAGATTATTATTTTAACATTAAGTCAAGATGAGTTATTACAGCGTTCTCGATTAAGAAATGAAGAACCTGAAATACAAGCTAATTTATTAAAAATAAATAAAGCATACGTTGATATGGCAATAGAATATAATATACCAATATTTAATACTACAATTAACTCATTTGAGGAAATTATTGAATATATAGATAGGAAGGAAAATAATAATGAAAAATATAAAAGTAACTAGATTAAATGCTTCACATGAAGACCCAGAAAATTTCTTAAATAACTTAGTACGTATTACATTTTCTAAAAAATTAAGTGCTAAAGATGATATTTATGATGAAATTGTAACTCGTCAAAATGATAATTTATCAATGCTAACAAACATCATTGAGATGAATCATCAATCAATATTGGAGCATGTAAATGTAACGTACGCAATTACAGGTGCATCAAGAAGTTTCTTGGCACAAATAACAAGACATAGACATTTTAGTTTCTTATCAGCAAGTCAACATTATATTGACTATTCTGATATGGCCGACTTCGTTGTTCCAGTTGAAATTGAGCAACAAGGTCCTGAAATGGTTAAAAAATATTTAGAAAGTTGTAAAAAGAGTGTTGAAGAATATAAATCGCTAATTGAAAGTGGTGTTGACCATTCTGTTGCAAGGCAAGTATTACCTAATGGTATGAAAAATCAATTAGTTGTAACAGGTAATTTACGTCAATGGCTAAATTTCTTAAATTTGCGTTTATGTGGTAGAAACACATCTGAAATTGAATATGTAGCTTATTTAATTAAGCAAGATTTAAACAATTATGTACCAACAATTGCAAAATATATGGTACCAGATTGTATTAGCCGTGGATATTGTACACAAGGTAATAAAACGTGTGGGCATAAGTATTCAGATGAGCATGAAGCAGAAAAATTTAAAATATTAAAATAAGGAGTAATGTATGAAAATTAAATTAATTAAATTTGATAACTATGACAAAGCACCTTTTAGAGCACATTATAATGATGCTGGTGCAGATGTATATAGTACTCAAGATATTTTACTAGAACCACATACAACTATAAAAATACCACTTGGTTTTGGATTAGAATTACCAGATGGTTTTATGGCTTGTATATTTCCTAGGTCATCATGCAGTAGTAAAGGTTTAGTTGCACAATTACCACCAATTGATAGTGGTTATAGAGGTGAAGTTCATGCAATAATAACTAATAGCACCGATAATCAATATATAATTAATAAAGATGATAAAATTGGTCAAATAGTTGTTATTCCTATAATATTATGTGACTTTGTAGAAGAATTAGGAAATGAAAGAGGAACAGGTGCATTTGGTTCAACAAATAAAATAAAATAATTCATAGGAGGTAGCTATGGAGCTAGCACAATTAAAAAAATATAAATATATAATCTGTGATGAAAATAAAAGACCAACTCATTCGTTTGATACCACATATACCTATGAAGAAATTGAAGATAAACCAAATGTTGCTATAAAATTAGAAGAACCATATGTAATTATTGATTTAGATGATGAAGATAGTTTTAATATTTTATGTAAGATAGTTAAAGATTTGAATATTAAAACTAGAATACTTAAAACATCACGCGGAGGACATTTTTGGTTTAAAACTATAAAACCACTTAAAAATGTTATCAAATCAAATACACCATTAACACTTGATATTGATGTTAAATCATGGGGAAGCAAAACAATGGAAGTTATCAAAAAAAATGGAGAATGGCGAGAATGGTTACAATTTGATGAAAATGTTGATATTCTACCTGTATTCTTAAAACCAATAAGTTATAAAAAAGATATACTTCATTATACTGATGGAGATGGTAGAGATTCTGCGTTATTTACATTTATTATTCCATTAATAAATGAGCAGCTATCAAAAGATGATATTCGTGCAACATTTGATTTAATTAATAAATATATATTTGATGAGCCTTTATTAAAAAGTGAAATTGATAAAATGTTTGAAGATAATGATATATTTAATTCACTTAATAATATTTTTTATAAAGGACGTAAATTTCAACATAATATATTTGCAGATTATTTAATACGAGAATTTAAAATAAAAGGTTATGGTGGAGAAGTATACTTTTATAACGAAACAGTATATACCAATAATAGAGATAAATTAGCAAGTAAAATGTTAGAAATATTACCTGAATTATTGACAGCAAATATTAAAGAAGTATATGAAAATATACGCTTAAAGGTTTGTTCAGAACAAACTAAAATAGATGCTGATTATATAAATGTTAAAAATGGTTTATACAATATAAAAACAAATACATTTATTCCACATACACCAGATATATTTACAGTAAATAAATTGGATTGTGAATATAAAGAAGATGCATATGACGAAGAAGTATATAATACAATTCGTTCATTAGCATGCAATGATGATAATACAATTACATTATTAATACAAATGTTAGGTTACTTTTTAATTGGTGATTGTAGATTTCAAAAATCATTTATATTATTAGGTAATGGACGAAATGGTAAATCAATATTTTTAGAAATGATAAGAAATTGGTTAGGTGATGAAAATTGTTCTAGTTTAGCTCTTGAAGATTTATCAGAAAAATTTAGAACAGCTGAATTGGTTGGTAAAATGGTAAATATTGGAGATGACTCAGGCCATAATTTACTCCAAAACACTGCAATATTTAAAAAATTAGTTACAGGTGATAGTATTACAATTGAGCGTAAAAATGTTCAACCATTCAAATATGTAAATAAGGCAAAAATGATATTTGCAGCTAATACTTTACCACCTACAACTGATAAATCAGAGGGTTTCTTTAGGAGATGTATAATCATACCATTTAATGCTATTTATCGCGAAACGGACAAAGATTACGATGAAAATAAATTAGATAAATTAACAACACCATCTGCTAAAAATTATTTATTATTGTTAGCTATAAATGGTGCACAAACATTGTTTAAAGATAAAAGATTTTACATTACTGATGATTCAACCAAATTATTATCATCATATGAATTAGCAAATAATAATGTGCTAATGTGGTATCAAGCATCTAAAAAAGAATACTTAACTATTAAAGATGGATTTACTGATTATATACTTTATTGTACAGTAAATGGTTATAAACCAGTTAGTATAGGTAAATTTAAACAAGAATTTGAAAAAATAAAAAAATAGATATATAATCTATTTTTTTTTTATTTTATTTTAATTGGTATTTATCTATATTTTATTTATTCAAGTGTCCACATAAACTCACGTAAATTCACTAAAAACCAAATGATTTCCAAATACGTTGTTTTTCATTAGCCGATATATTAAGACTGTTAATATATGCATAAATTTGATTTTTATATGGCTTAACTGAATAACCTGCTTGTGCATATAAATAAACTTTTTGTACTGAGGTCAATGGTAAATTATTTATATAATTAACAATTTTATTCTTTTTACTACCCGAAATAGTATTACCATTAGCATCATAATCAGATTTTATATTAGCTAAATCATTTGTATATTTTATAAAATCACGACTTGTAAAGTTATAATATCCAACTGCAATATCATAATCATTACGACTATAATTATTCATTACCATATAATCGCTACGACTTAATGAATAATAATCTATAAATTCTTGCTGCGTTACTAATTTATTTAAAGTATCAACAGTTTCTGGATTTTTAGCTTGTGGAGATATTAAATATAACATTATATTTTTTTGTTCATCTGTTATTGGCATATTCATAATATTATATGCTTTTTGACCATTTTCAGACCCTTTTATTGTATTACCATTATTATCATATAATGATTTATATTCATTTATAATACCATCATACATAACAGCATTTGATATGGTTAAACCATTTTCAATATATTTTTTAATTTGTGCTGCGTTACCAGACTTAATAGAATAATCAGGTGCATATCTACTATCTTCAATTGCTTTGGCTCTAGCATATTGCATTAATGAAGTCAAAGCTGTAGCTTTTTGTTCATAAGTAGCACTATTATAAACGTCACTTAACATCATTTCATTTAATGCATTTGTTACTATATCACCCATGGCTTGCTGTAATTCTGATTGTTGTTTAGTTGAAAATGTTACACGCTGTTTTACACCATTAACAGTATAATCAACATATGAGCTAGCTACTTGTGGTATTACTGAATTCTCACCGGTATGATTATATATATCCATTAGTTCAGCACCTAAGTCACCTGCAGTATCACCAGATACATTCGCTGGATTTAACATAACATTAAACGGATTATTTTCACCATTATATATTTGCATTTGTTTACCAAGTACATTGTATTTATTTGGTAATAATGATTTTATACCTGGTATTTTAACAGCTGCTTTATATATCATTGTTTTTAAAGGACTCTTACTATCATATGTAACTTTTGTACTACTATCCATTAAATTTGCAATTTGACTAAATAGTGTAGGTACAAAACTAGCAGGAACTGACATTGCTGTATCAATTATACCTTCAAACATATCATCTCCAGAGAATAAAGTTTTTAATGATGATAAGAAACTTTGCTCATATAATCTTGTTCCACCTATACTGAATGCTTTAATAGTTGCTTCAAGTATATTTTGTTTTTCTCCAGTTAACTTAGTAGTTCTTTCTAATTCAGACATAATAGCAAATGGACTAGATAATGGTTGAGCCCAATCATATGTATATGATTTATCACCAATTTGAACTGAGAACGGTTGAAAACCTTGAGCTTTCATAAGATTTCTAATATCTTTATCTTCATCTTCATCACCAGTAATTTTACCAGCTTTAGCTAAGGCATATGCTAAGGCATAAATTAATGTACCAACAGTTCCTTTACCTATACTATCAACTAATTGTTTTTGTGCTAAAGCAATCTCGGTTACATTTCCTGATTTAACAGCATTATTATACTTATTTGCGTTTTTAAATATACTTAATCCAACAGCAGGACTATATTCATATGTTGCCACAGCTAAGTTTGCAGGGGTCATTATAAATGGTAATATAATATCACCCATACCTAATTCACCAATATGAATTTTGTTTAATGCTTCACGAGCACTTCCCGCAATTTGAACCATTTTGCTATTATTTTTCCAAGTGCGCTTTGATGCTTCTTCTTGAGCAATTTGTTTCATTGTTTCAGTTGGCTCTGTTACACCTGCTAATTTCATTTGATTATTTAAACTTGTATCATAATATAATTGCTCAAATCCACGGTCTCCAGCTTCTAACATATAATTAGTTGCTTTTTCAACCCAATTAAGTACTTTGCCACCTGTTGTAGTCCTATTAAATGTTTTACCTTTTGGTAATTCATAAGCATCGCCAATACTACGCGTTGTAATACCAAGTTTGGCATCTTCTGTTACTTCTGTAAGAGCATTTACAAATGATTTTTTACCTTCTTTAAAGTTCATTGTACCAGTAGTTCTTATATTTGTATTTTTACTTAATCTTTTATCAACCCTAGATGCTACTGTATCAACAAGTGCATTTATTGGTAACATTATAGCATTACCACCAATATTTCTTACTTGTGTTTTTGGATTAAATAACATTGCTAAACGTCTAAATGTTTTTAACTTATTTGTAAATGTTTTTGGTATTCTATCAGCAATAAACTCATTAATAAGTGCATAAGTAACTTGATATTTACGACTTTCTGGGTCTAAATTTTTAACGCTATCTGCCATACTATATATCCATTTGCGTTCAGCATCTGTTAGAGTAGCTTTGCTTGCATTTGATTTTATCCAGTCACGAATTGTTGGGTCATTACTATGCTGCATTTCTTCATATGCTCTAGCTAAGTCATTTTCAATACCTAATACAACACCTGCTGGTGACATTTCTCTGAAAATTTTTAATGATTCAACAAATTGTGCTTGTCCAGTTCCACCTTGTTTTATTTTATTATATACAGCAAGTTCACTCTCAATGTCTCCATATTTTTGATATGTTTTCATTAACAATTTACCTATTTGGCTATCAACACTATTTAATTGTTCTGGCGATTTACTCATAAACTGTTCAACTGTTCCAACAGCATCATTTTCTATCATAGCAACAGCTTTAGCATAATCTGCTTTATGTGATGTTGTTTCATATTGTGTTAATTCAGGATTTGCTTTAACATAATTAACTAAGTCACTAAATAAACTTTTTTCATTAATATTTTCACTAAATTTTGATGTTTTTGTTGGTAAATAACGAATATCATTGCTTTCTGTTGGGTTTATGTTATCTATATTTTTAATTTGATTTGGTGATACTAACGTTGCATAAACAGTTGCTTTTCGCGATGTCATATCATATATATTTTTAAATATTACACCATCATATCCTTGTTTTTTTGCAAATTCTGTTATATCACGCGTTGTTGTAACTTTTTTATGTTGTATATTATCGTGTTCAATAAAAACGCCTAAGCCACCAAAATTTTTTATAAATTCATCTATTGTATTTGTATCTGTATAAGTTTCTATTACAGCATCTAATGCATCTTGTGTTGTTTCAAACTCATCAATAATGTCACTAAGACTGTTATTTTTATCAATTGCTTTTGCTAATCCGATAATATCATTTTTTGTTGCTTTATCTATATTATCTATTATTGTTTTTATACTTGTAATATTATTTTGTTTAACACCTGGATTATTAAATTCAATAGAATTCCAATTAGAATTAGCATTAATGATAAGTGGCTTTTTTATATTTAGATATACATCAAACTTAGTATTTCCATATGCTCGAGCATTATCATCATCAGTAAAGAAGTTTATATTTTTATTATTTTTAAATTCTGTAAATCGTCCAACACCTGTTCTATGATAAACAACTTGCAAATTACCATTTTCATCTCGAACTTTACTATCTTTAAAAAATTCTTGTTGTTCTTTAGATAATTTATTACCTTGATTATCTGTATTTGGTAATTTTCTAACGTCCATTTTACTTAATAATTTATCTTTAAAATCTAATTTATTGGCATCTTCTAAAACATCAATTGTCTTTGTTCCACCTTTAGCTTTATAATTATTATATGCATTTCTTACTGATTTTAAAGCATCACGCTGTTTAGTACCTGTTAATTTATTTGCATTATCAAGCATAGTATTTATTCTATTATACCATGCATCCATATCCATTGATACTGTTTTTGTTTCTTTACCAATATCTTCTGGTTTTGTTGGTAATGTAGATTTTGTTTCTTTGATTTGTTTTGTTTCTGTGGGTTTTATTAGTGTAGGCTGTTTTGGTTTAATATCTTTCTTAACCTGTTTTTCTACTTTTTTAGCAGGCTTTTCCACATTTTTCTCTACATTTTCAGTTATTTTTTCCACATTTTTCTCTACGTTTTCTGCAGGTGTCTCTGCAACTTTCTCTGCAACATTTTCTTTTATTTTAGCGGTAGATTGCACTTGTTCTGTAGAGGTGTCCACTTTTTTAACCTCTGATTTATTTATTTCATTTATAACACTTTCAAATTTATCACGTATTTCACTTACTTGCAATTGTGTTAATGATGTTTTATAAATTGGCTTTGTTAATGATTTAAAGAAATCACGTAATAATTTAACAATTTTACCAAATAAATTTTCATTTTTTGTTTTTAATGTACTCATATATTTAGCATCAGTAATTATTCCACCAAATTCATTAGCTACCATTTCTTCAACGATTCTATTTAAGGCATTTATTTGTTCTGGATATTTTTCAGGATGTGCTAATAATTCTGGAATATTATATTCACCTTCAATTTGTAATTGTCTATAAAAATTATCTGTATCTGCACTATCATACATACTCATAAAAGTAGTAATTTGCTCTGCTGTAATTTCAGATTTAACATATTCAATAAATTGATTATATGTTTCTGGGTCTGTCATTTTCATCGAATGATATAATTCATGTCCCAATGTATATAGCATTTTATTTTTATTATTTGTTTTTGCTAGTAGTCCAGTATTTATATCTTCATTAATAAAGATAATATTTGATTGTTCTGGTAATACTACTCCTGCAAAATCAGCACCCTGTAAGAAAATAACTTGTTTACCAAATACAGCACCAACGTCTTCAATACGCTTTTCATCAACGGTAAGCTGTGTAACAATTTCACCTTTAAAACCACGCTCATCAAGTAATTGTTGTGCTTCATACATTAAATCTAAACTATATTTAGTTACAAATGTACGATTTTGCATAACAGGTATTGCATTATTTTTATCTAAATCTTTATTAATTGCGTTTATTTCATTTGTTGCTAAAATAGATTCTGCCGTATTTGGTTCAACAACTTGAATTTCATTTTGTAATTCGTTAGCTTTATTTATTTTTTCTAATTCAGTTTGTTTTGCCATTAATTCGTTACGTTTTGCTTCTGCTTTTATCAGCATATCATACACAGGACTATTAATGTGTGCATCTAAATTTTTAACAGGAACAAATGATGTATACATAGTTAATAATTGTTTAACAGCCTCATTTGCTGTATCAACATCTTGTATTTGATTTATATTATCTACTGTAATTCCGCTAGCTTTTAATACATCATCAAGTGAGTTATTTATTTCTATTTCGCTTGTTTTATTACGTTTGATAGTATTTTTTTCAGCATCTGTTAGTGGTCTACCTAATTCTTTTTCACTGTTAGCTATTTCTTCATTGGTTTGTTTTACTAACTCTCGTTCTTCATTTATTGTTAAATTAGTTACAAAATCTTTACCTGCACGTGTTGAATGTATTAATCCCGGTGTTTGTGCTATGGCTGACACAACAGCACCACTTATGAACTGTTCAAGTAAGTTTTGGTCTTTAACTAGTTGATTCCAAGTATAACCTTCTTCTTTGGTTTTATATGTAATATATTGTCCTGTTGCTTGAATAAGTCCAGATAAAACTTCTTCAATACCTTCAAAACTAGATTTAATTGTATATTGAGCTAAATTTTTTTGCCATTGTTTTTTAAATATATCAGATACCTTTTTAGCTACAACATCATCAACATTTGTGATACCGGTACTAAGACCAATACCAGGTACTAATTGTCCCATACCACCAAACAATAATTCAGTTCCAGCTTCACCTAAGCCACTAATTAAACCATATCTCATTGCTTGTGAATCAGTGGCACCTTCATTATACGCTTCCGATGCTGAATTACCGAAAGCAGATGTAAATGTTGCTCCCGTACTCGCAACTGTTCCAACTGTTTTTAGTGCTTCTTGACCTACGCCAGCAGCTGACGCTCCTAGAGTAGTTAAACCTGCTGTACCATATATTCCTCCCATATAACCAATACTTTGTACTATACCATCAACTGTTTCACCTAAAATAGACCCTTTATCAAAGTAATTTTCAACTGGATTAAACAATATATCTAATGTATTTTGTTTGGCTCTTTCTTTTACTTGGTCCGCATATTTTTCAGCACCAAAACTACGTGCTACAGCACTTACGCCATAACGAGCAGCATCTACAATACCTTCACCAATATTCATTGTACCACGCAATAAATTAGTTGCAACATCTCCTATAGTATGAAAACTTATATCAAAAATATCTTTAAATTGAAAACCATCGTCAAGTGCTTTCGAAACTGAAAACACAGTTGACTTTGGTTGTTCAATTGTTGGTACATCATAAGTTGCTGGTTCAGAGTTTTGAGGTAATGTTAGTCTTCCTTGATATAATTTACGACCAGTTTTACTAGTTGTTGGTGTTGTTGGCTCTTCTTTTTTATTTACAGTACCTGTAAACATTTTGTATTTGGTTTGTGCCATATAGCACCTCCTTATTTTCTGCTAGTATACATTTTATTTGAATTATTTTTTAAGAAATTACTTGTAGTCCCTCTTAATGACGCATTAACATAATTATTAACTTTTGTACCCTTTTTAGTATTTGCTGTCGTTGGTTTACTAACTAATGTGGGTTTACTATAATTTGCTGTTCCTGTTGGCTTCGAAACATTTTTATTTTGTTCTTGCTTTTTTATTTTTTCCTTAAGCTTTTCAAATTCTGCAGTAATATCAATATAGCCGTTATCATCAGGACTATATACTAAATAATATATATTTCCTTTTTTATCTTTATATTCCTGTATACTCTGATTTGTTGGTAACCCAGTAATATCAAAACCTAAATCTCTCGCGGCTGTTACTGTACCCATTGACCTTACAAATGTAACATCATCTGGTGTCTGTGTTGAGTCTGACGGTTTAGTTTCACTAATTGGACTATTAAATTTAGTACCAGTAGACCCTGAATTATAAGTCGTATACCAATTTTGTTGATTTTTAATTGCTTGTTGTTTTAAAGCATCATTGTATTGCCTTTCAGCCATTTGATTTTCCCATTCTTGTTGTTTTAGTTTATCTTCATATTGTTTATTTGTGAAGAATATATTATAAGCATCATTATATTTTTGGTCAACTTGTTCTGTTATATATTGATTAAGTTTAGTTAATCTATCGCCATAATTAACTTCTAAATCTAATAAATCAGAGGCCAACTGTCCTCTAGCATTTGTAATATCATTTTCAATATCACGTAATCCAGCATCTTTATCTAATGCTAACTTGTTTAAATTACTACTATATTGATTTTCATTATATATTTTTTGTGTTAATGCAAATCCGGTAGTATCTAAACCTAATCTAGTTAAGTCACTTTCTAATTTTTTACCAGCAAGTACCTTATTAACATATGCTTGTCTTGCATTTTCTTGATACTGTGCTTCAATTGGAATTTTATTTTGATTTAATTGATTTATTATATTTTCATAATTTTGTGTTGCTAATTGTTGAGCATTTTTCTTTTGTTCATTTTCTTGGTCTATTAAATATTGTAAACTTTGTTTAAATATATCAGCTTGCTGTTTAGCATAATCTGTTGCACCTTGCATATTTTTACCTCCTTATTTTGACAACTCGTTTATTTGTTGCATTTTATTTTTTAAATCCATAATGGTATTTGTTTTTTGTAATATTTCATAATTTAATTCTTTAATAGTTTGTAGGCTATCTTCGTATAATTTTTTATAATCAGTTGCTGATAATATCTCTAACCAAGTTCCATCATCAGCTATCCATTGGTCCTCATCTATTCTATGCCACGCATACGTTCCATCACGATATACCTCTAAATCGTTATACATAGCCCCATTTTGAACAAAGCCTAAAACACTATCTTTAGTACTATGTCCTGTTCTAACTCTCAAATTATCGACTATTACTCGCACTTGATTAACACTTTCGTTTCTTTCTACAGGATTAGTTACTTTCGGTTTGTCTATTTTCTTAAAATTAAGCCCACCTGTTTTAATAATATTGATACTATCATCAATAAAATAGCAATCAGTTGGTTTCTTACCTTTAACTAAGTTCCAAGTTCCATCTGGCGATTTCTTCCAACCACTGCCAGTTGTTTTCCCTGCACATATCTCAAAATGAACATGCCTTTGTGCGCCACCAACCTTATTCCCCGCTTTAGTGCCTTCACTATAAATTACTTCGCCTTGTTTATATACAACACCTTCTTTGATATCATCATATCTATCTTTATGAGCAAATAATATTGTAGCATAATCTATTGTACCATCAGCAAACTCAACCTTATCTATACTTTCAAACCATATCTCACACTCACTTGGATATTTTCTTACTACTTTACCAGTAAAAGGTGCATATATTTTATCTATTGTTGGATAGTCCTTACCTTGGTCATCAATTGCTTGACAGTATTTATGTAAGTATTGCCCTGGAACGCAAGTTATCCACATATTTTTTAATGGGTACATTATTTTTTCCATTTTGTTACCCTCTCCCCTCATCAATGGGTGTAATATCATTTGATAATCCTAATAAATCCTTTAATTTGATTAAATCTTGCATACCATAATAAACAATACCTGATATAAATAAAGCCTCAATAGCAGTCATTAAATTAACTTCTACATTGTTTATATTCGCTATCATAATATCTGAGTTTAAATAGCCCGCAAGATACATAAGTAATACACCTATAATTATACTTAGGTATTTTACTAATCCATTTAATAATTTTTCTTTATTAAATTCTTTTTTTAACTTTGCAAGTGTTACGCCAAGTAATACATTTGCCAACATAACACTTACTAATCCTATAACTATTTTAATCATATTCCTCTCCTATCTTAGATATACTATCTCTATTACATTATATCATATTTTTAGTAAAAAGTAAATTATACTTAATTTTGTATAATATAAAAATAGTATTTCGACACAAATTAAAAGAGGACTTAGTCCTCTATGATATAATGATACATTTTCTCAACATCAGATTTATCTAATGTAACTGTGCCTAGCATTGGAATTTCAATATGAATTGGTCCTTGTGCTGCTTGTTTTAATAGTTCAGTATAGATGCAGTGCACATTTACATTGTCATCTTCTATTAATTCTAATGTTTGTAGTAAACTGATTTCTTTCAAATTATGAAATACTTTTTCAGCTTTACTACCAACTATTCCAGCACCAGTTCCAAATAACCATTTGTTAAGACCTGTCATTTTAGTTACAAGTTCTCTATCGACGAATTTTATCAATCCGTCGATAACCTGTTTATAATGATACATCGTTTACCTCCTATGCTGCTGGTGTCGTAGGATGTGTAATTGTTACATTACCCCAACCAGGACATACGCTTGTGTTTGGAACAATTAATTTAGTTAATGATTGTAATTGTGCGATTTGATTTTGAATACAACTGATAGCACCTGTTTGTGTGGCATTGTATACAGCTTGTTCACACAATGTTTTATCAATTCTTTTAATCTCACCATCAAAGTATTTGTATAACTCTAATGATTTTTGGTCATTGTAGATATTAGCATCTCTTAATGCTACATCAGATTCTAACTTTGCAATTTTATTAGATTGTTCTAATTCAAATCTGTTTATCAAAGTATTCTCTGAACATCCACCATTATACATTGTACCTCCTATTAAATTTCCTAGTCCACCATTAAGTAAACCTAATGCTGTACCTGCAATACCAAGACCTAAACCAGACCCTGCTACGCCTTTACTTGCAAATTCTGCCATACTAATTCCTCCTTTTCTTTAGTATATAAAGAATAGTAACGCTATGATTTTATCCATAACACCATCTCCTTTACATTTATATCATATCATTAAAATAAAAAAGAAAAATGTAAAAATATTTTACATTTTTCTTATAAAAAGTTTATAAAAACTAGATAGTTTATAGTCTATCTAGTTCTTCTTCTTGTTTAGATGTTTTACGTACTGGAAGTATTAACGAATATTTTTGAGTTGCATCATATAGTTCTTTAAGTTCCCTTATATATTTATTTACTGTATCTGTTGAAATGTTAAACTCACTCGCTTGTTTAACTATTGTCCAACCAGCTACACGAGTACGCATAATACCATCTAGTATTCTAGCTTTATCATCACCTAATTTTATTCTATCATTTATACCACTTTCTTCTAAGAAAGTTTCAAGAATAATTTTACTCCAACATACTTGTTTCATAATATCATACCTTTATCATGACACTCTCTTATGTATTCCATCTCGTGCATGATATAGCTATTTCCTCCTTTACTTGTATATTTTTTAAATATATCTTCTATATGCTGATAATCAGTAGTAGACCTTTTTAGTCCATTTCTAAGACTTCCACTAAACTGAAGTATCTCATATCTTATTCTATCTAGTTCATTATTATCTACTTCTTTTTTAAGATTATTAACCTTGTCATCTAATTGCTTTATGCCTAACCATTTACTTAAGCATTGCCCAATATATTTTATAGGATACACTTTGATAGGGGCTAACTCTATACCTAATAGAGCTAGCACACCAATTAACCAAGTGTATGATTCTACAATATGTTCTATTATGTTCATTATATTATCACCTTAATTTATACTATTTTAACTTCTATGCCTTAACTAATTTTACATTATCAAAGATAATTGTATTGCTATCTTTAATTTCTGACATATTAGTGTAAAACTCCACATAGAAATTTCCTGAACTATCTGTTGATAATGTTAATGATTTAGTCATGCTTGTTTCTGTACCCATTGAATCACTTGAATCTGTATAAAAACCACAATTATTTCCACTTTCATTAGTTATATCTGCACTAATTGTATAATTAGTATTTGCATCTAACCCACTAATAGTACAAGCAACCCTAGACCATCTATTGCCATTGTTGTTTATAGTAATCTTTGTATCACTATCAACTACCGATGTACATCTATTATTAACTAATGTTGTATTTGAACCATTAAAATTAAATAAATTAACTTCAATAGGTGTTGTAACCTCAAAAGGTATTTTATACATAGCAATAGGCATTATTTTATTTGAACTTAAATTGTAGCCTTTTATAACTATATAATTAGAATAAACATCCATAATTGCACATTCACAACCAACATAATTATTTGTTATACTTCCATTGCTTAATATTCTAGGTCTACCATTTGATGGAATATGAACTCTTATAGGCATTGTATCTGTTGCTAAACTTACATTTGCATTTGATACTAATTCTTGCATTTTATATGTTAAATGAGAATGCCCACTAAAATATGAAACATTGTTTTTATAAGTAGTCATTAAATTTCTAAATGTTAATGCCTGTCCTGCTGTTCCTAAATCATCATTATCTAAATTATTTGCATCTCCTACTGGGTCGCAATAATAATGTAAAAATAGAAATACTCTTTTATTTGCATAACTTGATAATTTTGTTTCTAACCAAGTTAATTCATCACTAGAAAAGGGATTTGTCGTATTTGCTTGATATAATCCTAAGAATAAATAAACATCATCATTCACTATATATTCATAATATAGACTGTTTCCTGTTACTTGTTCTAGTCTCGAATAACTATCATGATTTCCTGCTATTGTTTTTATTGGTATTGTATTATTTACTATTGCATTAGAATATGCAGTATAATCACTATCTCTATTATCTTCTGTTACATCTCCACAATGAGCAATGAAACTTACATTTTCATTTTTAAATAATGTTAATGCTTTTTTTAAATCATTTATACTATCTGCAGTATCTGTTCCATCTCCATCAACATGAGTATCACTTATTAGTCCTACTGAATATAAAGGTGTATCAGTTATCTTTTCAAAATCACTAGGCAAATCAATACTTGATTTTATTGAATTATCTTTTACTAATACCACTTTTGTAGCATTACTTGGTGCAATATTCAAATTCATTAAATAATTACAACTACCACTTTTACCACTTAATTCAGCAATGCTGTCATAATTATCCAATATTGTATTACCATTTGCATATTTAATACTATAATTACCACTAGAACTAGCAGAAAAATTATATACATATGAAGAATATGTTAATGTATATTTAGCATTTTCAAAGATAACTTGATTGTTTATTTTTCCAAGCCTTATGTTAGAGCCATTTATTTTAATTTTATCTATGTTAGAGCCATTAATTTTTAACATATCTATACACTCTCTTCTGCAATTACTATTGAACAAGTCCAATTAGTGAATACATTAAGTTTCTTTACTTGCATTGATAAAGAATATTCTGCATAAGTAGTAGTTGGTGTGAATGTATATTTCTCATATATTCCACTAGCAGTTCTTTCAACTGAATTAATTAAATTTGTAGAACCACCAGCTGAGTCATAGCCAGTCAACATTACTGCATTAATAATACCATCACTTTGAGAAACTCTTTTACTATCATCAAATGAACCGCTTACATTAGTAAATTGTAAATAATATGTTTTATTAGCCTCTAGGTTCATATTAAAATGATTTGTCCATCCCCAAACAGATGCACCATCATTGCTTCCATTTGCAATTACATTTCGTTCTTTAAATGTTACTGTAAAGCCATTAGTTTCTGTATTTTCTACTTGTGACGGATATAAATTTACAACAACTGGTTCTAATGCTTCTTTTACTAAATAAAGTACACCTTCTACTTCTATTTCTGGCAATTCATCTACAACTTCTATTGAATTAATAGTGTTTGATGAAACATTACCACTTCCACCACTTGAAATACTAATATTTCCACTTCCTAATAATGAATTACCATTAATTGTTTTTATATTAGTACCACTTACTAAAACATCTTGCTTTCCACTTAAATCTTGATGTTCAGTTAAATATCCACTATCGTTAGTAAATGCACTTATATTTGTTGGTACTGTTGGAATAATTGGTTTATTAGTTAAATCATTGTATGAACCACTTATAGCTACTGTTGATAAATCACTTGTTTTAACATATTCACTGGGAACACTTGTTAAATAACCACTATCATTAGTCAAATCACTAGTTTTAGTTGGAATCACAGGTTTATCAGTTAAATTATTATATGAACCATTAAAATCACTCTTATTATTCCAGTTTGCTATATCTTGATTTGTTATACTTGCACTTGCACTTGCACTAAATACTGGGTCTGTTTCGTCTACTGTTCCTCCGCCACCTATGCCATCAGCCCCTTTTGGTATTCCAAAATTAAATATTGCATCCGTGCCAGTTCCTACATTTTCAACAGTCGCATTTGAACCAGCATCTAAAGTAGTAACAGTTCCTATCGTAATAGTAGCAGACTTACCATCTGCACCTTTTGGTCCAGTTTCACCTTGTGGACCTTGAGGACCAGTATCACCTTTTTCACCTTGAATACCTTGAGAACCAGTTTCTCCTTTTGGTCCTTGTAAACCTGTATCACCTTTTAAGCCTTGCGGTCCTGTTTCTCCTTTATCACCTTTTAAACCTTGAAGTCCTTGTATTCCTTGTAACCCTTGAGGACCTTGTTCACCTTGTGGACCTGTGTCCCCTTTTGGACCTTGAGGACCTATTAAAGATTCTAACCATTCTGCTTCAGTTCCTATAAATCCATTTTCAACTGCAAGTTCATATGCAGATTTACCCGGTAGTCCTCTATCGGCAAAAGGTAATTGAACATTAACATTATATCCATTTAATCCATCACCGAAATTAACATCATATGTATTTAATCCATCATCGATATTAATATCATATGTATTTGATTTATCATTAACATCAATCATTAATCAGTTACCTCCCATGTGATTTCTAACTCTCCCTTAACTAAAGTATAAACATCATTATTAGCATTCGTATATTGAATATCATAATAATATGTACCTAGCTTAATGTTTGTATCATTAGGAGATAAATATAAAATTATTTTACCACCTACTATATGAGTTTTATCACTATGTATGTCATAATCTGGCTGTTTCAAATTCTTTTTTGCTGAGAAAACTATTTTATCAGAACTGTTGAGTTCCAATTGGCTACCTTCAGCATCTGACTTAGTGACAGTTATATAAAAACTATCTCCTTGTGTAATTTGTAAATTTTTTTCTGTCATGTTATCCCTCCTAACTATATTCGACTTGGTAATCCACAGGTTCAATAGCAATCCAATTAAACGTTATATTACCGGATGAGTTACGGTTTGTTAAACAATATGCTTTAAAACCAGTTGTACTGGTTGATACAACACTACCTGAATAACAAGCTCCTGTAGCTGTACCATTAACTTTAGGAGTTAATGTTACTATTGGAGCTACTTTAAATTTATTTCTGAAAGTTACGGTAGTGTCACTATTACTATTTAGAGTACAAGTTCCACATTGAATGTTACCAGCGGCAAGTCTTGGAATTGAAAGCTCATTTGTATCGACATTTAATCCTCGATAAATCAGTACTCCATCCAATACACTTTGTTTCTTTCTATCTAGCAAATGCATAAATGCAGTATTATCATTTACATATACTTGATATCCTTTTTCCACACTAGAATTTGCTGTCTTATAATTTAATTCTATACTTGGAAATGCTGTTCCTATGTGAGCGTCATATTGATTATTACCAGAATGATGTTTTAAGCTAATATCCCCAGCATATATTGCACTATAAATATCATTAGCATATCCCGACAAATATAATTTAAATAACAAATCATTAACATTATCAGAATATAATTGAATATTTCCACCAGTAATATTGGCTTTCGTCATAAATACAGAACCATTTTGTAATACTCTAAATGGTGCAGAATTTTTATTTCCTGATGTAGCTCCCGCCCAGAAACGTACTGCTTTATCCCCAGATACATTTCCTGTCATACCAGCAGCAACGGTACCCCCGTTCACAACTTGTATTGTTCCCGCCGTTACTAGCCCATTTTCGATTATAGTATGGGTATTGTCATATGATGTTGCATTTTCCCAATCAGACTCAACATAACTTCCTGTAGCACGACTATTAATACAGCGCCTTAATTCACCGTTAGGTCCTGTTGTCCATAAATCTCCTTTAGTATAAGGAGGAGTAGGCTGAGTTATAAAAACTTTATTTTTAGAATTAGCTACATCATCATTTGTATATGTTGTTGCTAACTTCCAATCGGATGAGTCAAATGACCCTAATTCTCTATCTTTTATACATATATAAATATCATTTCCGTCCATATACGTATCATTAATATGATATGGTGGCTCAGGTTGAATACCAAAGTTTTTACTTTTGGTACCAACAAAAGCAACTGTTTTACCATTAACTTTGTCAACATACGCTTTATTGGCCGGGTCAGTATCGTAATATGGTTCATTTATTTGTGTCATACTAATCACCTCTGTATCTTCCTGAGAATATATATTCAATTCCTATTTTAAAGAAATTCATTGGTTTTTCACTCTCATTATATAATCTAAATTTAACATACATAACCTTTTTAATCTTTTCTTTTTCTTGTAGCGTTGCTGGGAACGAACCCATTGGAGTTTGTTTATTAATAATATCTTGCTCATCTTCATTAGTAATATATGATAATGTATACTCCGAGTCTTCATATGGCCTTGTTATAACTGTAACTCTACGAACTGTTTTGGACTGAACTATTGAACCCAGGTCTAAGAATGCTGTATCAAATAATTGTTTCATAGGCATATTGTAGTTTAATACTGTATCATTGAATTTGCATATATCTCCACTCTCAGTTGCGAAATATAATTCATCATTATATGTAAACCAAATTCTTACAGGTACATCTTCCCAATAATACCATTCATATTGATAATTAGATGCATTTGCCTCAGCAACTTTACTTTTGTATCTACCATCTGCGACGTATACATGATTATTTATTGCTAAATAATATTTAGAATGATGTACTATAGCAACAGCATTTTCTAAGTTAGGTTCAGCTAATAATTTATTTTTAATAAAGTAACTTCTTTCATTAACAAATTTTTCTCCATAACTAGACCCAGCCACACCATATACGCCTGTTTCAGTTAAAGTTAATGGGTCATTTAATAAATTAGCATTGGCATACTTACTTATACAGCCTACAGCTCTAGAGCCAGATGCTATCGGGAATACCTCAGACGCATTGTATATAGCACTATCTCTATAATAAATAGCATAATCACTGTCTGTTATTTTCTTTTGAATCGCTAATGTACCATCATTTAATTTTAAATAGTTAATAATTGGTTGAAAACCTATTCTAGTATAATTTTCAGCTGGAAAGTATGTGATATCTTTTTCAGCACTAAACCAATCTACATTAGAATACATTGGATTGCCAGAAATAAATAACCTAGTATTATTTGAATTATATCCATATGTTGTAGCAATAGTACATTTATTAATATATTCTTTAATATTTTCACCTGTATTACTATCATTAGTAGTTACTTTATAACGTATAAATACACTGTCTCGTCCAGTAACAGCAAATTTAGGTGGAATATTTTTAAATGTAATAGCACCGGTATTTCTATTCCAACTTTGAATTTCTAGTACACTTGTAGTTCCATCTTCATTTAAAATTCTAGCTGTAGGTGCCTCATCATCAAATGAATCGGCAACATAATATACTCCAGATGTTCCATCTGCCACGAAACTATTCTCTCTATATGGGTTAAGTATATTTGCATCTTCATATGATGACGCTCCTGTACCATCTGGTTTTCTATTTATGGAAGTCGTAGGAACATATCCACTTTCATCTAAATAGTGAATTCCCCATTCTCCACCTGATTTACCATACCAAAAGGCTCTACTTCCATCAAAAACAGCTAATTTATTATCTAAAATAACTGATGAATATTGTGTTATAGTATCAGCAACCGTAATTCCCATATCTACTGGATTTAAGAAGTTAGTATCTAATTTATATAATTTATTTTTGACGTGTACTATAAAGATTTCATCTTCATCTCTATCAATATTCCAAATACCATTTATTCTAGCATCAGCACCATTTTGTAAGAAATATTGTGGTTTTCCAACCGCAACATTATTAGGTGTTTCACAAGTACCAACTATATAATGATTTGGCATATTTAATATATCTTGAATTGTTGTAATAATGTTACCATTATTATTTGTGGCTAAATAGTAAATAACTTCTCCATTAGCCTCAGTCATTTTTAACTTTTGATTTGGTTTATTTGGATTTATTAATTGGATACTACACAAATTACCTTGTTTACCAGCACGAATTGCTGTCCATCTAACATTAACACCATTAGTTAAAACATCACAATATGCTTTAGTTCCAAACTCATTACCTATAACATTAAAACCAGGTCTAGTTTCTAAAAACCCATTATTATTAACTAAATTAATTAAATTACTAGCACGATACACACTCGGAGTAATACTTGTAAAATCAACACCTAAGAAATTTTCTAATGTGATTACTTTAATGCTAGGCCCACTAGGAACATTAAATTGTGCCATAATATACCTCCTTATAACCAACCAGAAGTATCAGCAAACTCCGTTGGACTTTCAACATATTTTATATTATCTAAACCAATTTCAAATTGATTTCTATATACGGTTGCAATAGATATATCATCATCTTTATATAATTCACTAGCTATATAAGTAGGTATTAATGCAACCATTTCAGCAGGCATATCAAATACATATGAATCATCAGTATCAGCTGTTATTTTTTTAGGATAAGCTTTATATGTAATTATAAAATTACCTTTATATTTACTATCTATAACTAATGTTTTATCACCTTCTAGTAATGTGTATGTATCAAATACACCACGCTTTCCATTTTTTTCATATTCTACTGAAATAAGTTCATAAAAATCTGGAATTAACTCGTTTAAATTATATCTAATTTTTTGAGTATGTGGAAATATATCATCTTCTAATCTAAATGATATATTATATAGCGCTATATTTCTAATATTATATAAGTACCCTTCTGCTTTGAATACAAAACGTATCTTATCACTTGTATTTTCAATTAAACCCTTAACTGGCAAATAACCACCCGTGACATCAGTAACATGTTCTATCAACTCTACTAAATCCCATGCATTAGTTTCATTATTATATTTTTGTATCTCTATATTAGCAGTATCACTAATTTCAAAGTAATATGCTTTTGTGATACCACCTTCTATAATATAATCTTCATTAGATATTATAGTGGTATCGTATGACGAATAGTCATATATTTCTTCAGGTATATTATAAGAAATTAAATACTTTTTAACTATAGGTCTACCTATACTCATAATACGAATTAAGGCTTCATTAGCAGCATCTGGCATTGAATTAAGATATAAATTATACTTTTTTTCTCGTCTTAATGAGTCTAAATCATCAACAGTAATCATTTGGTTGTTTAAAAACATTTTTTGTATGGCTGCTATTTGTATATCAGCCCAAGTATATTTCATATATACCTCCTTTTAAAGTAAACAAGGGAGAAATAATGTATATTTCTCCCTGTTGATTATTAAATAATTTAACGTGTCATATACATTCAGTTATATACTATGAATGACTAAAGTGCAGTACCACCAGTTACACCGCCGACAGCAATACATCTCCAATCATTTGCTCCGCATACAAATCTTGAACGTCCAGACCATACGTTGTTGTCAGTGTCATCATCAACGTAAGATTTGATAGTTAAAGGTATTCTATCTAAGAATAATAAACCATCATAGTTATCATTGTAGTTCTTATCTAATAATATATAAGGTTTGTCAGAACCATTCAAAAGTGGATTTAAGTATGGGCTAACCACAACTGTCCATCTACCAAATTGATAGTTGAATCCATTGTTTGCTGTATTAGGGTCTTTATCAGCTCCGATAGCAGCAAATACTTCTTTCTTTAATGCAGCATCGTTTGGAATGATTATTGTATCTGGTGCAATAGTTAATACTTCTCCATTATCATCAGTAACATTTTGCATTTTAGTTTCTAACTTACCTAAGTTATCTACACTGAATGCTCCTGCAAATTTATTAGATTGAACTCCTGTATTACCAGTTTTTGATGGGTGAGCTGTTGAGAATAAACTTACACCGTCAGCTGAAGTACAATCCATTGTAATTCCTCTGAACTTAGTAGTATTACCTGAAACAGCACCAATTAATAATTGAGAACCGTATTTTTCTCTTGTTAAATAATATTGGTCTATGAAACTTCTAGTACCTGTCCTACTTAAATCAAGAACTATACTATCTTCCATCATTTCTTGAGTGATTGCAAATGAATCTTTCCAAGTGATATTTTCTAAGAACTTAGAATAACCTTCTTGTCTTTCATCTGTTGGATATGAACCACCTTCACCAACTGGTTGGAAACCATGAGCAAATCCAGTTAATCCACCAAATTTTTCTCCATAATGTTCACTATCAACCATTTTAAATATTCTTTTGATAGTAGACATTTCTTCATAGGCTTTAACGTTACGCTCTAAGAAAGCTCTAATAGGAGCTTCGCATTTTCCATATATGCTATCGTTTAAGCCTGAACTTTTACTAAATACTATACCTGCCATATATTATCCTCCTATCTTCTAAACATACCTAGAACAGTATTTCCTACTGCTGTGCCATTTATTTGAGTTATCTCAAACACACCAGATGTTGTAGTAGCAGTAACATCAGTACCTGTAGTATGAAGTGTTACTTTATCTCCCACCTTTAAACTTTCACCAGATGCAGATAATGAAGCAGAATAAACATCTTCTTCCATAACTCTAACAACTGGAATTACTACACCAGTTCCACTTCCCATAGAAATAAATTCTGGAGTAGCAGTTGCACCACATTTTGTAAGTTTTCCACTAGATAAAACTAATGCTTCACCTAATACAATTGCTTCACTAGCAGTGCCTTCATAATATTCCAATGGTCTTTCAGCCAATGGACGCATTTTTGCTATTTTAAACATAATTTCCTCCTATTATTTTTTTAACCAATTTATGAACTCTATTTTATCAGCATCACCTAAATTGGCAAATTTATCTGTGTTTACAAAGTCATATGCTGCATCTAAAGACTTAAAGCCTCTACTAGCATAATCAAGTTTTTTGTTTTTAACTATTTCTTCAACAGTTTTTTCGATACTTTCCTCAACTATTTCACTTACGACTTCTTCAACTGTTTTATCTTGTTCCTCAGCCTCTAAAACTATTGCTTCAGCAACTGATTGAACAACTTCTTCAGGCACGTCTGCCTCGTAATTTTCTACTATTGAGTCTGTTACTGGAACTTCATCAACAGCAGTAATTTCTATATCTCTAATTTTAGCCATTAATTACCTCCTACAAATTTATTATAATGTTCTCTTATTTCAGCGTCTGTCATATTTGGCATATTTTTACGATAAGTCGCTAATACTTCTTCTGGGACGCGTGTTTCATTTGATTTTGAGCCTTGTATTGGTTTAAAATGACTTTTGCTATCTATATTATTTATAATGGTTTGTTTTGCACCATCAACTTTTATAGATGTTATTTTATCAAATGCAGCAATTTTATAAGCATCAGCAATAGTATAACCTTTATCTATTAAACTATAAAATGTATCATAATATGGTGATTTTGTTAAATCATCAAGTGATTTAATATCATTATCATATTTATTAATTTCATTAATAGCTTCAGTAACCATTCTTTCTTGCTCTTCTTGTTTTTGATGCTCTAAAAGTTGCCTTGCTTGTTCTAATACTGGACTTTTTGCAACTAACTCTTCAACATATGAATTAAAATCATCTGTATTTTGAATTCCCATAGCTTCTAGTCTTTCTTTTTGGCTAAATGCATCTAATTCTTTCCAATCTTTAAAACCACGCGAAACAGCTATTTTGTCTAAATCGTCCTGTTTTTTCTTTGCATACTCTTGCTCAATCTTTAGACGTTCTTTTTTAAGTCTTTCTGAAAAAGCTTTTGTATTATCCTTTACATTAGATGTTTTATTATCAATTTTATTATCCATTTTATTTACATCTGAAGGTGTTCCATCAGTAAATACTGGACTTTCATCACTATTCTCGTCACTACCGGCGTCAGTAGCATCAGATACATTATCTATATCTGCATTATCAGCCTCTTCTGCAAATAATTGAATATTAAATTTCAATAATTTCAATAATTCGTTTTTCATTTTCTTTGTCCTCCAATCGTTTTTCTGAGGCGAATTTCGGTCGATAAACTCCGTTTTGCAGCCTCACGTACGTGGGTACGTTTTAATTACCTTTTAGATAAACTATTTCTTCACTCTCAAGTCTTTTCCTGTTTTAACAGTACCGGCTTTAGGTGCCTTTGTTTTAAATAATGCTTCAACTAATTGAGTTCCTGCATTTTTAATTCTTCCGGCATAAGATTTCTCCATACCACACTCTCCTTTCTATATAATTTGATTTGTACACCATCAAACTACATAATCTGGCATTAGTGATTTATAATCACCACGGGAAGTACCAAAGTACAACGGACAAAGACACTTTTATACTCCCAGTGCTGATTACAAATCAGCATTATTAATTTCTATTCGTTTGAATTGGTATATCATTTTTATATTTTACATATTTCTAGCAGTTCCTTTATTAGTGTTCATTTTACCTAATGCATCAACGGCTATTTTTTGTTCTCTTTGAACATTTTCAATTTCTTGTTGTTGAGCAGCTAAACGTTGTTGTTCTTCAGCTCTTCTAACTGCAAACTGTAGCGCTTGTTTAGCACCAGGATAATGTAAACTATCCATCATTTGCCAGAACATAACAATTGTTTGAATATCTTGTGGGTTTCCATAAGCGCCACTTGTGAAGTTAAGTCTTGTTTCTTCCCACATGGCTCTTCTATCTTTACTTAATGTAGCACTTACATCAGTTGCAAATATAAATTCATCATCATAATAATATTCTCCACTTGCATCTTTATCTAAAAATAAGCGCTTATCAAATAATTTATATTGTAATTGTCCGCTATCGTCTTGATAATTATAATATCTAGGTTCATCAGCGTAGGCTAGCATAAATTGAAACATAATTTCAAATAATTGACTAAATGCAAAGTCTTTCATTGTTATTTTACTATTTAATCTACCCGCTGTTTGGGCTGCAGCAAATTCTTTAGCTTTACCACTTACTGCTGTAGTATCACGTCTACCTTGGAAACTATCAGTTATACCAATAGTTTGTCTTGCTATATTATAGTTAAGTTCTAGTAAACCTAAATCGTTTGATATATTAGGTTGCATTGTTTCAACTTTAATCATACTAAGGTCTGCTGGATTTTTAACTTTAATTATTTTTAGTTCATCGTCAGTTGCTTTAAAGTTTATACTCTCTGGAATAGTTACAATTGACCCACCTTTTAATAACTTTTCACGTATTTTAGTCATATAAATATTTAAGTCATTTTGTTGGTCTTTAATTGCATTAACATCACTGTTTCCAAGTACATTATCACTTTCAGAAGCATTTTTTCTAACAACAATTGGATATTTATTTGGTACATAATATGGAACTTCTACTTCAATTTCTGTAAGTGTTTGTTCTCCCGTTAAAGGATTAACACTCATTTGTGGTATCGTTAATTTTTCTTTTTCTAATGTTTTAAGTTCAAATTTAGTGCTTCCACATTCTGTACATTTATCTGCTAATTTAATAGCACCACATACTTTACATACTTCTTGTTTTCTAGCAAAATAATTATCAATATCTTGAATAACAACATTGTTTACCCAGCTAAATAATGAAATTTTACCCTCTTTATTTTTATAATATACATAATTATGTGTAACTAAGTCTTCATTATGTGTTGGGTCATTTTGGTCACTATTACTTTCATCATCTACATCTTTACCATATCTTTCTTTAATATATATCTTAGTTTGAAGTAATTTTATAAAGATATAATCCATATCTTGTATTTTATAGACGCCAGGTTGTGGAACTATTTCAGATGGACTTAAATTTTTAACAACAAGTTTACCTATTGTATTTCTAGTTTTAATTGAATTATCCCACTCAACTAAAAATAAACTAGCTCCAGCAATTGGTGTCATTCTTGATTGTTCATCATTTATTTCTTCAAATGGTAGTCTATCAAGCTCATTTTTTAAATAATATTCTATTGTTTGTGCCCTATTGATATTACCTTTAATAGATGTTACTTTCGGTTGTGGTATGGTAGTATCAATTTGTGATTCAATCAATTCAAAAGTTACTTTTCTAACTGAAGTTTTCTTTTTAGTTGCTTTTTTACCATCACTACTATAAATAGGCCTTGTACCCTTATATGCTTCATAATTATCCTCTATTTCTTTTAATATTGGCTCATATTTTTGGGTTGCAATGGCTAATTTTTCTTCCCATTCAGCAATTTTAGGATTTACGTTAGCAACGTTTTTGATTTCTTTATTTTTTTTAAAAATGCCCATAAAGTTCAATCATCCTTTCTTTTACTCTTGAATCCCCATTATAGTAATCATCAAGCATATCCTCTGTCCATTTCATTTTTGTTTTTGCAGGTAACATATCTACTTGTGGAGCACTTGTCCAATAAGTAGCAAAGCAACGTAGTGCATCAGGACCGTGTGTTATTTCATGTGGCTCTGTTGCACAGTCATTTAATTTTTTATCATCATACTGAAGTAGTGGTATACATCTTATCAAATTCCTACATGTAGTATATATTTCTAATCTTGCTTTTTTAACAGGATTTCCAGTATGTATATCTCTTTCTTCGTATACTTTAAGTAATTCTTTTACGGCTAACCAACCTGGTATTCTATCACGAGCAACCTTAGTTAATGTTACACCATTCTCATAAAATATATCAGCGGTAGATTTACCTGTTTGACTATTTGTATTCCATAAATCAGACGGTGCCAGTGTTAACACTACATCTGCTTCTTTAAAACCTAGCTTTTTAGTAGTCTCTTTAAGTAATTCACATGCTTCTGATACTATTTTATCTTTTTCATATATCTCATGGATAACTCTTATACGACCATTTGCTTCTATTATTATATGATAGCAAGCAAACATATCAAGCCCATAGTCCATTGTTCTATATAATCTAAACGAATTAGGTAATTTATATGGTGCTACTGTATGTATATTTCTATCAAATTCTTCAAAAAATTGACCATCATATATATCCCAATTACCATAAAGCATGGCATTTCGTCTTTCTTCTGGTAAGTTTTCTAGCGTTCTGACATAGTCAGGGTCATTCTCCATAAGCCATGCATTCTCATACACAAGTGATGGTATGAACTTATAATCTTCAGCTTTTTCTGAATTTTTATAGTCACAGTCTATGAATAATCTTTTAACCCATTGATGTCCTACTCCACCTGGGTTACATGTGAAGTACATTCTAGGCCTGAACGGTTCTTCCATAAGACCAGATGGACGATTTGATTCTGTTAATGTTTGAAACTGAAACTCAGTAAAGTGAGTCGCTTCTTCTATCATTATCACGTCATAAGCTTGTCCTTGAAACTGTAATACATCATTTTCTGAGTCACAGTACCCTAACTTTATTCTGCTTCCATTTGGAAATATGAACTCTTTGGTAACCTCTTTATACTCAGCTAACCTCTGTGATTTATCTTTCACATTGGTATTAAGTATTTTTTGCAAGGGTATCAAGTGGTTTTCTCTTAGTTCTGGAAGAGTACGACGTAGTAGCAATATTTGAATTCCACTATATCTAAATGCAAGTAGTAGTGCTTTCCATCTTGCAGAAAAACTTTTTCCCCCACCTCTTGCACCTCCATAAGCAGTATATCTCGCTCTACTTTCCATAAATTCTATCTGTTTAGGATAAAATGCTGGTATTTTTAAGCTTAGTGACATTGTTACTCACCCAACCTTCTTATGGCTTCAGGCATTTCAATGTTAATTTGAACATCGTTTTTAACTTGTTCTGTTGGCTTATATCCCATAGTATCTCTTATAGTTGTATACGCACTTATATTTCCAGACACCGCTTGTAATACAAGTGCCGCAGACATAGCATCATGTAATGTCCCATTTGTAATATGTATTCCTTTATCAGAGAGGCTTTCTTGCAAAGCTCTCGACATAGGTATATTACATATTTTTACAAGAGTTTGTCTAAACATATCAGCTTCTTTTTCTCTATTAACAATGTCCGTCATAGCAGTGCGTACTAACTCAGTATCAACTGTTTCCATAGTACACCTACTTTCAATATAATTATAGCATAAATTGTACAATTTGTAAATAGTTTCATGTATATATGAAAAAAGACATTTTCATGCCTTTTTTCTGAAAACAATATCAATAATTTATTGATAAATAAGAATAGAGTATTACAGTTAAAATAATAGTGATTTTTTTATATATTTACATCAGCTTTACATTAGATTTTTATTATCGGTTTGGTATCGGTTTGATAACATAGTTTACATTATTATTTTTTATAAGATATAATGGGGAGTCTTATTTTAACTGTAATTTAGGAAGTGGTGTAGGTTAACAACTACACATATGAAAAAAACCAAAAAAATCACTTGTGAGGTATGTCTCACAATTTTAATTATATATTAATATTATCAGTTTGTAAATACCTTTTTGTATATTTTTATTGTATGGTACCTTAATGGTTAGATATGGTACCTTATTGTTTTTGGAAAATTTTTATGACAAGGCCTATACTTACCTAGGTCCATCACATGTATGACGTGCGGTCCATTTTTTTGATTTTTTCCGATATGGTACCTTAAAAAACATATAAAAAATAAAAAAATCTACGCGTACGCGCGCATAATGTGCATATCTATAATAAAAAAAATATGCGTATGGCATCTAAATAATAAAAAGGTTTACAACTGTGAAATATTATGCTATAATGAAATTGTCCGATTCAAGAGGGCAACAGTTCATTGAAAATTTAATAATTCAAAAACCGGTAGTAAACGTTAATATTGAATATATTTATGAATATTCAAATTGTTTATGAATGGGTGGTGTTCCTGGACCGTTGGGGTTTTAACGGTAATGCAACATAAATGCAAAAGGTCCATAAAGATTAGGGCGAAAAAAAAAAAAAAAAAAAAAAAAAAAAAAAAAAAAAAAAAAAAAAAAAAAAAATTATAATCAAAGGAGAATGATAAAATATGAAAAACGAAACAGTAATAAGAAATTTTTTAAATTATAAGGGAGGGCACACACCAAAAAGACACACATACGATGGCGATTATATATCAACATTATGGACAACATATGAAGGAGATACATTAGTATTGATGAATTATAGAACAGTTATTGCGAAATGGGATAGCGATTGGCATAATAATAAAATAATATTAAATACGAAAAAATATTCATCAACAACATCAAAAATACAACATATGATTGAAAGAGTATGCGACTGGTATGGAATTGAAATAGAAGTTATGTAAAACGCATTTAAACGCGAAATAAAAGACGAAATAATAAAATAATATAAATATATTAGAATAATCAAAATAATCGAATATGATACGAATAAATATGAAATTAGGAGGTAATAGAATGATAAAATTAAGTAAAAAACAATTAAAGGACTTAGCGATAAGTTTAAACGCATACTATTGTGGTGGCAACGTGTATAATCACGAAAATATTACACAGAGTATATCAAACAGAAATTTCACGCGACTACTAGAGTATGGCAATACCAAAAACGATATATCAAAATTAATAAATAATTTAAACGAAAAGTATAATATAAACAAATTAGAACATGGCAATTTATATTCTATCAATGCAAATCAAATTGCATACAGTTGTGGCACATGTGGAAATACTGGGCAAATTGTAGAGTATGTAATTATAAGTAGAGAAACAAACGAGGTTATTTATAAGTTCTATACGTATTATTGTTAAAATATAATACATCTAAATAATTGGTTAAAAATGTCTTTTGTAATACATCTTTTATAGCGATTAGTAACACAAATTTTTGTTATGTATCTTATATAAAGTATAGTAACACAAATTTTTGAATTTTACATTGTACGCTCATATAGGTAAAACTGAGTGAGCGTACATCAAAAAATTCGTCTATATAACAGTTACTAATCATTATTAAAGTATAGTAACACAAAATTTTAAACATAATGATACTCACCTACTCAATTGTTCCGAACTTGTCAATTTTACTATATATTTCCTATGTACGAAAGCTAATTAGTTTAAAAATGAGATTCCCGTGACTTTTTCTAAGTAATAGGAAGTTGTCAAGCAAAAATGGACAAAAAATGAGCAAAAAAGGCCAAAAATGAGCCAAATTGTACGCTCAACACAGGGAACACAGCACAAAAGTAGCAAAGTTCAAAAATTTATGTTACTAATCATTATTAAAGTTTCGTAACGAGCGAAATGAAAAAGTTCAAAAAAAATTACTCAAGTAATATATCTAAATTAGGTTATATACACAACTTGAATTCCAATCAATTACAATCAAACACACGTACAACATCTAGCTGATAACAAAATTATATACATGTACAATAACTAACTGATAACAAAAAATATTGATATACAATAATTAAGTAATAAAAATATGTACAAACAAAATCAACTGTGATATAATAAAGATAATTATCAAGAGAGGGAGAGTGATAGATATGATAATTAGAAAAACACAAAGTCAAATTAAATTAGTTTTGGCATTAAATAATTGTTACAGAGTATATAGTTTAGTAAGTAAAAAGGTTACGTGGTTTAGGTATAAACATCAAATGTTACGCCACTATGGAGAAAGTAATATATTGATTGATATTATAAATTCAAAAGTTTTAAATGGAGAATATGAAGGTAAAACAATATATTTAAGTATGCCAAATAGAACATATAAAAAATTTAATGGTTACATTGCGACATTTAGTTCAATACCAACTGATGGTATAGTATTACAAAATATACCGATTAGAGATAGTGAAGCCACTACATTAGCAAGTAAAATATCGCAAGTATTAACAATAATAAGGTATTTACATGGGCCAAGAGGTTTAGCAATAAATGCGTATAGTTTTAACAATTTGAGTTCACCTGTATTAGAAGGTTATATGTGGGCACCTAGAAACGCGGTACAATATTCAGATGTAAGGAATGCTCAGTCAACAAGACCTTATGATAGACATTTTGATATTAGAGACTTTAGAGCACTTGAGAATGCGAATACAGTAGAAACAACTTATACAGCATCAACAAATACAACTACAACTACAGGTGAAACAACTTACTCAGCACCACGAGAAATAGTTAATCACGATTTGATAAGACGCTACCATTCAGGCGGTGTTATACATCCAAAAAATGCAGATAATGACAATTCAAGACGCTATTTTGGTATTGAACTTGAAATTGATAAAAACTCAAGCTATAGTTCAGATACACGTGATAGAATGGCAACTAAATTGCATAACATATTAAATGAGAATGGTGAATATAATAGCTTAGTTAAATTTGAAAATGATGGAAGTTTGTCAAGTAATGGAATTGAAATGATATTTCAGCCAATGAGTTATCAATATATATTAGAGAAAAAAGAAAAGATATTTGAAGCACTTAGTACAATTGATAATAACGGTTATTCATCACATGACGCTGGAACATGTGGACTACATATACACGTGTCAAGAAGTGAGATAAACAATGACACACTTGATAGAATACTAATGATATTTGAGAACTTTAAAAATGAGTTGATAGCATTTAGTAGACGTAATGAGGCACAAATGAGATGGTGCAAATTTATGTGTGACAATACAAGAGGTGATAGTATTGATAAAACTACATGTGAACAAGCAAGACGATATGGTAATATAAATGGACACCACTATGTAATAAATAATCAAAATACTAATACAGTGGAATTCAGATTATTTAGAGGTACAACTAATAAACGTACATTTATGGCGGCAATACAACTTGTAGATAATATAGTATCAATAGCACAAAAAAGAAGTACAATTGCAGGACTTACATGGTTAGATATAATAAATTATAATGATACGTATACTGAATTAAAAGCATATAACGAAAAGAGAAATATTTATTCAACACATATTGCAAGTGAAATAATTAATGTTAGTGCAACTAATTTACGTGCAGTTGTATTAGTTAGACCACATCAATTAAGATTGGAAGGTGATAATTAATGCAAAAAAGGGTGATAACGAAAACAAAATACTTAATTGATATGATAAAAAGTTGCAAAGAATTGTTTCATGATGGAATAGATAATGAAATAATTGACACATTAAATGAAATAATAGATATGGTGAAGGAGAGTGATAAATAATGTGCATATGGAAAACAATAACTAATACTAACTATGAAGTATCAAATTATGGAGAAGTTAGAAATAGTAAAACGAAGCGTATTTTAAAACAATATATAAATAAAAGTGGTTATCGTATAGTACATTTAACACAATATAAAACGTTATATGTACATCGAATAGTAGCACAAATGTTTTTAAATAATGAATATAATTATAAATATGTAAATCATAAAGACGAAAATAAACAAAATAATAATGTATCTAATTTGGAGTGGTGTACACATAAGTATAATATGAATTATGGAACACGTAATCAAAAAATTAGTAATGCACAAAATAAAAAACGTGTAGGACAATTCAAAAACAATGAACTAATTGCTATATATGAAAGTGCATATCAAGCAAGTAGAGAAACAGGAATAGCACAAAGTTCTATATGTTCATGCATAAATAATAGAATACATAAAAATAAACACAATTTAACAGCAGGTGGTTATATATGGAAAGGAGTGATGTAAATTGTGTATCATAGCAATTAAAACAAAAGGAAAAGATTTACAAAATAAAGATACATTACAAACATGCTTTAATAGAAATCATGATGGAGCAGGTTATATGTTCGTAAATGATAAAAATGAGGTTGTAATTAAAAAAGGGTATATGACTTTTGATAATTATTATAAAGATTTAATGAAGGACTATAATAAATATAATTTAAAAGATAAAAACTTAGTAATGCACTTTAGAATTGGGACATCAGGACAATCAAAACTTGGTTGTACGCATCCGTTTGCAATTACAAACGATTATAATGTATTAAATACAACACATTTGAAAACAAACATTGGAGTTTGTCACAATGGAATAATAAGTAATTATAATGATAGACTTGGAAAATATAGTGATACACAAATCTACATTGCAAAAGTATTGACACCACTTATAAGACTTAATATAAACGCATATAAATTTAAAGATATACAAGAAATAATCAAAGATACAACAAAGAGTAAATGGGCATTTCTAGACAAGTTTGATGAGGTATATACAGTTGGTGACTTTGTAGAAGATGGTGGGTATTTATATTCAAACTCAACTTATAAAGCATACCAGCCTGTATATACAGCATGGAACCATGACTATGACTATGATACATATGACTGGTGGAGATACCAAAAAGATAAACAAGATAAGCAAGATAAACAAGAAAACAAAAGTATTACCAAATCTAGTACAAGAGAGGTTACAACATATAAAGGACTTAAACAAGGAAATGTATTTATAAGTGCAGAAGTACCTTACATGGTAACAACAAAGGACTATGAATATTATTTTGATAGAGAGTGCAATATATATAAAATAATAGATAGAAAGTTCACTAAAATTGCAAATAAAGCATGTATATATACTGATGAAACATTCGTAAATCGTAGAGATTTTTATGATAAATTTTAGGAGGAATTTATGAAATATAATATAGTAGAAACAAACAATAAATCAATAGTGCTTGCAAGCTGCAACTCATACGAGTTTGCGTGCAAGTACATACAAGATATGACAAACACTAACAAAGTGTTAGCAAAATATTATGGGTGGAGTAAATTACCACAATACGAAATAATAAAGGAGGTGATATAATGAGCAAAATAAATAATAATAGTATAATAAAAATTAATAAAATATTAGAAAATGATTTTGAGGTTGATATGTTTTCTGATTATGGAATTCGTAAAATTGTAAATTTATCAGGTGATTATTTTATTGAATGCAATATATATTTCAATAATCAAAAAGATTTGATAGGACAAATTAATTTGAATAAACATATTGGCTCAATTAATAGTAGTGGCCAATATATAATGGACATGATGATAACAGAAAAACATTTATATAATGAATGTATTTCAAAACAAAATAGACGTAATATAAATTTACTAATTAATGAAAGTAAAAAACAGTATTGGGTTAATTTGATTAATAAATATAAAGATGAAATAAAAGTAAATTAGGGAGGAAAAAAAGAATGGATACAATATGGAAAAAAATTAGACAAAAAAGCAATCTACCAAAAAACATGGTTGCTAATAAACTAGGAATAAGTGAAGAAAAATATGATGAAATTGAGAGAGGGGAGCGAGAATTACCGAGACAATATATTGATAAATTAATGAAAATAAAATACGAGAATAAAGAAAATAAAATAGAATTTGAAATAGAAACAGCTAAAGCAAATGAATTTATACAAAATACTGATTGGGAAAAATTAGAAACTGAATTTAATTATCCAACAACACAAGATTTATGTAAAGCAATGAATATTGGTGTATCAACATATTATAATATAAAACATATGCCAAATGTTGTCGCACCAAAAACAAAAATAAAAGTTTATAACTTTTTCATGGACCCGCTAAATAAATATGTAAATAAAAATAAAGATAAAAACCTAGTAAAATTTAATGACGATGGTTCAGTTGATGTTGATTGGTTATTAAAAACCTTTGGTGTAACACAACTAAAATTATGTGAAATGCTTAATATTAATAAAACATGTGTATCACAATGGAAAACTAAAAAACAAATGCCATGTGATGAAACAATGAAAAAACTAAATATATTACTTCAAGAAAAGTTATCAGGTTGTCCTCTTGAAACTAATAAAACTGATACACTTGAAGAAGAAATTGTAGTTGAAAATATAGAGCAAACTAATATTCCAGAAACACATGAAGAAGAAATTGGTGAGTTAGGTTATGTATCACATGTACAGCATGAAGATATTTATACAACTGATGCTGATATATGTGAAGAAATTATAATGGAAGATAAAGATTATAAAATTAAAGAATTAAGTGAAGAAATTGAAAACTTAAAACGTACAATACGTTGTTATGAAAAACTAATTGAGAGGTTATAATGAGAAAATTAAGTAAAGAAAAATTTAATAAATTAATAAAAAATAAAAATAAAACAGAATTGAAAGAATTGATTATTAAAGCGGTAAATGAGGACCTTGAAGAAGGCCTCATTACTGATAATCAATTATTAGAATTAATTAGATTAAAAAATCAAAAATAAGGAGAGTATTATGTTTAGAAAACGAGAACTAAAATATCATGTATATTGTGGTGGTAGAAGTTCACAACATACATTTAATGCATTTGTTCAAATTTATACATATGCAAAAGAAAATGGTTATAATAAAGTTATTGTTGATTTTATAGACCCAGAAACAATTGATTTGAAAAAAGAAAACTTACAACTAAAAGAAAAAATAGAAAAGACAATAGAATATTTAGAAACAGCAACAATAGACCCACAAAGTATGCTACATTATAGAAATTGCTTATTAGATATATTAAAAGGAGATAACAATGAATAAATATGTAGAAATATCAAAAGAATTTGTATGTACTATTTTAAGCAATCATGGAGAACCAACAGCAGAGGGAATTGCTGAATTATTAGAAATTAGAATGGGAAATGAGAAAGTATTATTAGAACATATAAAAGCAATTAATAATATTTTTAATAAAGCAATGGAAGAACTAGAAAAAGGTGTGAATAATGTATAAAAAAGATTATGAAAAATATTATCAAACAGGCGGGAGTTATATAATACCAGTTGAAATATTTAATGAATTATTTGATGAGTATGAATGTTTCAAAAATGATTGTCAAAAATATAAAGAAATAATTGATAAAGCGATAAAACATGTAAACAAATATGAAAGTATAAAAGCATTTTATGAATATATAGATGAAGATGGTTATGATGAATACAATGATGATGAAGATTTTAAAAAAGAATTATTAGATATTTTAAAAGAGGTGGAATAAATGAGTGAATTTGAAATTAAATACTTAAAAGAAGTTTTGACTAATTTAAAAATAATTAGAAACAATTTAGAATATAAATATAAAATAAATGAAATTATAGAAATGTTATCAGAATTTATCAAAGAAGAAAGTGGTGAGTAATAATGTTGAAAGTGAAAGATAATGTTGATTTAACAAACAGAGAATATTGTTATACAAGCGAAGATGAATTTGACCAAATATGGAGTTTTAAAAATGTGTTGTTTGACAAAGACACAAAAATTATATATTCTAATCAATTTTTTAATGATTTAGGCGAGAAAAGATTAGATGATTTATATGACTTAATAAAAGATGGTTTAATAGAAAAGGTGGATGAGTAATAATGCATTTACACCAAAAAATAGAAGATGAGTTTGGAGGTATATTATAAATGAAATATAAATTAAAAGATGAGGTTAATTTTAAATTTGTTAATGATAAATCAATAAAGAAGTTTGATTTTGATTTATCAAATTATTATGATAAAGAAACAAGAATGTTTGAATTTCCTGAAGGTTATATTTCATGGCATTTAATGGCTCAAGTATTTAGTGAATTTTTAATACCATTAGATTTAGTAGAAAAAATACAAAAAGGAGATAACTAAATGGATGATAGAACTATTGAAGAAATTCTTAATAATGAAGATGAATTAATAAAAGAAACTTTAAAATTGGAAAAGAAATTTTATACTTTAAAAGCCAAACAAACAGCATTTAGTGATTATTTAGAAGAGGAAATTGAAAAATATGACGAGTTTCTAAAAAGTGAATCAACAGATTCTGAATATAAATGTTTAAGTTTAAAAGACATATTATATAAATATAACGAAATAATGGGAGGAAAAAATGAATAAAGAAGAAGAAATAATAAAACTTATGAAAAATTTTGCAAAAGAAATTGATAAAATATTTAATGGAAAAACACCAAAAATTGAAGGGTTAATGAATGATTTATATGAATGCGATATTTATATTTATCGTCATAAAGGTATGGGAAATTCTAAACAAATTATATATGGAAATCCAATTTCAGTCATAGCTGCCACAATAAGTTATTTAGAAACATTATTACGCCAAGGAATAATTAATAAAAAACAATTAAAAG
>JAEDGC010000044.1 GCA_016297695.1 Bacilli bacterium
TTATACAATATATCTTAGAAAAAGAAAAGAGTATTGAACTTTGTCAACACTCTGATTAAAATAATATAAATATTATTTTATAAATAATCTCTTATTTCATACCACATTTCATTAAAATAATATAAATATTATTTTATAAATAATCTCTTATTTCTGGAAATAATTTATATAAATTATATCCAAGTAATCCATCAAAATACTTTTTTAATTTGTAAGTTTGTTCAATATGATATTTAGTATTTTCATGAACACCCTTTCTAATTATGAGATCAATCAACCTTGTATCTACTGTATTCACTACATTTGTACACATTAGATCGCATAAATTAATTATTTTTTCGTATATTGTATATTTATGACTTTCTATATAAGTTTTTTTAAAATCATAATTTTCGCTATTTGAATTTGGAATTCCACCAGCCACACAATTAATATCATTATTTAGATATGAATGAGTTAAGCAAACACTAGCATAATCATTACTATATCCTAATTCTTTAATATATTCATATCCTGATATAACATGTGAATTAGTACAACCAAACCTTTTACCAATATCATGTATATATCCCAAAGTCTTAGCATAGTTTTCATTTAAATTAAGGGCTTTTGCGATTATACCAGCCGCATTACCAACACATATTGAATGATTAATCCAATCATCTCTCTTTGACATACCACGTGAATTATTTAATAGTAATAACGCATCTTCAATCGTTAAATTCATTTTTTTGACATTTCCTCCTGTATTAATTTATATAATTCTTCCCAATCATTTACCATTGGAATATTTAAACTATATCTATAATTATATCTAGTTTTAAATAAATAACTTTTTATTCCATTCTCTCTCAAAAGAATACAATTTGTCGGCCTATCATCAAACATAATATCCACCCCATTTTCAATACATTCTTTACTTTTATTTGAACTATTATTAGTTAGTATTAACTTATCATAAATTATATTATTTGAATGTAACCAATCTTCGGTTAATTGTCTTGGATTATTTAATCTTTTAGAATTTCGTCCAGTTACTAAATATATTTTATTCCCTTCACTTCTTAATTTATCTATATACTTTTTAGCATCCTTTACTATATCTAAATTTTCAGTTATTCTTTGCATATTATCATCTAAAAATTCTTTTATTTCTTCTTTTGACCAATCAAACATTCCTTGTGTCATATGTTCGGCAGTTTCATTTATTATTCCTTTTCTTCTTTTATTTTCATCTTCTTTTAAAAATTCTTGTAAAAGTGATTTATCTAAATCTGCTATTACATTATCTATATCTAACCCTATTGTCATATTATTAACCTTTCAACTTATTAAATAAATCATTAAATATTTTATTATCATCTAAACTAGATATAAAACTAATCATATGTCTATTCTCTGATAAAATATATTTATTATTTTCATCTACATAGGGACAACTTATTGAAAATACTTTAAACCAGTTTTTATTTATCAAATATGCAACAACACTTATATCCCATAATGTTTTCCGATTATAATTTTCATTGTAATAGTACTCAGATACTTCTGAAAAACGATTATACAAAAAATCACACAACTTATTTTTATTTTTAATATGTTCATCTAATTCATACAATGAAGTTTTTAAATTTGAAGCAACACCTAAACACGGAATTATCGTAATCTTACATTGTGAATTAAATACTATCCTTACAGCCTCTAAATCCTTAAAATTAGTATTTTTATTATCAAAATCTAATAATGTATTCCCACCTAACCAAATTATTTCTATTTTATCAATTATTCTTGGTTCATTTTTTATTGCAAGTGCAATATTCGTTAATGCAGCAATTCCTAGTATGTATGTTTTTTTATTTTTTAAAGCAACTTCAATAATTTTGCTTACTGCATCATTCCTATAAATATAACCATTTGATATATAGTCTGAAGATCCTTTGTAAATCTTACTATTACTATCTTCCCCACACAAATCAAATATTTTTTTAGCCTCTAAATAACTTTCTTCAATACCACCATTTTTAGCTACTACTCTTTTATTTTTAAAAGGAGCTATTGTGATTGCTTCTATGTTAAATACGTCCGGTGATTTTAATAAATATGCAAGTGCAAACTGATCATCACATTCATTATATGTATCAGTATCTAATATAACATTATATTTCTGATTATTTAGATCCATAAGTATTCACTCCATAACTTTTATATATAAATATTATATCATATAAAGACCATATTCTTAGTAAAAACATAAAATTTATATACACTATAAAAGTCAGCCTAAGACTGACTTTTTCGAATGTTGCAATTTGTTTACATAATTTTTAAATGTTTGCAAACAATTTACCAAAAATCGACTTTTTTTGTTAAACTTTCATTATTTCCAGTTCTCACAAAACCTTATAAAATAAGCTATTTACCACAACATTGTTTGTATTTCTTACCAGAGCCACATGAAAATCCCAAGGCGGTATTTTCAGTATTATAAGTATTTCTAGAATTACCATTATTCCCTTATTTTATGGACATAGGGGAACAAGTATTATCAGTATTACTAGTACTATAATCAACATATATTATTCAATAAATGTGGTCAAAATGTGGTCAAATCTATCAAACGATATATTAAACAATTCTGCTCACATTATAATTATACTACATATTTAGCAAAATGTAATCTCATATAATAAGAACTCTATGCTTATTCATAGAGTTCATTAAATTTCAAACTTAATTGTCTTACTAATCGTATCAGATGAAATAAGATTATTTATACTATTGACAGCCTTAACAACTGATTCATCCATAGGACTTAAGTAAAACTCATCTGTAGTCTCAACTCTAGCATGCCCTAATATGGCTGCAATATCCTTTGTTACCACACCATTATGATCAGCATGAGTTGCAAACGAACCACGTAAATCATAAAAACGACAATTAATATTTAACTCGTTCTTTATTATTTTAACTGGGTCTTTGATAATATCAGTACCTGAGTAAGTTCCATCTTCTTTTGTGAAAACAAAATCCAAATCTTGCTCTCCATACTTACTATCAACTATCCTTCCAGTCGTTACATCATCAATAATTATGATATCTTTTAAACCATATTTCTTATAATCATTGGCATACAATTGCTTGGTTAAATCTTGATACTTCTTATAATTTAGTAAAGCTTCTTTCAAAGTGTCACATAATGGAATTGTTCTTTTGCCTGCTTTTGTTTTAGTTGGTCCCATATGCCAGCGACCTAAAGAATCCTTTTTCTTATCATACACACTATGCTCTACACTAATAATATTTTTATCAAAATCAATATCATCCCAAGTTAATGCAAACACTTCGCCTGTACGCATTCCAGTATAGCATGCAGTTAGAAAAGCACAAATAAATTCTTTATTCTTTTTAAACTTCTCTAAGATTGCATCTATATCATCTTGAGAATAAACATGCTTTTTCCTTGGAGATTTATAATTCTTCTTTATTGGAAGCTTAGTTTTAGAAGATGGATCATACTTTAAATGACCATATTCAATAGCATAACTAAAGCTACTTTTAATTACTTTAATTATATTTCTGTAATAATCTCTAGAAAAATTATGTTCATCGACTAATTTATTAGTAAATTTAGTAAGAGTTACACAATTAATATCAGCAAGTCTATATTTACCAAGTTCTGGTTTGATATATAATCTAATTAATGTCTCATATGTTGAAGTAGTATTGTACACCATATTATTTCTACAATAAGCATCCATCCAATAATCTAGGAAATCTGAATAGGACATATTACAAGGCTTTATTGGAGATCCAGCATTGATATATTCTGCTAAAGCTTCTGCACCTGCAGTTTCAGCTTCTTTTTTAGTTTTGAACCCCGACTTATAGATCCATTTTCTTACTCCATCAACTGGTGCTATTTCAAATCGATACTGGTAGCTAGATCCTCTTTTTCTAATAATTATCTTGGCCATGTAGATCACCCCTCTTGCACAGATAACTTCTTTACATTGTTTAAATCAGATAAGTCATTGCCTTCGTTTATAATCAGAAAATGTTCTAAAGCATCTTTCCTTACTTTAATACTTCCCAATTTAATAGCTGGTAAATATCCCTTTTCAATTAAACTATAAATGTAATTTGGACTAGAGTGTAAAAGCGTTGCTACTTCTTTAACCGTATATATTAAACTATTATTCATAACTATTTCCCTCCTTATTGTCTTCCTTTAATATTTCTTGCTTTATCTGTTCTGGTGTTGCCCAATTGCTTCCATCACCAAATGGATCATCATCATCTATATTTGTACTAACATTACAGTCTTTTTTCGTTTCATCTATAGTTGTTGGAAAAACTGCAATACTAGTTTGAGAATCATCACCTAATAACTTCTTGCTACGTTCTCTAAAAGTTTCATCATCATTGCAATAGCACATGTACCAATTTTGAAAACATGCATTAACTGCTGTAAGATAATAAGCACCATCACTACTCCTAATTGGTTTCACAATTGTAACCTTTAGCTGAAATTCATTTTCCTTGCGAGCAACTAAAATATTATCACTTAAAGAATCTACTACCTCAGAAATCATATAACCTCCAAATACATCATTATCTACAAAATAGCTTAAATGTTTCTTATCAATTGCATCAATAACTACAATTGGGATCATTCTTTTTGTACCTAACAAGTTCTTACTTTGATTTCTGAAGAATGAATAGTATTCAGTTTGAATCTGATTCTTACTAGTAATCATCTTTCTTCCGTTATCAAGTTTCATATTACTAAAATCATCTACTATTACCAAATCAATCCCATGATTACTAATCTCATTAAATTTGTGTTCAGCAACTACAAATAATTTTTGTAAACTTGCAACAGTACTAATATCAAAGTAGTGTTCATCAAAAACGATTAAGCGATTAGCTAATTCTTCATGAAAATCCCTACAAACGTCTTCAACTAAATTAGTATCATACAAACCAAAATCTTCTTCATTACTTTTAAGTTCACTCTCAAACTTTAAATTATAAGAATGTCGCAAGATTAATCTCTTATTTAACTCTCGTTCATCAGTTCCCAATGAAATGAATAACACATTTTTGTTTTGAACAAGCGCATTATAAGCAATGTTAAGGCTCCATAAACTTACCGCATTTTCAGTAGGAGCTCCAAGTATAGTAGTTACTTTACCACCTCTAATACCACCCTTATAACATTTATCCACCAATCCACAAGCAGTTGATACAATACTATCCAATGAATTATCATTAAATGAATTTAGTAAATTATCAAGAGTTGTGTCTTTCTTAACTGATATAATCTCAGCATATCTATTAAGAAATAGTGAAGTGTTTCTTTTAGTAAAGATACAATCACCTGATTTTGCGAATCCCACTACTGCATCTCTTCTAAGCTTCATCTCATGTCTTGAATTCATAAATTTCTCAAATTCATAAATCACTTCTTCCTTCTTGTAACAATCTATTGGTAAACGAGTATAATAAAGATCTTTGTCTTTAAGAACAGGTTCAATATCAATATTGTTAGTCACTTCATATTCTTCTAATAAACCTTCACAAAGTTTCTTCTCATCTTTAGTTAATACTTTAGAATCAATTGCTTCTCTAATAAAGACAATTAACTCTCTTGGTTCACATGGTGAATTAATAATCTTCCATAAATCCATCCCTATTTCAGCATACTTTGGTCTAATATTCGCCATAATAATTACCTCTTTCTAAACAGCTCTTATATAAAGAACTAAATCCCTTAATTTGTTTGGCTTTACAGCCATAATTTGGTTCACACTTCATGTATAATCAGTCCTCACTTCCTGTTGGTAAACTTAATAATGCATATGAAGTAATATTTGGGTAAGAACTTATTGTATTAGATTCGTTCTTACAAAGTGTTGGAGTTAAATTTCCAACAGCAACTTCATTTCTTTTCATTCTATTAAGTAGATTGATTTGATAACTAACATCATGTCTTTTCTCACGTCTTCCAGGACGCACACTTGAGCAAACAGCATACTCGGCTATTTCTCCACTTTGATGTAAAAGCTGCAATATATCTTCCATATATTTTCGAAACATTTTAAATTCTTTTGCAGAGATGTTATATTTACCATAAGTCCATTCACAGATTCTTACAGCTTCAATAATACAATCCGGGAATTTTCTTTTACCTTTACTCACCATGTATCCCTCATAGAACAATATTTGTGCAATAAACAATGCTACACGATGCTTGTTAGCTTGATTAAAATTGTAACTATAACATTTGCTTGGCAAAATATTAGAATACCTTCTGGAGCGTTTAATAAACTTCCCATAATTACCAAATGAATAATTAAATTGAAAGTTATTGCTACCAACTGAACATACAGAATCAATTTCAAGAAATCTATGCATAATAGTTTTATTATTAACACCATACCAGAAATCTCTAAACGACTCAGTAGTATTTAAGAATACCAATTTTGAGCACAAACTTTGAAGTATTCTCTTATAACCATTCGCCGTTTCATCCTTAATTACTTCATTACGTTTAGCAGATGACTTACCACGATATCTTTCAATATCCTTAAAAGTTAGCTGATTAACTAATTGATTATTTGCATTAGAATTGTTCAAATAATGACTAAATAAAATGGATGTTACAAGAACTTCTTCTGATGAAAAAGTTAAACTTTCACTCATTGACTTATACAAGCCAGCATATTGGTCATTACCAAAATTAGTTAGTCTATCCAAATCTACCCCTACATCAACTAACTCATTAGGAACTTTTACCATTAGTCCAACTTCATACCTATTATCTTTAATAGAAAGATTCATCAAATACTTTTCACCACAAATTACTCTTTCTACAATATTAAACTTTGCTGTAGCCGTATTTAACTTTATAAGATCCATAAACAACTCATCATGAATAGTAATAAAACTACCTGATGTAAATCTATTAGCAATCTTCATACACACACCTCCAATCTTCACTAGACAATGTTTTAAGTCTATTGTCATTGACTACGTGTCTATTTCTTTTCATAAGACACCTTCCTTTCTTTATTTAATTAGGGAAGAACCACCGATGTGACCACCACTGCAAAACAGGAAAAACAAGGTCAACAACTAGAAGCCATACCACCCCACAAACAATAACGAAAAAAACAAACATTAAAAAAACCTTATAAATAAAGGCTTTTTGTTCAAAATTATTTCGGCAGACTTGGAAACTATATGATTTAATGTTATAATATTGCTAGGTGATTAAGTTGAGTGAGCGATTAAATAGAAGACTAAAAGAACTTAGAATTATTAATATAGATATTAAAACTCCGATTGCACGTGGATGGAGTTATTATTGTATGGAAGATAAAAAACTAAATCATGTAATTGAAACTAGTTATGTTGAAGAAAATCGTTTACGCTATGATAAAAGAAAGGTAGTTGCTAAAGTATTACTAATGTATATCAAAGATTATGATATATCTCAAATCACTGAAGAAACTAAATTAAGTAAAAGTTCAATATACAACTATATAAGTATATATAAATCAAATAAAAACTTCATATATAATATTGGAAAAAAACCAAAGCAAACAATTTGTGCATTAGAACCATATAAATTTAAAATAGTAACAGACTTTGAAAAAGCACATATAAAAACATATAAAGAAGCACAAGAACGCATCTTTAAAATTACTGGAATACATAGAACCATACCTCGTATATATGAATTTCTTACTAAACACAATTTTAAAAAAATCAATGGCTACTATATACAGGAACCAACTGCTGAAACTATCAAGATAAGACTGCAATGGGAAAAACAATTTCTACATGAAAGTGTTGATGAAGTAAAGGAATTCATTGACGATAATCATCTATTTAGAAAAAGAGGACTACCAACAATAATAAGAAATCAATTTGGAATAAAGTATGTTTCTGAATATAAATTGAGAGAATACATTAGAAAAAACCGACTAAGTGGTTATTTAAGTGGATTGTAATAAACAAATAAGAGACTTAATATTAAGCCTCTTATTTGTTGTCCTGTAGGACCTTTAAATATCTATAACCAGTATTACGACTAATAACACATAATCTACAAAACTCAGTGAAATTAATCCTGTTCTCAATATATTCAATATAATACTTAGCAACATCAGGATTCTTATTATAAATTCGCTCTTTAGTAAGCTTAGGTTGTCCACCAACACGACCTTCAGAACGAGCAGCAATAAGACCGTCCTTAACCGATTCTACAATCATTAACCTCATAATCTCACTTACCATCGATAACATCAGTAATTGTCCCTGCATCAAAGCAGAAAGCTCACCACGACAATCTACTTCAAAGTCTCCTAATACAAACTTAATCTTCTTTTCTTTAGCAAATTCAATCAATGCCATAAAATGTTTAAGCGATCTAGTCAAACGATCAATGGAAGAACAATAAATAGTATCTCCTTCTTTAACAATACTTAAAAGTCTGTCTAGTTCCGGTCTCTTATCTTTAGAACCAGATATATACTCCTTAAACATATTCTCTGGTTTAACTCCATGAGCTTCACCAAACTTAATTTGTCTAAGTAAGTTTTGTCTTTCCTCATTAGTACTACACCTAGCATATAAATAATCCATAATTCTCATTCCTTTCAGTCCCAAGAAACCTAGTTTAAGTAAGTGGAACAATTTGACACTAAAATCAGCTAAAAAACATACTAAATAAACATCAAAATCTTGTACCCACTTAACAAATGTTTCTCGTGACAATTGTTTAATAACGTATTAAAAAGTAAAAATCAACGATTTTCTCGTGTTATAATATTATTAATAAATATTTCTGCTTTATGGGAGGTTGAGTATGAAAGAACGTATTACAGAAGAATATATTGTAGATAAAATCATAAATTTTATGTTAAAAAAAGAGAATGGGAACTGGCATGAAGAAAAAGTAGAAAAAAGTGACTTACATAAACATGGTGTAGATATCAAACTTGTTGGTGGTAAAAGAAACAGCGAATATTTTTTCATTGAGTGCAAAGGTAAATCCTATTCTAAGTCAGCTACATCTATAAATCGTGAAGGTTGGTTAAATGCATTAGGACAAATTATAACAAGAATGGATGTTAAAAGATATTCAATGGCAAAAGATGGTTCTGGGATTTCAGGAATAAATCACGCATATAAGTATGGACTAGGTTTATACTGGGAATCAGCTCAAGTAGCATTACGTAGAATACCCAAAGAGATAGCCCAGGTTCTATGTCTACATATTTTCTCGGTTAATGATGATGGAAAAGTAACATACTTCACACCAAGTAAGTTTGGAAAAGAATACTCTAAAGATGACTTTAAATAAAAACAAACAGACATAATAAACTATGTCTGTTTTAAATTACTATAAAGTACCAATAGGTGTCCAATGAATAGTGAATGTATTGTCACTATCCTCATATTTTAACTTCGTTGTTCCATTGGCATCAGCAACATTCTCTACTAAGCACAACATCATAGGAATATCACTCTTAATCTTATATCCATCATTCGTGTATTCTATTACTAGAGAGTTAATACCATCTCTATATTGTAACCTATCATAAATATTATCACCAAGCATCTGTTGTAAAAACAGCTTATCAACTTCAATTGAACCTATGCTAAAAAGGAAAGCTTTCTTAAAGATAGGAGAATCTATAACATCAACAACACTGGTTAAATTAATATCTAACTTCTTTAGTTTACTGCATGGTACAAGAATACTCTCACCATTATTAAATCTAATCTCAACACTCTTAATATCTTTGCTATCTATATTATAAAATCTAGATTTTTCCATAATGACTCCTTCAACTACTTAAATATATAAACTGTTGCACACAAAAAAGATAGCAATGCTATCTCTATATTATAATTATTATTCGCTTATTAATTCAATTGCATAACCAACATTAGGAGAGAATAAATCAAATCTTGTATCTGAATACTTTATCCATGTTGTTCCATCACCATTTGATACAAAATCATATCCTGACCATGTATTACCCCATGAATTTAAAACAAGCCAAGCTTCTTTAGTATCATCCCATCCTATAATAACCATTTCATGATTAAACTCGTCTTTTGGAGAAGATATAAAATCATTACCATAATCCATTACTAAAAGCTTAGTTCTTGTTATCTCTATATCTTGATAATACTTATCATAATACTTATTTGTATCATTTGGATAGAGATATCTATATTCTTCCAAGTAATTATCTAGTTCTTCAGGAAACGACAAATATGCAATATCACCATCATTTCGTTCATCAAGGATACCACCAATAAAACTCCAATTACCAGGAACTAAATTACTATTATTTATACTAGCATCTAATGACTCACTTTTATCTATATTTAGAGAATTAATTTTTCTTTCAAAATCTAATAAGAATTGATAATTTATACCTTTTAATTGTGCTGATATTTCTAAGGCCTTAGTCTTTGACCAAATTGCACAAGTATCAGAACGTCCTTGATTTCCAGCTGTAACTTTAACTTTATCTCTTATGTCATATTTAGAAGGTAAAGCTTCATTCCTAGACTTAATCATATCTGAATATAAATTATCTAACTTAGTTGGAACACATTGTTTCTCAGCTTCTATTAAATCAGCATTAATATTATTTTCACCATCATACACATGAAAAGATCTATTTTGATTATATTTAGCAATCTGTGATAAATATTCTTCATCATACGCTGGATATTTGTTAAACTTTTCTATACAAGGATAGTCATATTTTCCTAATATACTCATCAAATACTCATCTTCAGGTAAACACTTATAACTTTTACCATTAAGAATCGCTATATTACCATCACCACATGAAATAGGTTCTCCGCTTACACAATAAGAAAGATTTCCATTATCTCCACATAGTTCTTTTTCTTTCATATTCTTTTCATATAAACTATAAGCACCAATGGTAACTCCAGAAACAATTATTGCTATCACCGTAATGTTTATATATATCTTCCAATAATCCTTACAAGCAAAATTATTTAACAGTATAATTATAAAACCAATAATCCCACTTATTAAAAGAACATACGAGTATACTTCTGCAACATCACCAATATCATCTACGTAATATACTACTGATGAAAATAAAACTAATATCAACACCAATAACAATGTCTGCCATAACGATCTTAAGGCAGGATGTTTCTTCTTGCTTTCAATCTTATTTTTCTTCACAACATACAACTCCTTAAACTTAACAACCCCAAACAATCTTATCAATTAACCTTGGGATAAACTTTTCAATAAATAAAACAGCAAATATAATTTCAGCAACAAGCAACAAAATAATAATGTTATATCCAAATCCAGCAGATGAAACAGTTAAAGTAAGATCAAACGGAATTTGTGTTGCCTCACATATAGAATCAGCTATTATCTTGTTTTGATGCACAAACAAGACACTAACACATGCAATAAACAATGATTCCATAACAATTAAGAACTTACTATCTTCAAATCTTCCAGTGAACAATCTATCACTCCTTTCTTGATAATCTTCAAAATAAAGATAATTATCACATATATTATACCGCAAAGGTAACTTTTGAAGATACCATCATTTGAGGATTTCTATGAGAAAATAATATTAGAAAGATGGAGGTGCCTTGTGGGAAGGAATAATCATTCATACACTGATGAACAATTAATTGATTATAGTGAAGTAAAAAAGAATATATGTCAAAACATGCGCATCGCTAGAAAGCTTGCTAACATAAAAGTTAAAGACGCAGCTCCTGCTCTAGGTATAGAACCTGAATCATTAAAAAGAATAGAAGCACCAAGTTCAAATATTGGACCATCCTTGGAAGTATTAAGTGGTGCTATAGAATTATATGAAAAAGATCCTAACTTCTATTGGAAAAACTGGAAAGAAAACGAAAAACTATTAGATACAGAAAAGGAAGAGAATTAACTCTTCCTTTTAAAGTGAACAATAAATGTTGTACGTGCATTATCTGTTGCTTTAAACATTTCAATATAATAACCAGCAGCATTTACTAAATAATCTATTATCTCAAACTCTTTAATATTGTCCATTTGACTCTTAAATATAATCTCAATTACTTCTGGATAATACTTAGATAACTCTTTCTTTACAATATCAAGAGTAGGATATTCAAGTATCAATTTATTCAATTACATATCACCATCCTACGTGTTATTTAAATAATTATACATCAGCATAACATCTCATGATTCTAATATCTCATTACTACAATTCTATTCAAAATACTTAAGGTATTTCTTCTTCGAATTATAAGTTTTAAACATCTTGTTATAATCTTCAATTCTAGAGTTAATATACCTTTCTTTGTATTTTTCAGTATTTCTTCTTCTATTTCTTACATAATTATCTGATTTAGAAAAATAATCTAGTCTTGCATCTATATTATCGAATAACTCTAAAACATTACCTCTACCTCTTTGACAAAAAGCAACATTTGATAGTAATTGCAATATCTTACGACTTTCATCTAAAGTATACTCCTGAACTTCCTTTATTGGAATATCTAAGTTACTTAAAGCCTCTACAATAGAAGGAACGTATTTAGCATTATGAATAAAATTTGAAATAATTAACTTGTAAATCATTTCATACAATTCCTCATCAGATGAACTTTCAGTACAGCTTATAAGATTTCTAAGTTCTTGATTACTATTACTCACAATTTCTGAAACGCATGTCTGAAATGGTGGAATATTAAAAAAGTTAGTTTTCATACATCTAAGAAACATGTTCATATTAGAAATAAATTGTTCTGCAGAAATCATACCTGCAGCAGGTTCAATATCAAAAGAAAAGGTTCTATCATCAATTCTCTCCACCTCGTTCATTAAACTCCTAGTTGATAATAAAGTAAATAAAACGTTATCATACAAGCGACTCTCCTGTAGCATAATATACCTCAGCATTTCCGCCTTAGTCTCGGTTTTCAAAAATATCACCATCCTCATACTTGTTATAACGTAATAATCAAAGTTTGAGAGCTACCTTTGTGAAAAAACATAATTCTATGTTATAATGAAATAGATAAATAGTAATTTGAAAGTGAGGTATGATTATGTATAATGCAGTAATAGATAATGGAAGTACATATTTATTTTTAGATAATGGCAATGATGATGTTTATAGTGGTGATATTTCTGGATTCTTAATTAATAACAACAATATAATTAATTTAATGGATGCTTTACCAATTAAACAATACTATTTAAGAACAAAAGAAGATATTAGAACTAAAATATCTAAAGAACAGGCATATTATTTATATCAACAACTTATAGATTATAACAATAAAAAAGAAAACTCAAATAAATCATTATAAAAGGCAAATTACAATTTTATAGTTATTGATTTATAGTAATTTACCGAAAAGATTGTCAGTAATGACAGTCTTTTTTGTACGACAAGCAGTTATACAAATAGATTAGTTCAGTGCAACTAATCTATTTTTTATAAGAATTATAAACGAATTAAATGCAATTATTTTTTTATTATGATTTTTGTCAAGACATAGTGAACTAAAAATACAAAGCAAAATAATCGTCAAT
>JAEDGC010000121.1 GCA_016297695.1 Bacilli bacterium
TGACTTTACAAAAATGGCAATTTCGATTTATGAAAATGATGGAACTTATTATTGGTCACAGGAGTATGGATATTGATAAATGATAAATATTGATAAACGTCGTTTTACTAACGAACAACTAATAACAATTCTTGAAGATATGTGTTATATTTATAATGCATGTGCGACAGAAAAACAAGCAATAAAAGAAATTATAGAAATTATTAACACTGAATCTAAAAGACTAAAAATTATTCATAATAAATTAATAAAAGTTAAGTAAAAATACTTGACAAGCCTCATTCGTTGTGGTATAATCTAAATATCAAACGAAGGAGGCTTTTATTTATGTCAACAATTTTAGGAAAGTTTAAAATAACAAAGAAAGTATTTCAGAATGGTGATTTCTATATATTCGGTGCTTCACCAATTCAGCCATATTCAAAAGAATTAAAACTTAATAAATATTTTTCTATAACATTAAAAGGCGACTTATCATATCTTTCAGAAGGTAAAGAATATGAACTTGAAGTAGAAGAACTTTCTACAGATTCATACGGTACAAGTTATAAAGTTGTGGCTTGTCCTTCAATGGCTTGTGAAGATTTGGAACATTTAACACGTGAAGAATCTTTGGAAATATTAAAGGAAATAACAACAGAATCACAAGCAACAAATCTTGTTGATGCGTATGAAAATTTTATATGGTTGGCATTATCTGACAGAAGTCAAATTGATGTTAAGAATATTTATAATGTGGGCGAATATAGATTAAATGCTTATATACGTGATTTAACAATTAAATATAAGTATTTAGGTATTATGAATAAATTAAAAGATTGGAAGGTAGATATTTCAGATTGTAAATCTTTATTAGATTTTTATGGCGAAGAAAAAGAAATATCTAAAGCATTCAAAGAAGACCCATATAAGGTTAATATAGAAATTCTTAAAAGAAATTTTGAATATTCTGATAAACTAATTATGGAATATAGAAAAGATTTAGAACATTCAGAAGTAAGATGTGCTTATTTAATATTATCTGTTTTACAAAGAAATGAAATTGACGGCGACAGTAAATTAGATGCAAACTGTTTATATAATTATATATTAGAAGAATATACCATCGCAAAGGAATTAGAAGATTTAATTGTTCCTACAGTCACTACAAGTGATTTATTTCACTATGATGAAGAAGAACAGACGGTTGCTTCAATGTCGACATATATGGCAGAATGTAAAATAGCAGACTTTATAAAAGATAAAATTGAAAATTCTACTAAATTAGATTTTGAATGGACAAAATATAAGGAATGTCGTGATGGTATTTTAACAGAGGAACAGCAAAACATTCTTAAAACATTTTGCGAAAGCAATATTGTAATTGTAGATTCAAAGGGAGGTACAGGGAAGAGTGCTTCAACAAGAGCGTTATTAGATATGCTTGATGATAATAATATGACATATTCATTATTAGCACCAACAGGACGCGTTGCTAAAGTATTAAAAGAACTCACTAATAGACCAGCATCTACAATACATAAAGCTTGTCTTAAAAATGCAGAAGAAGGTCTTTGGTCTGATGTGTTTATAATTGAAGAAGGTTCTATGATTGGAATAGATTTAATGTGTATGTTAATTAACACAATAGCTAATCCAAACGCAAGAATTGTAGTAAATATGGATTTAGGACAAATAGCACCAATTTCTTGTGGATGTCCTATGCGTGATATTATAAATAGTGGTATTGTACCAATATGTAAACTTACAAAAGTGTTTAGATACGGTGAGGGCGGTCTTTATAAAATGGCTACAGATGCGTATGACAAAAAATTTTATCTTCCTAATGGGTGGGAAACAGAGGACAGAATATCTGTAGGTGTTAATAAAGATTATACTTTTGTAAGATATGATGGTACAGTAGAACAAGTTATTGAAGAATATAAAAAATTTATAAATAAAGGATATAAGGCTTCAGATATAGCCGTAATAACACCTTGGAATGTTACAGAACTTGGCACTATTAATCTTAATAATCAAATTCAAGCAATAGTAAATCCAAGAAATACAGATAATGTAATTGAAAAAACCATTAGAAAGTACAAAGTTAAATTTAAGATAGGCGACCAAATTCTTAATACAAAGAATAATTATAACGTATTGACATTAGATGGATATATGGCTTTACAAAGCGATTCTATGCTTACAAAAGAAGATGTACCTACTTCTATGTGTATGAATGGTGAAATTGGAAAAATTACCGATATTGATAATGGAAATATTATAGCACAATTTGATGAAGAAATTCTTGTATTTGATAAGGGTATGCAAAACGATTTATTGCTTGGCTACTCTTTAACAAGTTATAAACTGCAAGGTTCAAGTGTGCCATATGTAATTTCATTGGTAACACCAGAATTTGCAAAGTCTTTAGATAAAAACATAATTTATACTGATATGAGTAGAACAAAAAAGGAAATAGTAGAGATTATAGACCCTACAACTTTAGCAAATGCTATATGTATAGATTCTATTCAAGAAAGACAAACTAATTTATTAAAGTTATTAATTAGTTAATTTATGCCGACGGATTGTTATTACTTGACAATCCGTTATTTTTATGTTATAATATTTTCAATGAAATGAAAGGAGATAAATTATGTTAAATATTATTAAAAGAATGTCATTGTTATCATTATTATTAGTTATGTTTTTTACGGTTGAAGTTAAAGCAGAAGAACAAGTTAACAGATGGGGAATTGTATTATCTGAAAAAGAAGTAGATTTACTTGCCTGCATTGTGC
>JAEDGC010000122.1 GCA_016297695.1 Bacilli bacterium
CGTGTTAAATTAAATGGTAAATCTAATTTTATTAACACCAATGGTCAACTAATTTTTAATACTTGGTTTGATTCTTGTGATGATTTAAATAATGGTTTTGCTCGTGTTAAATTAAATGGTAAATCTAATTTTATTAACACCAATGGTCAACTAATTTCTGATACTTGGTTTGACAATTGTGTTGATTTTTATAATGGTTTTGCTATTGTTGTATTAAATGGTAAATCTAATTTTATTAGCACCAATGGTCAACTAATTTCTGATACTTGGTTTGACAATTGTGTTGATTTTTATAATGGTTTTGCTATAGTTGTATTAAATGACAAGATGAATTTAATTAATACCAATGGTCAAATAATTTCTGATACATGGTTTGACGCTTGTGGCCTTTTTAATAATGATAATGGTTTTGCTATAGTTTATTTGAATTATAAGTGGAATTTTATTAACACCAATGGTCAACTAATTTTTAATACTTGGTTTGACGATTGTGATTATTCTAATAATGGTTTTGCTCGTGTTAGATTGAATGATAAATATAATTTTATTAATGCCAATGGGCAACTAATTTCTGATACTTGGTTTGATGCTTGTAATAAATTTAATAATGGTGTTGCTCGTGTTGAATTGAATGGTCAGGAACATTATATTAATGCCAATGGTCAGATTGTAGAATCTAAAGGTAAAAAAACAATATATATTACAGAAACACAGGAAAAAAAGATAAAGAAAGCAATAGCAGCGCAAGACCAAGTTGGAGGAAAAGTCAATGCTGGTGTTATGGATGCCGTTACCCATGGCGGTGGTATGTGCGAAAGCATTGAAAACAACTCTTTGGAGACTTGGTATCGTGGCTATAACTCAAAATATGGTAGTAATTACACACATTTGTTATGGCTAACAGATGACATTAATTATGCAAGAGTATATGGAAATAGAATAGAAGAAATCACTTTAGATATGTCTAAAATATCTCCAATTTCATTATATGAACTAGATGACTTTTGCGATGATTATTATAATGGGCCTGATGAAGAAGGTAGTGAAATTTTAATGTCTGAAGGATATAATTGCTATTTTTTTTATGCAAATAATGATGGTTCATACTGTATGTGTTTATGGGATAATACACCAATCATATCAAGAAGAGAATTATCTAAAGAAGAATATGAAAAAATAGAAGGGTATCCAGGATATGACATGAAAAACTACGATGACATTTATGAAGGCGTAGAAGATGATAAATATGAACTTGGTAGTGAGAACGGCGATATTTCTCCTTATTACCATGTAAACGAATCAAACGAAGAAATTATTACCCTATATCATGGAGTAAACAGAGAAGGTTTGGAGTTTAATCTTGAAAAGGGAGGCTTTGTACCAAGAGTGTGCTCAGAAGGAGGACCAAAAGCGGTTTGGCTTTCTGAAAAGCAATATAATTATGAATTTACATTTGCATTTGATTTTCCAAAATCATTAGTAGAACAACTTTCAAATGTTGATTATATATTCACAAGCAAAATAGGCTTTAATGATTTTAATTGCCGTTTAGTTAAAACATCCATTAGTTCTTTTTTGGATAATACTGTGGTTGAAACTGATATTCTTGATAATAAATTGTCTAAATTGCAATTTAGATATTTTCCTGATTTGGGTATTACATTATGGAAAGAATTTAAACAATATCCTAATATTTTAGAAACATACATAAATCCTTTCATAGAAAAATATCAAAAACTACAAGAAAATATTGTTATTGCAGGCAATCCTATTGAAAATGAATATGCTTATAGTTTTAACGAATCTAAAGAAGTTCCTAAAAAACTTCAATTGGACGAATCAGCACTTGATTTTGAGTATCACTATACAACCATTAAAAATTTACAGAGCATGTTGTCCAGTGAAGAATTCAAATTGCGTGATTCGCAACAGGACAGCGTTACCAGAAAAAAAGATTTCTTCATGTCTCTTACCAGGGTTAGGTCTTGTAAGGAAGGTTTTGGATTGTATATGAATAGAACACAAAGGCCTCTTGTTAGAATAGAATTAAATGGTTCTGCATTAAATAACATTCGTGGAGTTAACATTAAATCGTTTGACTATTTTTATAGCCATGACAAAGTACCAGCAAGAAAATACGGAGGCCAAAGAGCCGAAGCGGAAGATTCATTAACAACAGATTATAAAATAATACCAAATATTTTCGATTTGATTAACAGAATAGATATACTTTTTGGCCCTTTTTATAATTATCAGCAATACAAAGACACATACCAGTTCTTAAAATGGATTACACATGACAATTCTTCATATATGTGGTTAAGTAAAATTCATTGTTATGTGAATGAAAATAGTTTCAACAACAAAAAAGAAGATGAATATAATATAGAAGATTTATTACGCGATGGCTTCTTTGATTATGTTATTAAAAAAATTGGATTTAGTGGAATGATTTGGAGATTGGATGATTATTACTCAACTGATAATTTATTGATTTTTGAGGAACAAAATCTTGATGATGTTGGTGACTGTGGCTTTGATGAGAATCTTTTTAAAATAAACTTATCAAAATTAAACATTAAAGAAAAAACCATAAATTTTTCAAATGAGAAGCGCTTGATTTCATATCTATCCAGAAATGGTTATGATGGATTTATAGATGATAGTTATGGAGAAATATCATTAACATTGATTAAAAATGAAGATTATTTCAAAAACGGAATAATTCAGAAATTTAATTTTAATGAAACTTTATATGAAAATGTTGAATC
>JAEDGC010000045.1 GCA_016297695.1 Bacilli bacterium
AAATATTCTCCTATTCCTCATTGAACAAATAATACATCATGATTCTTATAATTCAATGAGGAGAGGGGAAGATGAATTATAATTTTAATGATTGAAATATTTTAATTGAGGAAAGCTTATGAAATTTTAAGAAAGATAATAAATCAAAACTTTGAATTATTAAGAACGAAAAAATATTTTATAAGAATTATGATTTTTTTATATTTGTAAGGGTAAACTAAAAAATTGGTTATATTTTTTTTCATTTTTTAATATTTTTTAAAGTAAAAATGAGTAATAATATGAAAAAACCAAAAAATACGAGAAATAATAAGTTAATGAAAAAAGTAGTAGAATACAATAATTATTTAGAAGATGTAATTGCAGAACAAAAAAGAATGATTCAACAATTAGAAAAAGAAAAATCAAAATTTAAAGAGAAGATTCAACAACAAGAAGAAGAAATTGAAGTTTTAGGTAAAGAAGTAGGAAGAGTTCAAATAGAAGGTGCAATATCTAATGCTGAACTTAAGCGTGAAATAGATGCATATATTGAATTATGCAGAAAACTAGAACAATTAGTTTTTAAACATGATTAATTAATTAATTAATTAATTAATTTTTAATTAAATGTTTTATTTCATTTGGTGGATTTAAATATATGTTCCACAATTTATTAGCATTATTTTCAAGGTAATCTATATCATACTTGCTTCTTTCTTCTGGTCTGTTTCTAATACAAACACCATAATACAATTCTTGCTTTGTTGCTGATATGAATACAAGACAACTTGAATTAATATTACCAATTAAATTAAACAAGTCTTGTGCTTCTGCGTGATAGTGAATCATTCTTCTTTCAATACCTTTAAGACCGGCAATTTCACATATTCTAACTAAGAAGTTTACAAAGCTCAAGTAACCTTCCTTGCTTCCGAAGTCCTTTTCTGTTACAAAAGCCAAGGCAGCGAGAGGACCTCTTTCTATAAAGACCGTGTCATACTTGAAGCAATAAAACAAATTATTGAACCAGTAAGAAGCGATGTAATATTGAAAGCCTATTACATCAAGAGACCCATTAAAGAACATAGATAAAGCATGTTTTCCTGCTGCAGATTCAATATACTCATATATTATAGGAATTTCTGGATGAAGATTGTGAACTTTATCGAGTAATGTTGTTTTGCCACTTCCTATTCCTCCTTCTATAATGATATATTTTGGCATCAATTACAAATTAAGAATTATAATATTATTAATATTATTTTTTTGGTTTATATATTTAGAATTTCATATTATAATTTTGTATATTTGTCTGTTTGCTGTATCTTTCAGCGTATTTTTTGTCTCTTTTGTCTCTTTTGTCTCTTTTGTCTCTTTTTGTATCTCTATTTCTATTTTTAGACATATAAATTAATAGATTTTTTTCTTATTTTATCATTATACAATTTATTAAAAAATATGAATCAAAATGATCAAAATTATCATGATAGTGGATTGGTTACATTAAGATTTAGATATAATGAAAATACTCTTGTTATGTTTGATTATGAGCTTATTCCTCAAGATACATTGGAAGGAACAATAAATGGTGATAAACTACTAGCAGAGCAAGCATTTAATGATTCTTTTAATTTAATTCCAGATTTTAATCTTCAAGAATTAAGAACTGTGCAAGATGTAAATAGATATTTTTTACTTAGTCATATAAATCAATTACCACCAGGTTTAAACAATAATGAAAATGAATTAAATCAATATTTAGAAGATAATCCCGATTATAATTTTGGTGTAAGATTAATAAGTTATGGTAATATTTATACAAATTTAACTGAGCAATATTATGAAATGTTATTAAATTTTTTGTCATACAAATTATTAAATACTGCAAATAATGATTTTCCTGTTAATCTTGATGAATCAACATTTATATTATCTGAAATAATATTAAGAAAAGATTTTTTAACAAGTTACATAAGATTTTATTATAGTGATGATAATCGTAGAACATTTACTCGTAATGAAGATGAAGATCTACGAGCTTTTGAACAAGCCCAAAGGGATTTAGCACGTGAATTAGGCAATTTAGATGAAGTGGAAGAAGATGATGAAGATTTTCGACTTAATCGCAATACTCTTAATCAAAATATTAATAATGACCAAACAAGAGATACAAATCGTGTTAGTAATTATGTTATAGGTGATGAACAACCTATTGGTTCAATTAGTTATGCATTCAATGTATTTTATATTCGTCATCAAAATAATTTTGAATTATGGTCATTTTTAGTTAATTTTATGCATATCCAAACTTTGAATTATTATAAATTAAGGAAAATTTATAATTTAAGTGATTTCAACAATTTTAGAATAAGTCGTAATTTTTTTAAATTAAATGGATTTGGTGAATTTTTTGATGAAAATATTTTGGATGATCAGGGTAATATTCAAATGAATGATTATTTTAAGGGAGTTACAGAAAATATTGGAAGAAGAAGACCAATTTTAAATAATACAATTCAAAGAATAGCTAAAAATAGTGAATTTAATAATGTAGTAAGTGAAGGAAGTGATATAAATAATTTTCATTTTAATGGTGATGCTGAACGTCAACGATATATTGAATTATATCAATTTTTATATAATGAAATTATTAATGAAAATGTAATTGATGAAACATATAATCATAAAGAAAAATATTTTGAAATTTATAAACTTATATTAAAAAATGTTGCTTATGATTTAATAATAATAGAAAATATGATTAATGATTTTGTAATTGTTGATAATGATAATAATGTAAATATTTATTGTTCTATAAATTATTTGACTCATGTAGTGGGAAAATATAGTTTTATCAATGATGTTAATTTTCGTGTATCAGCTAAGAAATCTTTTTGTTTATTTTATTTGATATATATTATTTCTACATGTGAAAATATTGTTATTCAAGATTTATTAATTCAATATTTCAAAATTTTAGATGAAATTTTTATGATTAGATATGAGCCTTTTGCATTGCCTGATTTATTCTTTCATGGTCAAGGAATGTATTTAGGATTAATTTATTTTCTATATTCATTTTATGGTAGTATACCTTCTGCATATATTGAATTAGATTTTGATAACTTGATTAAAAAAATATTTGGTAATAGAGGTTATAATAATTCAATTACAACTTTTGAAGTTTCAATATTAGTTGATAGGTTAGTAGATGGTGATATTGCAATACCTTTTTATAATTTAATAGACAATAATGTTGTAATACAAAATTTTAGAGAAACTGGAAAAATTAAAACTATATTTCCATGTCTTTGGGATAATTATATTAGAGAACGTAGTAGAATTAATCGTAATTTTTATATAGCTTTATTTAATACATTTAATATTATATTAGCTGCAGATTGGAATAATTTTAAATTGTTTAATGATAATGCTACATGTGAAAATCTTGAAGAAGAATCATTTAATGCACTTCGTGAATTAAATATTGTTGATTTAATAAGGAATATATTTAATCAAAGAGATATAAATGGAAGATTTGTTATGACACAAAGAAGATTTATTTATTTAAGTAAAATACTTTATCTTGTTTATCAATTTGCTAAAGATAATTTCGGAAGAGTTAATATATGTTTTGATATGAGAGTATTCAGTAGATTAACATTTTTAACAGGAATAAGAAGAGAAACATTTTTCTTTAGAAATATTTCAATATATGGTAGTTATTTAACATCAGATACTGATTGGGATGAATTTAATGAAGATAATTTAAAATTTATTAAATTAATGAATATTAATGATGTAGAAAGGTATATTATAGGATTAAAGAGTGCAATTGGGAATAGATTACCATTATATATAGGTTTATATTTTATTGATGGAGGTCGTGATAATTATATTAAGAAAGTAGTTCCTATTAATAGAATTAGTAATCGTTTTTTGACAGCTGCTTTTCTTGATCATCATAATAATTTAAATGAAAATGAAAGAACATATGAATATTATAAAAGAGTTAAATCTAATAGTAGATTATTTTATGCTTTTGATATGAGAAGTTTAGGTGGAATTCAAATCAATATGGATTGTATATTAGCTAATGATAGAGCTGATGTTTATGGAAATTACTTACCAATAAAATTAAGAGGATATAATGAAGTTCTTAAGCAATTTGCCTTTTATTCTCAAATTTATGTTCCTGATGAAAAAGTAGATCAAAGATATAATTGTTTCTATTGGTCAATTCATATTAATAATTATTATGGAAATAAAGTTTTTGATAATGAAGAATTAGTTGATATATATTGTAAATATGGAAAAGGTACAATAACGTTAGAGAAAATAAAACAATTTCATGATGAATATAAGATAAATATAAGAATTAAAAAAATTGTTTATGTTTTAGATGAAATAAAGAAAATAAAAAATGATTATAAATTATTTAATAATAAATATCAAAGAGAAATTACTATAGGTCATATAAAATATGAAACATTTAATCATTTTTTTGCTATTGTCCCTATAAGAATTACAAAGTTTTGTTGTCAACATTTAAATTTATTAAAATCGGAATATTATGATATTGATACAGGATCAGGTATAGAAATAGAAAATTATGAAATTAAATCAAAAACTAAGATACATAGATCATATATGGATAAAGATTATACTAATACATATAAATTGTTTAAAGGTTTATTGAAACAAGAATTAACTGAGTTTGTTTCGGCATATGAGATGGAAGAATTTATGAACAATATCAGTGATGTAAAACCAAATATTAATATGATTATGAATTTTTCTAAAGTACAGACAAAAGATATTGATATTAAATCCGAAGATGCAAATTATAGATTGAAAAAAAAGAAATCAAAACCACTTATTGCTGCTGCTGATAGTGAGACCTATGTTGATGAAAATAATAAATTAGTACCTTTTTGCTTATGTCTTGTTTATAATACTTATAAAGGGGAAATAAAAAAGAAATCATTTTATGGACCTTATTGTCAAAGAGATTTTTTATATTACTTATATAAAAAAAATATTAGAGAAGTATATTTTCACAACCTAAAATTTGATGGTTGGTTATTTAAGAATTTTCAAATTGTCGATATGGTTTATCATGCTTGTAGACTATATAGATTGTGTATATTAGTTGGAAATGGAGAAGTTAGAAAGAAAATATATTTCAAAGATAGTCTTGCTTTAATTCCAACAAAGTTGAAAAATTTTCCAAGAATGTTTAAATTAGATAATATGGAAAAAGAACTTTATCCTTATAATAAAATAAATGCTGAAGTTATTAACAATAATAATTTAGATGTTAATGAATGTAGTTCCGAATTTAATGATAAAGATTTTATTGAATTTAAGAATATGTTAAAAAATAAAGGATTTATTAATGATAATAATAAAATTAATATAAGATCTCTTACTGTATATTATTGTATAAGAGATTGTGAAATATTATATCATGGTCTTAAAAAATTCGAAGAAATGACCATGAAATTATTTAACAACATAAATGGATTAAGGTTCTTAACAATATCCTCTCTTAGCTTTTATATAATGACTGAGGAATGTTTCGATGGATTAAGTTCTTATTGTGGTGATATTAAGAAATTTATAAGAATGTCTGTAAGGGGTGGAAGGTGTATGGTAGCTAACAATAAAAAAATCAAAGTCAATGAAGAAATAGTAGACTTTGATGCATGCTCATTGTATCCATCAGCAATGAGTAGATTATATCTTCCTAAAGGTAAAGTCTTTGGTAGTAATGATAAAGAAGAAATTAAATTGATTTATAAATGTTTAATGGATGAAGATCAAATAATTAAAACAAATGATAAATTTATTTCTGCTATGATTATAAAATGTAAAATTATAAAAGTCGGTAAGTACAGATCCTTCCCTTTATTATCTTATGTAGAAGATGGATTATCAAATTATAGTAATGATATGATTGGAAAAGAAGTTTATTTAACACATATTGAAGTACAGGACTTTATTAAATATCAGGAAGGGGAAGTTGAAATGCTTGAATGTATATATTGGGCAGGTGATAAGGATACTAGAATGGCTGAAAAAATTAAACATTATTATAATTTAAGATCCCAATATAAAAAAGAAGGAAATCAATTACAGGAAGTATTAAAATTATTTATGAATAGCAGTTATGGTAAAACAATACAGAAAGATACTGAGACTGAAGATAAAATTTTCAATAAAATTGGAACAGATAGTTTCTTGAAAAATAATTATGGTAGAATCAAAGAAGTTATTGAACTTAACAAGGAAAGCTATTGGATAAAATTAGATGGATCTTCTGCATCAAGTTACATTCCTGTACAAATTGGATGTCTTATATTAGGAATGTCAAAAAGAATAATGAATGAGGTAATTTGTACGGCAGAAGATAATGGAATAGATGTATATTATCAAGACACAGATAGTATACATATTAAGAAAAAGGATGTAGAAAGCCTAGCCCAGGCTTTTGAAGCTAGCTTTGGCCGTAAGCTTATAGGCTCAGCTATGGGACAATTTCATGTTGATTTCCCATTAATTAACAACAAAGAAACATGGAGTAAGAAATCTATATTTTTAGGAAAGAAATGTTATATAGATTGTCTTACTAACACTGATGGTGAAGAAGAAGACTTTATCAGAATGAAAGGTGTTCCAGAAAAAGTAATTAGGAACACAGCTAAAGACATGAATATACAATTATATGATCTTTACAACAAGATGTATGATGGTGAAGAAATTAGTTTTGATTTATTGAATTCAAACATGCCATCATTTGAATATCAAAAGAACTTTGGTATTAGATTAAGAGAAGAATTTAAAAGAATATTAAAATTTAAATAATTGAATTATTTTAATTCTATTACTGCCGTTAATGTAAAATCTTCTTTATAATTTTGTGGTAATTCATTAGCATAAACCATATCTCTAATTGATAATGTAATAAATGTTTTATTTAATTTAAACTTAGCTGAATAAGTATTTTGTAAATTAGATGAATCATTAATAGGAAAAAGAAAGAATTTGAATGGAAATTCTGCATCAAAGTAACCATCATAATCAGGTGAGTAAAACCATGCATTTAATACATATCTTGAATGATCATAAATTGGTTCTTCAAATCCTACATTATAATAAAGTATTGATAATTCTACTTCATCTTTAGTTTGTAATAATTCATCAGGAATATATATTCTTACTCCTTCTTCTATATTATTAGGATCGAGGTGTATGATAGTTTTATAAGACATAATGAAAATTAACTAAGAAATCAATTACAATTAATAGGAGTAAACTCAAAACTAACAGTTAATGGAGTTTCTACAATACCTGTAAATACTTTAAAATCAAATGACATATTAACTTCTTTTTTATAAGGAATTTTAAAACTTGAAAGTTTGTTTGTACCTTGTAAAAATCTATTTAAATTTAATACATAATTTTCTATATATGTATTAGATATCCCTTGATAAATTCTATCATAATTAAAATTTTCACATTTTAAATATAGATAAGCATAATAATCTGATCTAGCAAATACTTCTTTAACTTTAACTTTAACATATTTATAATTTGAAAAATAAGTTGGTAAATCTATTTTTATATTATCTCTATAATTACCCACCCAAATTACATTGTATGGTTCACCTTTCATTAAAAAAATAAAAAATAAAAAATAAAAAAAAAGAATTCAATTATTCAGTTTCCATATCTTGACTTCCTGTAGATGGATATAAGTTTTCATATCTTTCATGAATTAATTTAGCATGTAAGTCATCAATATCCTTCTTTAAAGCAAAGTTAATCTTCTTAAGTGTATCTATTTCTCTTCTTAATCTATCATTTTCTTCAAATATTGATAAGATCAATGATTGTGGATCATCATTACTTAATGAGTTAATCCATTTAGCATGCTTGTCAGCTTTCTTAACTTTTGTAACTTGAATTGGAGCTTGTGGAGCCTTTGACATTAAAAATTTAAAAAATAATGAAAATAAAAAGTAAAAAAAGTTCAATTTATACTATCGCCAAAATATCTGTCATACGTGTCAATAGATCCTTTAGCATTATAAACTTTTGATAGTTCTCTTAACTCAGTCAAATCGCCATTTAATACTTTTTTTAGAACATCTTTGAGTTTATCTTCATCTACTTTATTTAATAATGATCTTAATTTATCCACTATTTCTGTTGCTATCGCTGCTTGAGGGAATACTGATTTTACCATATTTAAAACTATATCAACTTTACCTGATTTTAAGAACTTAATACCCTTTACTGCTAAATCTATTCCTTTATCTTTTACCCAATCTTTTGCTTGTTTGACATATTTTTTCGCTTTATCATAAAATTTTTTAATACGTTTAAGGCTTCCTAGTGGTGCCATTTATAGAATGATTTAAGAACTAAAAAAGTTCTAATTTAAATCATTTCAATGAATACAAATTTAAGAGAAAGAGAACATAGAAGCATTGGTGAAGATGTATATGAATATTTTCAATCATTAACTGATAAAGTTACAGGAGGAGAATTTCAAAATGTATCATTTTTATCATTTGATTCATCAGAACCACCATGTCCAGTTGGACCAGGACAATTTACAAGATTAAAATTAACAGATAGTTCATGTCAAATTACTTCATTTGAAAATTCTTTTATTCAATTAGAAATAAAAACCACACTTAATATTCATGCTGGAAGAACTGATGCCTTATATGAAATTCAAAGAAATGTATCAGAAGATTTTATGAATTTTATAAAAGATATTCCTGTAATATTTGTAGGATTTAAATCAGGAATACATGCTATAGATCATTATAGATTTTATAATTCATTCCATGCAGGACCTTTATGCGAACAATCACAAGCAATATATGAAAATGCATTAATATACATGACAAAAGCACAAGAAGAAATTACAAATAAAATTCAAAAATATGCAATCCCAGATGAATTAGATAAAGGAAAAATGGATGTACCTGGAATATTCTTAACATATGAAGAATTATGTACTTTAAGTTCAAAAGAAGTAACTTTCAAAGTTATTATTCCATATGATGATTTTGCCCCATTACAATTTTTTAAAAATTATCCAAATTCAATCTGCGGGGATTTACAATTAGAATTTAAAATTAATAATAATAAAAATATGGTTTTTTATCCACTTGATTTTTCTACAATGTTAAAAAGAAAGTTAAAAAAAAATCCATCATTAGTAAATATGGTCAAGAATATGGAACCCTATACTAAAACAGTTATGCAAATAACTAATTTTTTTGCAAGATCAGAATATGATGGACAAAAAATGTTCAGTAATTGTGGAGATGAAATTGAATTTTTGAATTTACCTGCAACCTCATCAGGATTGATGGATAATATAGATTATCTTAGTAGTCCTGTAAGAATTACTCCAGGTGCATTAACTTTACAATCAGCAAAATCATTTATTAATTGTTATAATATTCCTCATGATAGACATGAACAATTAAGAGATTTATTATCTTCAACAAAAATATATATTCCTGGACAAAGAATTGATCAATATACTTTCTCTCAAACTCCAACAATAAGCAGTATGAACTGTAATACTACTCAATCATTAGTTAATTGTTCTGCTTTAGCTTTTATTTGGCCTAGAACACCAAATGAATTAACTTGTTCTGTTAATCCTTATATGTCATCTATTCAACTTCAAATTGATAATAAAACTTATCCTGATAAACCTTTTTCAACATATTCCCCAGAACATGCAAGTTATATTTTATCTAATTTAATGTTTGATGATTTCTTTTCTCCTAATAAATCATTAGAAAGAAGTTTATCAACTCAAAGAGAATATGAAGATAATACAAATTATGCCTTTGTTGTTTCATTAGAAAGATTAGATTCATCACCATTTGTATTTGAAGGATTAACTAAAGATAATTGTTACATTACATTAAATGGAACATTTGATCAAAGCTATACACCATATTCTAAATTATCAACTAGACAAAATCCAATTATGTTTGTATGCCAAGATACATTATGGGAATTATCAGCAGGAGATATAAATTATTATTATAATGATAAAACTATAGTTCCAAGAATATCTAATAATTAATTGAACTATTTAATTTAAAATAAATCATTCAATTTTATATTTTTTTATAAAGAATGACAACTCAACCTAAAGATGAAGAAATGAAACTTGACTTTGAATTACCTGAAGAAGGTATTATGGAAGGATTAGAAAATAAACTTAATCCAACCTCTGTACTTGATTATAAAAATAGTTATGGAGGAATACCAAGAAAATATCCAAGACAAACATTTATCGGTGGAGGAAAAGGTAATGTACAAGAAGTTGTTCATGAATTAAATGAAATATCACAATATATTGATTATTCAGTATTTTCAAAAAATCAACTTAGATTTGCAGAAAAAATAGTAAAAACAAGAACTTATTTTGATAATGAAACATATATTAGAAGTCCAAATTTTTTTATATCATTAAATAAACCAAGATATTGGAATATAAATAATTATATGATACTTGAAAAAAATATCAATTTAGTTTTTGATATAATGAAAGAAATGATTGATGATATACCATCTAGTTATGGTAGTAATATAACAGATAAAGTAAAAGATCTTTGTAATGGAATGACATCATGGATAAATCATAAAAAATTAACTGATTTAACATTTCCAGAAGGTGTTTTATCATTTATTGATCTTAAAGGAATTATGGGAGAATTAGGATTAAATAATACATATGAAGATTTTATATCAGCAGGTTTATTCAGTGCTATGTATAATAAAGTTGTAAGTATAATAAGTTATTTGAATCCTTATGTACAAGCAAAAAAAGATGCAGGAGTTAATACAATGATCCCTCCTGTAACTTCAATAGATAATATTATTACAACAGAAAGAAATTATGGAGAACGTACCTATAAAGATATACTTCTTAATAGTTCAGCTGTAGTAGAAGAAAATATAAAATCTAAATCTGCAAGAACTTTAGAAGATAAAATTTCAGAACCAAAAAGTAGAACTAGTACAACAAAAACTAAAGTCTATACAGCAAACTCATATTATAAAATTTATGCCTTCCCACTTTATTCTCTTAATATATTACTTCCTGTTAAATTAATGCCTACAGCATTTGTTACAACAACTAAATTTGGACCACTTATAAATATAATTAAAGATGCTAAATTAGCAGGTTCAATTATGAGAATTCCAATTTCTTCTATTCTTTCAAAACTCATTATATTAAATAAAACAGGAAATCGTGTATTCGTAAATTTAAAAATAAAGAAAAACGCAGCAACAGGAAATAATGAAGTATCAGTAAATGCAACTACTGGAGATGTTTATAATTTAGCTTACTTTAGAAAAGTAATGGGAATTAAATCAATGCATTATATAGAAGGAACACAAATAGAAAGTGAAAAAGATGTTAAAACTATAAAATTCAATGGAAAACCATTAGTAGCTGTTGCTATAGATACACAAGTATTACAACAAGCTAAAGATTTATTACCTAAATTCAGAAATGATGAAAAAGAATTAAATAATTTTAAATCAATAGAAAACGATTATATAAAATCTGGTACATCAAAATATTATGAAAAGAAACAAAAATCATTACGTCAAAATTTAATTGTTAATAATGCATATAGAACTAATAATGAATATATTGTATTAACAAAAACCGGACCACAAAAAGTTGGAGTTAATGATTTAAAACCATTTAAAGATAAAAACAAGATTCAATTCTGTGATGAAAATGATAATATAGTATTTGTATATGATCCAACTAAACATAATTTCGATTTATAAAAAAAAAATAATAATTAATCAATTATTTTAGTTTTATTTTTAATGTTATCTATTTTAAAATACTGAAAATCTCTTAATTGGCAATATATTCCATATATTATTTTTGCTTCATAAGGTAAATTTAATTGTCTAAATATTACCCCACATTTTGTTTTTGCTATTCCTTTACATAAAAATACACAACTTACTTGCTCTCTTAATTTATTTGATATTCCTATCCATTCATGTAAATTAATCCATATTGTCATTTTTAAATGTCTTAATTTAATTACCCATTGTTCCCACATATTATTTCTACTTTCTAATAATCCTGTTGCATCTTCTATTATTACAAATATATGAAAATTTCTTTCTTCATTATTTAAATATTCATCTAAACATTCTGTTCCTTCTTCAAATGATTTATGAACAATAGGTATTTTATTAAACAATTTTACTGTCTGTAAAAAAAAATCATCTTTTGTATTTGATAAATATATTATTAAACCATAATTATGAGCAACATTATTTAATATCATTAATTGTTTTAATAATAATGTTGTTTTACCTGTTCCTGCTTTTCCTACACACATATTTAATGAATTATAATAAAAATCTAATTCAGGATGTATTTGTGATATTATTGATTCTTGATTAACATTTTCTTTTAAATATTTTTTAAAATTTTGTTTTAATTGTAATATTTTTTCATTGTCATCCATTTATGAATTATTATATCTAAAATAAATAATAAAAAAATAAAAAAAGTTCAAAAAAAGAAAAAAAGTTCAAAAAAACAATTATGAATTATCATAATTAAAATAAATTCAAACACAAAAAAAATTGAATTATTTAAAGCTCTTCATCAATATCAATGAATCCACCTGTGTTTCCTCCTTTTGCTATCCATGTCTTGTTTTCTTTGGGAATTAATTCAAGATAACTATAGTTCTCTTCCCTGAATTTCTTCATAAATGTCATTCCTTCATAGTTGTGATGAAATATAATGTGATAACCTACTTCATATCTGTTTATAATATAATTCATTGTACTAGGATATTCTATTTCAATTTGATAATAATCATTTAAATATAAACTAAAACTTCTATCTCTAAATTCTTTATACATATTATCATTATAATATGAATATTGATTAACTTTAATTTTTCTATCATTTTCACTATATCTTAATATATAATTTGATTCCATACTTTCTACTAATGTTATATCTATTTGTAATGGACTAATTCTGTATAATTCAAAATATTTTCCTCCTAATTCCATTATTTTTTATTGTTTTTTATTGAATAATTTTATAAAAAAAAAATATTTAAATAATAAGTTATATAAACCCTATATAAAAAATAATA
>JAEDGC010000046.1 GCA_016297695.1 Bacilli bacterium
TATACAATATATCTTAGAAAAAGAAAAGAGTATTGAACTTTGTCAACACTCTGAAAAAAATGAGAAATATTCTCATTTTTTTGCAATTTTAATCTAAATTAACATTATGATAAACTTCTGTTACATCTTCAATATTTTCTAACATTGTAAGTAATTTATTAAATGTTTCTAAATCTTCTTCATTTAATGTAACTTTATCTTTGGCAAACATACCAACTTCATCAAATTCATAGTCAACGTCAGGAATAATTTTTTCTATAGCATCTTTTAGTTTATTTCTATCACCAGGGTTTACTGATATTGTTATTTCATTATCTACAGTTTCAAAATCAACAGGGTCAATCCCGGCCTCAATAATAGCATCTAAAATTTCTTCTTCTTTTTCACTTGAAAAACTTACTATTGCTAAATGATCATAATTATATGATACTGAGTTAGAGACTCCTAAACTTTTATGAACTTTATTAAATGCTTCTCTTACGAATGCAACAGTTCTATTTACATTATCTGTTAGAGTATTAACAATTAATGTAGAAGCACCTGGTCCAAATCCCTCATATACAACTTCTTTATAATCATCACCATTATTTCCTTTTGCTTTGTCAATTGCTCTATTAATGATATCACTAGGGACTTGTTGTTTTTTAGCCTTTTCAACAACTCTTTTTAAATTAATATTTGATTCTAATTCCGGATTTCCCTTAGCCGCTAAATAAATTTCTTTTGCAAATGTTGAATATAATTTAGCTTTCATTGCTCCAGTTTTTTGAATGCTTGCTTTTCTTACTTCATATGCCCTTCCCATATAAAACACCTCACTTGTGATATTATACTACAAAACTCTTAAATTTCGAACAAAATTATATACAAAATTATCTTTTTTATATTTTCTTTTTATAATTTTTATCATTCTTCTTATATTATAAATTTTATAATAATCAATTTTTTCTTTCTGCATTACATATTCAACTGCATATATGATTGCTTGTTTATCTGTTTTAGCAAAAAAGAAATTTTTTACTCTTCTTAATTCTCTTTTATTAATTTTTTTTAAAGCGAATTTATAAAACATTCTTTTTTTTCTTTTAAAAACATAATTATAACCATCATAATTTTTTAGTACTCTTAATGTATCATAATAACCCATTTTTATACTTTCATTTATAATGTCTCTATTAAATGTTATTATTCCTCCAACAGATCTAATTGGGCGAATATTAATTATTTCAACACTTTGTTTTGGTTTTCTTATAAATCCTACTCCGTGCATTCCAACGTTATATATTTTAGTATAACCTTTATCTATCAACATATTATAAGGAGCATTATCATAAAATCCTCCATCTAAAAAATAATCATTATCTACTGTTTTTTCCATTTTAAATATTGGTAAATAACAGCTACTTAAAATATACTGATTTAAATTACCTTTTGTTAATTCATCTTTCATAATATAAACATGTTTTAATTTTTTTAATTTCACCGTACATAAACCATAGTCCATTGGGCTTTCAATCAATTTTTCATAGTCAACATTTTCTTTTACTATTTTTTTTAAACCATCGGTACTAATTCCTTTATTTTTAATAATTTCTTTCAAAAAATCAATATATACTAATGGATTTTTATTTTTCAGTTTTTTTACTTTTTCTTCTTCAAATGACAGAGCCTTACAAACATCTAAATTTTTCCAAATTTCTACCATTTGATCTCCTTTATTAGAAGCAATCATTGCCCCATTAAATGACCCAATCGATGTTCCAACTACTCCATCAAATTTTATATGACACTTTTTAAATGCTAAATATGCTCCGGCTTGATATGAGCCTTTTATTCCTCCACCTTCTAGTGATAATCCTATCATTTATTTAACCTCTTATCGATCATGAAAATAAATGGTTTAGCAAAAAAACGATTAAGTACTCTTTTTTTTGAATTTCTTTTTAATTGCATTAAATAAGACTCAATTGATTCACTTTGAAAATGCAAAATATTTTCTAATTTATTACTATCAGAAAAAGTATTTCCATAAAAGTTTTTTTCTAAAAAAAGTAGTGACCATAAAAACTTGAAACTTAGTCCATGGATTTTCAAAATATTTTTTAATACATATCCATACGTTGCGATGCAAGTATTTCCACCTGTTAAATTAAATACTTTTTTATTAACATTTGATTTGTTGTCTATAGTTTTAACTAAAGCATAAGCACAATCATTGACACTTATAAATTCTGTTTCATCATTAAGTGGTGTATTGTAAATGAAATCATCACAAGAAAGATTAGTTAATACAGTAGGAATTCGATAAATGACATAATTATTTATTTTATCTTTAATTAATTTTTCTATTTCAATTTTAGTTTTAGTATAATAGTTATTAGATTGTAATTTTTCACTAGCATTTATTGGCTTAATCTTATTTCCATAAACATTTGTAGTTGATGGAAAAATCAGAAAACACTTTGGATTATAAAACGTTATAGCTCTAATTATGTTTTCGCTTGCTTTATAATCTATTTTTTTAGATACTTTTTCATTTAGAATAGATATATTTGGCTTGACAGTTGCAAGATGAATGATATAATCATGGTCTTTTACTAAAGCATCTATTAATATTGGATCAGTAGCATCGCCATAAACGATATTAATACGACGGCTATATTTTTTTAATACTTTATATGTTTTTTTACATTTTAAATCAAGCGCTGTTATTTCATATTTTCCCTCACTCAATAAATATTTAATTACTAATTTACCAATATTTCCAGCTGCTCCAGTAACTAAAACTTTTTTCATAATAATCCTCCATATCAAGATAATTATATCACTTATTTGTTTTAAAAAGAATAAAATAAAAAAAACACTAGAAAACTAGTGTTAATTTTACATATATGTTAGTAGTGCAAATACAATTATTAGTATTACTAATAAAGCAACTATAAATTTCCAAATATGTTTCATCCAATCTTTGTAACTTATTCCAACATAACTTAGACCTGCTAATAAAATAACGCTTGTTGGAGCAATCATTTGAGCAAATCCATGCATTGCTGGATAGATAACAAAAATTTGATTTAAATTTTCAGCATAAGCTGATGTTAAGAATGATCCTACTGAATAACCTACATATCCAAAGTCTGCAGTAAATACTGAAGAAATGAATGAAGCTATTGTAACTAGGAATGGATTAAATTTACTAGATAAAATCCAATTAGTAATAGTTGGAACTATTGGAGACCAATAAATTAATACAAATACTGAATATCCAAGAGTCATTAATAATGCTGGTTTAATCATTTTACTAATACCATCAGAAATACCATCAATGAAGTCATCTAATGATACTCTATAGATGATTGTAGCAATTATCATAACTACAAGTAATACTGCTAATATTGAATATAATTCCCAAGTACCAAATGCAGTTACATTTCCAAGAATATAAGATATAATTGCATGATCACCAATTTTTAAACCAATTAACCATTCATGGAATTTTGTAAAACATGTAATTTCAAATTGTTCTTCCCATCTTATATAACCAAGAATTGCAAATATTGCAACTACAGCAAGTAATACAACCATTGGCCATACTTTAACTTTTTTCTTACTAGATTTTTCTACAGCAAATTTATCATCTTTAGATTCATCAATAGATTTTTTACTTGCTAATATTTTTTTAATATGTTTTATATTAAACAAACTAAATAAAATATATACTATTGCAAGGATTCCAAATCTCATTGAAATTTCTTTAGTGATGTCAGTTTGCATATAATAATTGAAGTAATATAATCCTTCAGTACCATATGTAGCACCAATCATACCTACAAAAATAGAACCAAATGTAGCAATAAATGCTGTTTTCTTATCAAGATTAGATCTTAATAATACTGTAATTATAAATGGAATAAATAGCATTGCTATAAATACTTGTGAACTTAAAGAAACAAATAAAGCAATTAATCCAGATACAATTAATACAACTGGAATTTCCTTTCCTTTAACAAATTTTGCACATCTAGTTACTAATTCTTTATAACCATTAGTAAGCGAAATAACCCCATAGAATGCTCCAAGAATTAAAACATATACTATTTGTTGTAAGAAGAAACTTACAGCATATATAACAGATAATGAAAGTTGTGATAAACCAGTTCTTACTAAATCCGTTTTAGTAAATGTTGTTCCTGAAAAAGCTCCGCCAGGAATTATCCATGTAAGAATTAAAGTAACTAAAATTGCAATAGTTACAACTTTTACTAAATCATTCTCTTTGAATAATTTTTTCATTTTACTCTACCTCCTGTTATAATTATATATCAAATACAAAGTAAAAAAAAGACTTTTTCAGTCTTTTATGTGAAAATTAAATGAATTTATTTGTCTAATGGCTTCATTGTTGGAAATAAAATGACGTCTCTAATTGATTCAGATTCAGTAAATAACATACATAATCTATCTATTCCATAACCAATTCCACCTGCTGGTGGCATTCCATATTCCAATGCTTCAATAAAATCCATATCAATATCATTAGCTTCATCATTTCCTAGATCTCTTTCAGCAAGTTGAGCTTCAAATCTTTCTAATTGATCAATCGGATCATTTAATTCTGTATATGCATTAGCAAATTCTTTTCCGCCAATAAATAATTCGAATCTATCAACAAATCTAGGATCTTCTGGATTTTTCTTTGTAAGTGGAGATATTTCAATTGGATGACCATATAAGAAAGTTGGTTGAATTAATGTTTCCTCTACATATTTTTCAAAGAATAAATTAATAATATGACCAACAGTATGTTCATGTTCTTGAACTTCAATATGATGTTCTTTAGCAAGTTCTAAAGCTTCTTCTACAGTCATTTCTTTATTAAAATCTATACCTGTTTTTTCTTTAATAGAATCAACCATGCTAATTCTCTTCCAAGGTCCTTCAAGATTAATTTCATCTCCACACCAATTATAAGTCATTTTACCAAAAACTTCTTTAGCAATAGTTTGATACATATTTTCAGTTAAATCCATCATGCCTTCTAAATCACTATATGCAAGGTATGCTTCCATTAAAGTAAATTCAGGATTATGTTTTGGATCCATACCTTCATTTCTAAATGTTCTGCCTATTTCATAAACAGCTTCCATACCACCTACTAATAATCTTTTTAATGGTAATTCTAAAGCTATACGTAAATACATATCTAAATCTTGAGTATTATGATGAGTTACAAATGGGCGAGCTGATGCTCCAGTAAGAAGAGTTGTTAAAATTGGAGTTTCAACTTCCACAAATCCACGATTGTCCATAAAATTTTGAATACATCTAATGATTTTTGGTCTTATAAATGCAATATTTCTTGATTCTTCATTTACTATTAAATCGACATATCTTCTTCTATAACGTTCTTCTATATCTGTAAGTCCATGAAATTTTTCTGGTAAAGGTCTTAATGATTTAACTAAATGGGTATATTCTAAACATTTAATTGTCAATTCACCAGTTTTAGTTTTCATAATTTTACCATGTACTCCTACGATATCTCCTAAATCAGCACTTTTAAATAAATTATAACTTTCTTCTCCAATATCATTTATAGAAATATATATTTGAATTGAACCAGTTTTATCTTTAATTGTAAAAAATGAAGCTTTTCCCATTTTTCTTATAAACATGATTCTTCCAGCTACTGTAGCTGTATCAGTCATATTTTCAAATGCATCATGTTCAACATCTTTATATTTTTCTTTTAAATCTATTGCAAAAGAATCTCTTTCAAATTTATGGCCATAAGGATCTAAACCCAATTCTTTTAATCTTTCTGCTTTTTCTCTTCTAACAAGTTCTTGCTCTGTAAATGTTCTTTCCATATTTTTCTCTCCCTCATTCACGTATTAGTATACAAATAAATAATAAAAAATGCAATTATTTCCTTAGTATTATTAGCTTAAATATCATATAATTGTTTTATATTTTTAAATTTTTATTTATTATTTTTATTTTCCTTTTTTTCAATATATTTTATAATTTTATTTTGATTTTTTATTAAAATAGTAATTTTATCATGTAAGTCTTCTAGAATTAATTCACTTTTTAAATCTGTTTGATAATCATTTTGGTTTCTCATACTATCTTTTTTTGCTTGTCTATTTTGGCTCATCATGATAATTGGTGCTTGCAAAGCTGCAATACAAGAAAGCACTAAATTTAATAATATAAAAGGAAATGGATCAAAAGACTTGACAAGTATTATACCATTAATTATCATCCAAGCAATTAAAAATATCGAAAAACCAATTATAAATTTCCAACTTCCAGCAAAAGCACTAAACTTATCTGCTACTTTATCTCCAAAAGTCATTTTCTCTGATTCTTCTTTTTCAACATTAATTGAAATTTGCTTATCAATCAGCATTTCCATTAAATCTGCTTCATCTTTGTCATTAATATCTTGGGCAAGTAGCATATTTACTATTTCTTTTCTTGTTTGTTTATTTTCCATATAATCACCATTATTATTATGTGCTCCTTTATTAAATTGTACACAATATAAAAAGTGGGAAATTTCTATTTAATTATTTAATAATTAAAAATGTCAATAAAGCTACTAACATAATAAATCCACTAGTAATTAAAGATAGCAATAATATATTGGTAAATCCATTTTTATATCCACTATTTTGAGTTGGTTTATTTGGAGTTAGTTTTCGCATCATTGGCTTATCCATATTATTTTGTTGTGTATTATTTACCTCATTATTTTTTATTGATTCTATTTGATTTTTTTGTTCCATGAGCTGTTTTTTTCTTTCCAAATATCTTTTTTGTTGTAACAAGTTTTGCCTTTCTTCATCCATTGATTGTTGTTTTTCTTTATATATATTTTGTTCTTCATTTTCAGAATAATTATTAACAATTTTAATTATTTTTTCTTTTTTATCTTGATATATTTTTCCACCTATATCTTTAATATTATTAGCAGCATCTTTTTTATTACTCGAATTAGCAGAAATATTATAGATAGCACTTTCAATTCTAACATCTCCACAAACAAAAGCTACTTGTCTTACCATATTATCAAATATAGTTTTTTTATTTTTTGATGCATTATATTTTTGAACTAAATCTTCTTGTGAATAAAAAAGCTTACTTGTTATTTGTTTCATATCTCCTTGAAAAATCAAATTCATTCTTTCAGTTTTGGATTCTAACTTTTGTAGATTTTCTCTCATAAATATAACGTTAGAAGTGTAATTAGAAGTATAAGTATTTAAAACATTGTTATTTAACATTAAATCTCTAGCACACATATCTACTAAGCCTTCTGCTATATAAGAATTTAATTTATCAGAGTTCTCTACTCCTTGTATATTCATATATTTTGGAGAAATAAAATAATGAAATAATTCATGAACAAGTATTCCTTCACACACACTTTCTAATGTTTCATTTTCTCTAGGTCTTATATTAAAAGGATAAAAATGAATTTTTTGATCTTTAAAAACATTGCCACCATGTGCAGTAATTTTGTGATTTTTAATTTCTTCTATTTCTTTTTGTTTTTGTTCTTCTGATAGTTTAGAATCATTTTTAATGGCTTGAATTTGATTTTCTATCCATTTATCAGCACTAGTTTCTACAACAACGTTTTCACTTAATTTTAATGATTTTAATAGTATCTTTTGTTCTTCGCTCATATATTGACCATATTCTTTTTCAATCATTTCCAAATATATTGAAACTCTAGAATTCAAATATGTTTGTAATGAAGCTTGATTTATAATATTAATATTTTTTTCTATAGAATGTATGATTGAAGTTTCTAATGGTCTCTTTATTATTGTTTTATTATTTTGTTTTTCTAGTTCGATTTTATTTGACTTAACAATATCAATATTCTTTTCTATTTTAGCAGCATCATATCTGTCTTTTGGTCTTGAGTTTTTTTTAGAATTATATATACTTTCTAAACTCATCATTTTATAAGCAATTCCATTATGATATCTAACTTCATCTGAAAAACACATATCAGTGTACGTTTTAGTAAAATGAGTTTCATCTACAAATAATTGAGAATTTTTGTCTTTATTGTCAAAATAATATTCTTTTACTGTAATGCTTTGATCTTTTTTGCGTTCAAAAAGAAATAAACCTATACTCATAGGACTATCTTTATAAACTATTTTATATTCATGACCATTAACTTCTTTATGATTCATATTACTAACGAATACAAAATCATGACTTTCATCAATTATTTTTTTTAATATATCAAGTTGTTCTTCGTTAATAAATAAATCCAAATCGCCATGGTATCTTTCTAGTTGTTGATTTGTTGCTAAATATCCCATTATACCACCTGTATAATATACATCAAAATCATTACCAATTAATTTATTAAATTCATCAAATGCCTCTAATACCAATTCATGATTTTTTGTTAATGGCATAGCAGGATATTCCATATTCATCGCTTTAAGCCAATTTAATCTTTTTATTAAATCTTCTATAGACTTATATTTAGGATTTAATTCTAATATTAAATTTGCATTTTTAATAATTACATCCATAGTTAACAAATTTTTTTTACCAAATTTTCTAAACTTACGATTATTTTATCAATTGCATCATCTACACTTAATTTGGATATATTACTAATGGTATTTTGTATTTCATGTTCACTTGTTATATTTGCTTCATTAGCAAAAAAATTAACCAACTTATTCAATAATATTTTTTGTTTTTCATTCATATCGTTCACCACTACTCTATTATTAATTTAATTATACATAAAAAAATAGATAGAATCAATCTATCTATTTTTTCTAAATCTCTCTTTTGGATCTAATACTGATTTTCTAAGTCTTATAGCATCTGGTGTAACTTCAACATATTCATCATCTTCTATAAATTCTAAAGCTTCTTCTAAACTAAATGTTTTTGGTTTAATTAAATTAATTGCTTCATCAGCTCCGCTTGATCTTGTATTTGTTAAATTTTTATTTTTACAAGGATTAACATCTAAATCATTATCACGATTGTGTATTCCTACAATCATTCCTATATATACATCAGTTGCAGGTTCAATAATTAATGTTCCACGATCTTGTAGGTTAAATAATGAATATCCTAAGGCTTTACCATTTTCCATAGAAACTAAAACACCATTTTTACGACGAGTTATTTCTCCTGCATAAGCTTTATATTCATCAAAACTTCTTACCATGATTCCTTCGCCTTTTGTATTTGTAATAAATGCACTACGGTAACCTATTAATCCCCTTGTTGGAGCACTAAACTCTAAATGAACATAATTATCATCAGTATTTGATATAGATACTAAAGTTGCTTTTCTTTCTTGTAAATCATTTATAATTGTTCCGGAATAATCTTGTGGTACATTTATTAAAACTTTTTCATAAGGTTCACATTTTTTGCCATCTATATCTTGAAATAAAACTTCTGGTTTAGAAACAGATAATTCATATCCTTCTCTACGCATATTTTCAATTAGGATTGATAAATGAAGTTCACCACGACCACTTACTTTATATCCATCAGAACCTGGTAATTCTTCTACCATTAATCCAACGTTAGTTTGTAATTCTTTTTCTAATCTTTCCTTGATATGTCTACTAGTTAAAAATTTACCACTTTTACCAGCAAAAGGAGAATTATTAACAAGAAAATTCATTGATAAAGTAGGTTTTTCTATTTCTATTTTTGGAAGTGGATTAATATCATCTTTAGTACAAATTGTATCTCCAATTGAAATGTCTGGACAACCAGCAATAGTTACAATATCTCCATAGTATGCAACTTGTTTTTCAACACGTTTAATTCCTTCATTAACAAATAACTTTGATATTTTGAATGACTCTACTTTACCATCATTTTTTACAAGAGTAACAAGTTGCCCAGATTTAACGTTTCCGGTATTTACTCTTCCTATTCCTAAACGTCCAATATAATCATCATAATCAAGTGCTGATATTTGTAATTGTAAATTATCATTTTCATTTCCTTTAAATGGTTCTACTTGTTTAATCACTGTTTCTAATAATGGTTCAATTGAATTTGATTCCTCATCCAATGAATTTTTGGCAATACCTTGTTTTGCAACACCATATATAATTGGAAAATCCAATTGTTCATCAGTAGCATTTAATTCCATAAATAAATTAAATGTCATATCAACAACTTCTTCAGGTCTAGCATCTTTTTTATCTATTTTATTAATAAACAAAATTGGTCTTAAATTTTGTTCTAAAGCTTTTTTTAACACAAATTTTGTTTGAGGCATTGGTCCTTCAGCTGAGTCTACTATTAATATTACAGTATCAACAGTTCTTATTACTCTTTCTACTTCTGATGAAAAATCAGCATGCCCTGGTGTATCAACAATATTAATTTTATAATCTTTATATCTTATTGCACAGTTTTTGGAATAAATTGTTATTCCTCTTTCTCTTTCAATATCATTTGAATCCATTACACAATCGACAACTTCTTCATGAGCACTAAATACTCCATTTTGTTCTAGTAGTGCGTCAACTAAAGTACTTTTTCCAGCATCAACATGGGCAACTACTGCTATATTTATGATTTTATCCATAAACTCCACTCCCTTTACATACTCATGAAATAATACTACAAAATAGTTAGTTTTGCAAGAAAAAACTTAAAATCAATCGATTTTAAGCTCTTTTTTAAATCTTCTTTTAAACATTTTGATAAATACAATAATTGCAAATATAATATATAAGATTTCGACTACATTATTAAGTAAATTAATAATTTTTACAGATAGGATATTATGAAAGATACTAAATAAAACATTTTCCAATACTAAAAAAGGTATTTTAAATATTGAAACTAATAATATTATAATGATTAAATCTCTTACAATAATAATTTTATTTTTAGAATCATATTTTATAAAACTATTGTAGAAATTTTCAAAACTCTTACCAATTTTATCAAATTTATTTAAAATTTTATTATTTGCATTTTTTTCTTTTTTTAAAGGATTAATTTTATATTTTTTATAAATATCTTCTATTTCTTGACTTATATCTTTTACAATACCACCATTATCAAGTTCATTACTGATTCGAAATATTTCATTACTTTTTTGTTCTGGATTTAAATATTTTAGTCTCTTTTCTAACTCTTTTAAATATTTATCTTTGTTCATAAATTCACCATCCAAATTAGTTTTTATTTTCTAAAACTGTATCTAAATAAACTTTCTCATTAAATAATATATAACTATATTTTATTTCTTTATCTAACTTTTCTCTTCTTAAAATATAATTATTTACTTTTATTTCACTTTTATCAACTATTTTTAAATTATTGATATCAAAAGTTATTATATCACTATTTTTTGAAGCTATTAAATTATTACTATCATCTATTTTTATTATATATGGAGAGTAATAAACATTAATTGGATTTTTTAAGGTACTTAAATAATAATTATTATTACCACGATTATTAACCGGATAATTATTTAATAAAGATGCATTAATATACCCTTTTTTTAAAAATACTCCCATTTTGTATTTTAAAACATCATCATTTTTCAGATTATAAGGTTTAATATTAATATTTTTAGTAAAATCAATAATACTTGAAACAAATTCTTCTAAACTATCAAGTCGTAACATTTTTAAATATTTTCTTGTTAGTAAATAATTATCCTTATTACTTAATATTTCATACATTTCATTAAATTTATTTCTATAATATTTTTCATTAAATATTGCGGATATTAAATCTTCATGACTATAATTTACAATTATATTAACTAATTCTTTTAAAGGAGATGATAAAAATATTGCTTGATTTCGTTCTTTCATACTTAAACTTTCAAAATAATTATCTAAATCTTCTTTTTGAGTTTTCAAACAATTTTTTAAAATATTAGAATCTAATACTTTTTTAGTTATACCATATATACTTTTTAAATCGTCAATGCTGTTATTTTTCCACTCAATTAACTCATTTGAAGACTTAACATGATTGTCCTCAATTATTGTTTTTTTATCAATGTTATTACAAATAACTGGATTTTCTTCTATGTATTGCATAAAAGTTATTTTCTTTTTGAATAATTTACTTTTCTTGTTTGATAATTCTTGATATTCATTAAATTTATCTATTAATTGATTTATTTTGTTTATTTCTTGACTATAATAATCTATCAAATATAAATTTTCTATATATTTAGAATCTTTCATTACATCCTCATATATTTTTAATAATTCATAAAATTTTTTCATAAAATTATGATCATTTATATCATTATTTATAAGCTGTATTCTTTTATTAATACTTTCTTCATTAAAATTTTTTATTTCTATTTTATCTTTTTCTAAATTTTCACCACTAATTTTTGCAAATTCTTCTATTTTTAAATAATAATCTTCTGAAATTTTTGTAGTTTTTTCTTCTGTCTCTTTAATTATTTTAATAAAATCATAAATTTTATTTTTTAATATTTCTAATAATTTTTTATTATCATCCAAAGTTGTATCTATTTCTAATTTTTCAACTGGATTGTCTATTATTTTTAAATCAATGATATTATTCTTGTTAATTTTTATATTATTGTAATAAAAAGATATTTTTGGACTTAAATCTTCATAATTATCAAATACAACTTTCAAATTATCTTTTTTTAAATTTTTTCGATAATATAAATAAAGAGTCATAAAATCTTTCATTTCATCTTTATTTGAGAATTTTATAAATCTTGATAAATGACCATAATCAGTTTTAAAAGTTGCAAATATACCAATCTCGTCATTTTTCTGGCATAATGTTGGTTCAATATTATCATTGATAAACCCATAAAATTTCATTATTTCTTTTGCTTCTTTTAAAGTCATCTTAAAATTCTCCTTATCATTCTTTAAAACATTGTATCATATTTATTACAATAATTCTATTGATTATTTTAAAATAGAAGATATAATATAATTAAGGATGTGATATTTTGAAATCAAAAGAAAAAGATAATGAAAAAGTTGATTTAATTAAACCAAAATCAAAAAAACAGGCTAAAAAAGAACAAGATATTAAAGATTCGCCCGAGTTTGACAGTTTTAAATTAAAAATCTTCACTAAGCGTTGAAAAACTTAGT
>JAEDGC010000123.1 GCA_016297695.1 Bacilli bacterium
GTACAAATATTAGAAGCGGTTGGAATAAGATCTGGATTGTTTTTAAGTTCTTCTAAAGCTTTCCATTGATTTGAAACTACAAAAGATGTAATTCCAAAATTAATATATCCGTGTTCTTTTGCTCAAGATAATAATTCCATTATTTCTTTATGCTTCTCTGGATTATGCTTAATTTGAGTTGCATAAAAAAATGAAAAATCATCAATAGAAGAAAATTTCTTTGAAATATCTTTAAGCGGTAACATTTTACCATTAATATTAATAAATGGAGGATAGGCATTAAATAATTCTCTGCCCATTTCTCCAGAGCCTTTAAATCAATTTCTTAAGAAATTTTTATTAAATTCTATATCATTAGGAATATATCTTTCAGGATTATAAGATTTAAGAATTACTCCTTTTTCTTTTAGAGAATTAAATAAATCTCTTAATTTATTTTGTCCTCCATTATTAAATCATTGTGTAAAATATTCAGAATGTCCTTCTTCATCCCTAGCAAGAAATGTAAGATATATTAACAACAACTCATCTGCTGTTAGTTGATAAGTTGCCATTAAATTTAAAATTGTTTTTATTTCCAAGATTAAATAAATTAAAAGATTTATTTAACCTCCGACAAATTAAAACGTTTATCGTATTTGTCGTTTATTCAGTTAAAATCTGAATTGTGTGTCAATTAAAGTTTCGCGTTCTCTTGTTTGAATTTCTTCTCCATTAAGAATTTTATCTAATTGTTCTTCATTAATTGTAATTACAGAATCTACATTAGAATTTTGAAATCACTGGTATTCTTGTGTACCTTTAAGTACTAAAGTAAACATTTCTGCCTTTTTTCCAGGTTCAAATCTACAAATTCGACCCCTTTTTTGAACAGCTGTTATTTTAGAACTATTTACATTCATAATAATACCTACAGATAATCCTTTAACATCAACTCCTTCTGTTAATGCCTTAGAAGAACCGATTGATCCAAATAAAGCATTATTAAATTGAGTCAATGTTTCAGAATTTTTCTTTTTAGTACATCTAGAATGCAAAATATAATCTGTTCCTACCGATTCGCATATTTTAATAGTAGGAGCAAAGACTATACATTTTTTATCTTTACGAGCATTTAATATTTTCTGGCAAATCTCTAATTTTTTAGGATGATTTGCTATAAAATCTTTTCGTGCTTTTAAAGCCCGATTTCAATCAAATGCCATAGCTGTTACATTCTTAGGAGTTAAACCCATTTTCTTTGCTCATTTTACTCTTTCTTGTCAATTAGTAACTAAACGCATTGCTAAACTAAAATCGTAATTAAAATATGCAAAATAAGCATTAAATTTTTGATTTAATTTATTGTATTCAGTCAAATCAACATCCAATAAAACTAGATAATTTTTAACAGGAGAAATTCATCCATTAGCTTCTGCTTCTTCTAGAGTAATAGTATCAACAACAGGTGCGTATTTTTTAATAATATCTTCTTTACCATCAAGTCTTTTAATTGTAGCAGTTAAACATAAAATCATTTTATATGTTACACTGTTAAATATTTGAGAAAAAGATGTTGAAGCAACACGATGAACCTCATCTATTACTAATAAATCACAATTTCATTTTTTATTAATAACAGAATTGATTATCTCAACTTGACAATTAGTAAAAATATTATATTTAATTAGTTCTGCAATTCATTGTTCCTTTAAAACTTTAGTAGGAACGACTATTAATATGTATGCATCTGGGATAGATTTAAGGAGTAATTGAATTGCCATAATAGCAGTATAGGTTTTACCTACTCCAGTACCATAAACTAAAGTTGCTTTACCATTTGCATTAATTCATTTTTTAATTCCTAATTTCTGTCTTGTTGTTCTATCCATTACCAAGTATGTTTACAATGCATACAGTCTTGATCTGTGCAATAATCGCAAGGTAAACTATAATCATCCTTTGGATAATCATTATATACATAATTACCGTAATTAGTATTAGAATAATTTTCGTAAGGTTTTTGTGGTTGTATAGAATACATTGTATCTTTATCATTAAGAGAAACAATAATATCGTAAATAAAATTTAAACAATTATTTAATTCACTAATATTACAAATTTCCTTAAAAGTGTGTTCATTATAATACCCACAAGATACATTAACTCCTGAAATTAACAACTCATCTGCTAAAACTCCTACGTCAGTAAAAGTTCCTACTCCTTCGGAATAATTATATTTATCCATTAGTGGCTGTATATCTTCTACAAATTTCTTAGATGCAGAATTAATGCCGTTAGTATAAGTAATTAAATCGTTATTACCTCTACGATCTGCTTGAATTAAATACTGCACATCTAAGAAAAACTCAATATTATTTGCAGCTTCCTGTGCTCCTTTGCCTCCCATTTCTTCTTGAGTAGTAAAACATACTTTAAGATTTGGTAAAGTTTCGAGAAGTTGCAATGCTACTAAAATACCATTACAATCATCAGCATTTAATCCACATTGAATTCCAGATTTAATATAATATGCAGAAACAATATTATTATGCATAACTAATTCTCTAGCAGAAGTAAAACTATGAACAGTATCCATATGTGCTACAACACATGCATATTTTTCTGGATTAGTAGTATTTTTAGTAATAAATAAAT
>JAEDGC010000010.1 GCA_016297695.1 Bacilli bacterium
AAAGGGTTCGAGTCTTTTTGCTTTTTCAAAACTGTCAAAGTCAGGATTATAACATGATTTCTACATATTTTATCAATTATCTTTCAAAATCATCACTTTTGTCATTATTTTTATTATTTTGTATTATATCAATTTCATTGTCATCTAATATATCTTCATCATATAAATCATTTATGAAGTTATCATATTTATTAGTAGAGAAGAACTTGTTTTGTAAAAACTCTATGAATTTTCGCCATAACCCTTTAAAGTAACTTAATGTTTCTTGAAGTGATGATACTTTATCTTCTAACTCATCAATAGTTTCATTTGCATCATTTAAATCATATTCTAATTCTTCAATTCTATCATCACGAGTTTTTATTTTTTTCTTCAAGTTTCTAACCTCATTAGAGTGTTCTCTTAAATCATCTTCATATTTTTTTAAGATTATATTTATATCATTTGTATCTCTCAAATTAGAAGTAGTACCATTAGTTGGTTCTATATATTTTTTGATTTTATCTATATCTTCATTTGAAATAGTAAAGTTATTTTTATTCATCATTGTAGGTTTTAGATTATCAATAATATTATTAATTTAATTAGATTTATTTTGTAATTCATCTGTTTTATTATTTAACTCTTCAAGTTGTTTTTTATATTTTTCTTGTTCTCTTTTAAATTTTTTATATTCATTCATATTGGCAACATTAATATCAACATTTCTGCCTTCTTCTTTTATTTTAAGAGTGTAGTTAAGGTTATAAATTCTATTGAACGAATTAATACAATATAATCTCATTTTGTCTTGAATTTCTTTTAGACTTATTTTATTGAAAACATCAGATTTACCTACTTGCTTCTCCATACCATTTTTCATTCCATCTTTAAATGTAACTCCAGCAATATGTAAATGAGAACTAGATTCTTCAAAATGTATGGTGTAGTTAATTATTTTAAAATTAGGCACGACTTCTTCAAAATCTTTTATCTGTTCTTTAAAAGTTTCTATCATTTTATGTTTAAATTTCTCATCTTTATCAACCCAAAAGTCCATATCTCCAAGTTCAATAATAATCTCATAAGCAAAATCTCTTTTATTATCATTTGAGATATGATTAAAATAGTTTTCTATCTTTCTATCATTTCTATTTTGTTTCTCGTTGTGTTTAATTCTTGCATCTTCAAACAAATCTAAATATAAAATTTTAGTATCTTCTACAATAGATGAAGCACCTTTAATTGTGCAAATTAATTCTTGTTCTTCATCAAAATGTAATCCTTTACTAACTATACTTACCATATTTATCTTCCCTTTCTTTAATCACAAAAAAATATCAACTTCATTTGAAATTGATACTTTTGTATATAAAGTTCTAAAAAGTTAGAACAGATTTCCCAATGGTGGAGAATAGGAGATTCGAACTCCTGACCCCCACGGTGCAAGCGTGGTGCTCTAGCCAGCTGAGCTAATTCCCCAAACGACATGACTATCATATCATAACAAATAATAATAATCAAGTGTTTTTTTTTCAAAAATTAAACTATTTTGTTTTTATAGAAATTAACCCTTTTTCTAATTCTTCTAATGCTCTTCCTAATTCTTTTTTATTAGCATACTCATTTTCTTTTATTTGAAAATGTTTATTATCTAACATTTGTTTACTTCTTTGGGAAGCAACATGGACTAGCATATACTTAGAATCAACGATATTAAGTAGTTTATCTATTGATGGGTATAACATATAATCACATCCTTACAATAATATATTACTAAATAATTTATTGTTTATTCAATGTTTACATTGTATTTTTACATTTTTTTTACACAATAAAACATTTCATATTATTTGAAATGTCTCATTTTTTATCACTAACTACTTCATAATTTATTTCATCTTTAGATTCATTGTAATATAATTTTATTTTTAAACTTTTATAATTATTTTCATCAACTAAAAATTTATTTTCTATTAATTCTTCTCCAGAAATATAAACAACTTTTTCATTTTTTACTCTATCAGAAATAGATTTTGCATAACTTAACGCAGCATTCTTAATTAATAGATTTTCTTGTTTTTCTATTTCATCTGCATTATTTATATCTGAAAATGCAAATGATATTTTTACAATTGAAACAATAGCAATTAGTGTAACAAATCCTAAAACAATTAATAATTCTGGTATTGTATATCCTTTTTTATTCATACTACACCTCTTTTTACATAAATTTATTCATTTGTTTCATAACTTGATTAACTTGTTTTTGACTAGGTTTTCTTCCCATACTACTCATCATAACTTCAATCATCTTTTCATTAATTGGAGGATTCTTTTTTAAGTATTTTTTAGTAACTGTTCTAGCAACTACAAAACCTATTATTGCTCCGATAACTAAACCTAGTAAAATTAATAATATATCATGTAACATAATATACCTCCTATTCCACTATATTCATTGTACTATTTTTTTTATTATTACTCAAGTTTAATTTGCTAATTTATCTAACCAAAAATAATCTTTATTATCAAAATCACAAGCAAATAAACATTTATTTTTTAAATCTTTTAAAAATGTTGGCTTTATTACATTAGACTCTAAAATTAAATAAGCTTTATTAATAGTCAATTTACTCTCCTCTTTTCGATAATAATTATTTATCATGTGTGTATTTTTATACTTAGTATAAAAGTAATTATCTTTATATTTTTTATAAATTTCTTTATTTAAATAATTTTTGTCAATTGTATGAGCAATAGTTTCATATAATTTTATTGCATTATAAAAATTATCTTTATCTAAGTTATGAATTGATTCCATTTGCTTATATAAATCAAATCCATTATCATTATTTAAAATTGTAAATTCATCATTAATATTAAAAATATAAAATTTTCTCATTATATCACCATTTATATTTTAATATTAAAAATTCAAAAATAATGTCAAAAAAAGTTCAATTTAATGAACTCTTTAATAAAATTTATTTTGTTCCTGTAGATCCAAAACCATTATCTCCACGAACTGTGTCATTTAATTCTTCTGTTTCTTCAAAATCTACTTTTAAGAATGGTGCAATTACAATTTGAGCAATTCTTTCTTTTGCTGAAATTGTTTGATTAAGATTAGAATGATTATGTAGAGCAACCATAACTTCACCACGATAATCTGCATCTATAACTCCAACTTTATTAGCTGGAGCTAATCCTTTTTTAGAAGCAAGTCCGCTTCTAGCATAAATGAACCCTGCATATCCAACGGGAATTTCCATTGCAAGTCCAGTTGGTATCAATTTTGTTTTTCCAGGTTCTAATGTAATATCTTCTAAAATGCATGCATATAAATCGGCTCCAGCTGAGTATTCTGTACCATATGTTGGAATAACTGCATTTTCATTTAACTTTTTTATTTTCATTATACATCTTCCTTTTCTTTATAAATTACTGGTTTACCTTTTTTTAAACTTTTTTGGACATCGATCAATCTTTGATTTGTAGAACCAACATAATGAGCAGAAATTGATGCTAAACTTAAGACAAATCTGCCTTCAGCAAGTACGTCAATATTTTCTAAGATATCTTTTAAGTTTTCGTCATTTTTAATTTGATCCATCAATTCTTCCCAAGTATATCCTGTATAACTCCATATTGTTTTATTTGGATATCTTGTTCTTATATTAATTACTAAATCTCTAATCGTTTTACGATTTTTTAAAAATAATGGATCTCCTCCAGATAATGTTATTCCATCACACCAATCTGCTTCTAACTCTTTATATATTTCATTAATGGCATCATCATCAAATGTAAGGCCATCATTTTCATCCCAAGTAAAGGCATTTTGACATGCTGGACAATGGTGAGAACAACCACTAACCCATAAAACTACTCTTAACCCTTCACCATTTAACATATCCGCTTTTGTAATATTATGATACTTCATTACATTGATTTCCTTTCTGCTATTTCTGCCATTTTAGCTTTATTTAGACGAGTATCGCCATGAACTCTTGAATAAGATAAATAACCATTCATACGATCTATTTTTGTTAAATCATCACTTCCACATTGAGGACATGTATCCATATCTAATTCTTCATGACCGCAATTATTACAATATGCTAGTGATAAGTTTACACCTTCATAGAATCCTTTTTCCATAGCTCTTTCTATTAAAGTAATCATTGCTTCTTTATTATAATTTAAATTATATCTAACGTATTGGATTCTACCACCTCTACATAAGTCCCAGAATCTTCCTTCTAAGTCTTGTTTTGTGATTCCATTAATATCTTCCCATACACCACAATGGAAACTATTAGAAACATATTCTCGATCTGATACCCCTTTTACAATTCCATATTTTTTTCTAAATTGTTGAATTTGTAATCCACATAAATTTTCAGCAGGAGTTCCATAAATAGCATATAAAATATGGTCTTCTTTCTTAAATTGTTGTGTTTTTTCATTTATATATTTCATTACTTCTAAAGCAAACTCACCATCTTCAACTAATGATTTACCATTATATAATTCTTGTAATTCTTGCAATGCAGTAATTCCAAAAGACATAGTTGCTGATTCTAGTAATGGTTCAATATAATCTGTAGGTTTTAAATTTCCTTTATAAAATCCTCCTTCACAATAGGCAAGTGGATTTGTACTTGCTTTTTTCTTAGCTAAATATTTATATGTTCTAATATGGATTTTTCTAATCATTTCTAAATAATAATCTAATACTTCATAAAAATCTTTTTGTTCTTCACGGGCTTTAGCTAAAATCATAGGTAAATGTAGTGAAATAGCTCCTAAATTAAATCTTCCAACAAAAACTGGTTTATCATTTTCATCTGCTGGTTCAAAGCCACCACGTTCATAATATGGACTTAAAAATGCTCTACATCCCATTGGAGAAACGATACGTTTATACTTTTTATACATTTCTGGTACATATCCTTCTCCTGATAAAGATAAATAATCTGGATACATAGTTTTTTGACTACATTCTACAGCACTTAAGAATACATCACGCATTTTTTGACCTTTTCCATGAACTTCTTTATCATATAAGAATACAAGTTTTGGAAATAGTGTTGGTTTTTTTCTACCTTTTTTTCCTTGTCCTTTAGCATGTGTTTCTAAAATAGTTTTAGAAATCATTTGGCCAAATCTTGTTTCATTTACACCAAAAGTAAATGTTACAAATGGATAATCTCCACGAGAAGATCCAACACTATTTAGTTTATATTCAATACCTTGATAACCTTGTTCACATTCTCTTTTTGTTTTTTTCCAAGCAAATTTATCAGCTTCTTCTTCTGTAGCTTCTGGTTTAATTTCCAAATATTCATCATAATATTTTTTATAACTTTTTTCTGCATAAGGAGATAGTATTGTATCTACTTCAGGTACTGTAAAACCACCATATTGCATAGCAGCTGTATTTATAATTACATCTCCCATTACATCAAAAGCTGTATCTAATGTTTTAGGTTCGTTGTACCATAAATTTCCCATTTCAAAGCCGTCTTTCATGACATTGCCAACATCACATAAACAGCAATTCATTGTATCACGTCTTGCACTCATATCATGAACATAAATATATCCAGTTTCACATGCTTCAACTTCACTAGGAGTCAAGAAAAATTTTTGATATAACTCTTTATTTAAATGATTATATACTAAGCTTCTTTGTGTAGAAACTAAAGCACTATCTGTATTTGAATTTTCTTTATCTCCAATATAACTAATCGCTTGAGCTTTTTTATAGACTTTATCTAAAATATGAACAAAATCTTTTTTATAATTTCTATATTCACGATAACTTTTTGCTACCAATGGATTTACTTTTTCTAAAGCTGCTTCAACACAATTATGAATTTCTTGTACTTCAGCATCTCCAGTTTGATTATCTAAATATTCTAAGACTAATTTTACAACTTCGTCTTCTGCCTCAGGTGTAAGTGTTACCATTACTCTTTCAGCACTTTTTCTAATAGCTGCCTTTATCTTTTCAGGATCGAAATCTTGCTTATTTCCATTTCTTTTTATTATCTTTAAACTATTCTTTTTCATTACTCTACCTCTCTACTACTTTTTATCTTAAAGAAATTTTAACACACAATATCTAAATTATTACTGTTGCATTTGCAACAAGTAATAAAATTTGTTAAAATAATTTTAAGAAAGATTTTTGAGGCTAGGAATTATGGGAAATATTAAAAATAATAATATTAGTAAAGACTTTGTAAACGACATATCAAAATGTGTTAATGCTTACATAAATAACTATAAAAAAGATTCAATTATTACTGAATTTGGATCAAATAGTAAGGTTGTAGGAATCATAGTCCAAGGCGAAATAGATATTATAAGAGAAGATGAATTAGGCAACAGAACTATTTTAGAAAAATTAACTAAAAATTCTATTTTTGCCGAACAACTTACTTATTTTAAAGATGATTACATTTATGTAAAAAGTAAAACCGATAGTACTATTATAATTCTAAATTATGATTGTATGTTAAAAAGGTGTGCAAGAAATTGCGAAAATCACAATATATTAATTTCTAGAATTTCAGAATTATTAATTGAAAGAAGTAATTTTTTATCTCAAAGAATTGATATTTTATCTAGAAAAAATATTGAAGATAAATTAATGGCTTATTTTAAATCATTACCCAAAAATAAAAAAAATAGTAATGAAATTACTATTCCTTTTTCCTTAGCTAATTTAGCCGAATATCTTTGTATTGATCGTTCAAATATGATGCGTGAATTAAAAAATATGGAAAACAAAAAAATTATTAAACGTAATAAAAATATTATTGAATTAACTTTTTATGATTAATTCTTTTTTAAACTTAATTTTTTTACTTTTGTTTCATAACATTTACCACATAATGATTTATATTCTATTTTCGCATTATTATCTATTTCAATTGAATTTCCCGTTAATGTATATTCATTATTAACAATTCGAGCATTAAAACGTGCTTTTTTACCACATTCACAAATTGTTGGCATTTCTTCAAGTTCATCAGCAACAGTAAGTAAACGCATACTGCCTTCAAAACCTTCACTGCGAAAATCAGATCTTAGACCATAACAAATTACAGGAATATCCAATAATTTAGTAATTTTTAATAAATCATCTACTTGATCAATTGTTAAAAATTGACATTCATCAACAAGTATACAATCAACATTTTTTAACATATCAAAATATTTCTTATCTAATAATGATTCATCTTTATTTAATAATATATCCACATTTCTTTCAATTCCAAGTCTTGAAACTACCTTGTTATCCCCTTTTGTATCAATTGTTGGTTTGACAAGTAAAACTTTTTGATTTCGTTCTTCATAATTATATGCCGTTTGCATTAAAATAGTGCTTTTTCCAGCATTCATTGCGCCATATTTAAAATTTAATTTTGCCATAACATATCCTCCTCAAACATTATAACAAAATTTATCTTTATGAACAAATAAAAATACATGTCATAAAATATCTTAGAGTTTATTGGAGGTATTTATGATCAATTGGTTTGTTCATTTAAACTATAGTATGCAAGCTTTAATAGCTACATTATTTACTTACTTAGTTACAATGCTTGGAGCTAGCATCGTCTTATTGTTTAAAAAAATTAATAAAAATTTTATGGATGCAATGTTAGGTTTTGCCGCTGGAATTATGATTGCTGCTTCATTTTTTTCTTTAATTTCTCCAGCTATTACAATGTCTTTAAATTTGCATTTAACTTCTTGGATTGTATTAACCGTTGGATTTATGGGTGGTGGCTCATTACTTTTTATTGGGGATAAATTATTTGAAAAAATTTCTAAAAAAAATAAAAAAGATAATAATAAATTTAAAAGATGTTTAATGTTAATGTTTTCTATAACATTACATAATATTCCAGAAGGTATGGCAATCGGGGTCGCTTTTGGTTCTTTAGCTTATGGTTTAGATGGCGCTACATTAACATCAGCATGTATGTTAGCTTTAGGAATAGGAATTCAAAATTTCCCTGAAGGAACTGCCATTAGTGTTCCTTTAAGACGTGAAGGATTTTCAAGAAAAAAAGCATTTTTCTTTGGTCAAATAAGTGGAATTGTTGAACCTATTTCAGGAGTTATTGGAGCAATACTAGTTATGAAAGCACGTTATTTACTACCATATTTACTAGCCTTTGCTGCTGGTGCCATGATTTATGTAGTTGTAGAAGAATTAATTCCTGAAAGTCAAACAAACAAGCGAAAAGAAATTATGGCCCTATTTACATTAATTGGATTTACGATAATGATGATTTTAGATGTATCTTTAGGATAAAAAAAATTTAAGTTAATTAAACTTAAATATTTTTTTTGCTATCTTATAACCATTTAATGATATGAAATTACCAAGTTTTCCAGGAATATAGGTTAATCCTGATAAACTTTTTTTCAATTCTTTATATAATTTTATATCTTTATTTTTTATATAACTCCAAAGTTCATCACGTTTTTTCAAAGCATTTTCATCATTAATCATCAAAAGATAAACATCACATATTGTAACCATCATGGAAGTAAATTTTACAATATACTTTTTTAATTTTAATGATATATTATTTAATTCGTTTAAATCTATAGAATCAATTATTATTTTAGTAACTTTTATTTGTTGATCAATTCTTCCCATCATTACTGTTTCATTAACAGATTGATCTTCTCTACCAATAAAATAATGATATAAATCTAAATCCATATAATAAATATTTCTAACATATTTTAATGGTAATAAAGCTACTAAATTATCGACATAAAAAGTATGCTCTGGTAAATTCAGATTACATTTTTTTAATATTTCAGTTCTATAAATTAGGGCATGCATTATTAAATATTGACTAGATTTAAAACTCGCTGTTTCTTCAAAATTAGTAATTTGTTCTTCATGAAATATATTACGATAATTCATTACTTTTTTTAATCCATCGTATAAATGATCATAAACGTAATTACATACAAATAAATCTATTTCTTTATTATCTTCTTCTAATGATTTTATCTTATTTATTAATTTTATTAAAGCTTCTTCATCTAGCCAATCGTCGCTATCCACAACTTTAAAATATTTACCACTAGCTTCTTTTAAACCGGCATTTACCCCACTACCATGTCCCCCATTAATTTTATGAATCACCTTTATAATTTTTGGGTATCTTTTTTTATAGCCATCCGCTATTTTTTTAGTTTTATCAGTAGAACCATCATTTACAATTATAATTTCAACATCTTCTTTACCTTTTAATAATGTATTTATACATCTTTCCATATAACTTTCTGAGTTATAGCAAGGAACAACAAAAGATATTAATTTTTTAGTTTTATTTTTCATATTGCACTCCAATTATATTTTATTTTTTTACTTAAAATAAGTATATCATAAAAAAGTAAAAAAAGGTTAGCAAACTAATCTAATTTAAAATAAGAATTTTGGGTTTTATATGCTAATTTATGCCTATTTCTTTTTAATTTGCCAACTGTTAAATCTTTTGTTTTTAATTCTTCACAAATAGCATCAAAAAATTCTTGAATATAGTGATAATCTTCATAAACTGTTTTATCATATAATTTTTGTAATTCTAATGAATAAATATGTATTATTTCATCAACATTTACATCCAGTAAAGAATTTAATATAATTTTTAAAAGATAATGAATATTGGCTTTTGTAATTTCATCTATTGATGATGTATCATTTATTAAACCATAATCCAAATCTATTATAGAAAATACCTTTTGATATAAAATATTTTTATCATGTAAATCTCCTAAAAGAAATCTTTTATCGCTAATTAAATACGTATCATCTATTAATTGATCTAGACTTTTTACTATTGTATTAGTAGATATGTTATTTTTGATATTGGCTAATGTTTTAGCGCGAATATATTTATATGAATATCCTATTATTATGTTATCACGCATAAATATTTTTTCTGGTCCTCTATAACTATCATTATTTAAAGTATTTAATAAGTACAAATGATCAGGCATTTTTCTTGATAAAAATAGTTTATTTTTATTATAGGTATCTCTAAAAAGTTTTAAAACATCTCCATTAGGCATCAAAAAACAAAAACAGGTTGATCCATATCCTATAAATTTCGAATTTAAAACTAATTTTAATACATCTTTAATTTCTATTATTTCCATAGTTCTTTATTTTAACATATTTTTTCTAATTTACAATTAAATTTTTTTTAATATTTTTTCATAAGTTTCTTTGGAATGTTTTAAACTATCAAAACTTAAGATATATCTACATATTTCGCCAAGATTAGATACCTCTTTTAAATGTTGATCTTCTATAATTATTTCATTATCTTTATCTCTAAAATAAATTGTTTTTATTTTATTCTCTTTTAATGATTTACAAGTAATCGGATTATCTTCAATCATAATATCTATATTTAACTCTTTACATAATGAAACTTTATCTTTGACAGCCCAATAGATATTATCAATAGGAAAATTATTTTTAATAAATACTTTTTGAACAGCTTGTTTTGTTTCCTCTTTTAAAAGTCCCCTAGCAGTTATGAATGCGACTTTATGACCTTCTAATTCAAATAATTCTAACATTTCTTTTGCAAAGGGAATTAAAGGTGTAGAATGGATAGTTGCATAAACTAAATATTGATTAACAAAATTTTGTTTTTCTTCTTCTGTCCAATCATATCTTTTTAGGTAATCAAATTGGTCTTTGTTTTGTACGCCATTTTTTCTCAATACTAAAAAATCATAAGCCTCAGCATAAGATCTCATTGTTCTTTCAAAATCTAAGATAACTCCATCAATATCTATTCCTATTTTCATTTTTTACTCCTTAATAATGATTTATTTAAAACCCAATCTTCACTTATTTTTGGTGATTCATAAAAGTTGGCATCAACAGTATAACCTGTTAACCATTTTATAATCCTTACATCAGAAGTAGTTAGTAATTTAGAAATATGTATAATGTTACCACTAATATGACTACAATCTTCAGATGGAAATTCACAGATTCCTTTTTGTTTTAAAATACATTCATGTTCTTTTTTATTAATTATTTCATAATCAAATGGAATAATATCATGTAAATCATTTTCTAATGGTAAATTTTCTTTAAAAGTCATACATTTTTCTTTCATTACACACGAGTCACATCCAAGTTCTGATTTTCGATAATAATGTGCATTGTAATCACGTGGTAAATCATGAACATATGAGAATAAACAAGAAGTTTTGCGAAATACATTTACTCCATATTTTTTAGCCATCTCTTCAAATAATTTTACTACTTTTTCATCTATAATTTTTTTATGGCCAAAATTATATCCTGGATATGGTTTTAAATCTATATTTTGTTCTTGCCAAATTTTAACACTTTCTTTTTTACCTTGTAATCCTGAATAACCAACTGCTAAATTATATTTTTTGGCTAAGAAAAAAACTCTTGCAAAAGCCTCTGCAGAATCATTTACATTATAGACAATTGGTCTAAATTCTATGGAATATTTATAATTATATTTTCTTTTATTTATTTCTTCTAAATTATTTTCAAATCGTTTCATAGTACTACCATCTAATGGCGAATCTACTCCAAAAGTTGAAAAAGCTATATGTAAATCTAAATCAAAAGGTATATCAGGAAATTTCCTAAAATCTCCTTTAGTAATTATAATTACAGGGCCTTTATGTTTTTCATTCTCTAATTTTTTTAAATAATGAACTGTGTTTTCTATTTGTAATAATGGATCTCCATAGAACAAATTTACCGCTACTGGAATATTTGTAAAATTTGGATTTATTTCACTAGGTAATATATTATAGTGTTTTTCTTCACATTTTTCACCATTTAATCTGCAATATTTACAATCATAACAATAATTTAAAGAATCTCCTAATAAGTAAAATGATTTAGCTAACAATGCTAAATCAGTAGTATTTGTTTTCATAACATCTTCCCTTCAACTGTATTATAGCATCATAATTAAATATTTATATTTCTCAGTTTTTCATAGGGGTTATGAAAAAAATTCATATTTTATATTTTAATATGTAAATAATTTTCTATAAAAAATTTTGGGGCAATAGTTAAATACTTCTCAATATAAACTAAATTAATTGTAATTTTAGGTAAATTTTCTTCTGTTTTTATTATATTAAATTCCCCATTCATCACATTATCTTTTATTACATCATAAATAATATATCCAATTCCTAAATCTTTTTTAATAGCTCCTACTATCATTTCACTCGTATGAATATTAATAATATTTTTTAAATTAACATTATTTTTTTCAAACATTTTATCAAGTTGTTTTCTATTATCTGTTCCTTTAATAGGTAAAACTAAAGGAAAATTTTCTAAATCTTTTATTTTTTTTATTTTATCTATAGGAAATGAAGTATCTTTTTTTACTGCAAAACAATTATTTACATCAACTAATGGTTTAATAACTATATTATCTAATGTAGAATTAATTGGAGATGTATCGATAATAAAATCAATTTCATGTTGTTCTAATAATTTTAATAATTGTTTAGTTGTTTTACTTATTATAGTTATTTCTATATTTGGATATTTTTTATGAAAAGATGCTATATCTTCAAATAAATAAAATGATCCAATTTGCGAAGGTACTCCAATAGATATTTTACCTGTATTTAAATTATTACTCTCAACCATAGTTCTTTCTGCAACAACTAGATTATTGAATGCCTCTTTTACATAAAATAGAAGCTCTTCACCTTTTGATGTTAATTTTACTCCTTTTGGACTTCTATAAAACAAATTTGTATCAAGATCTTCTTCTAATTTTTTTATAGCTTTACTAACTGCAGATTGAGTAATAAATAATTTTTTAGAAGCATCTGAAATACTACCACTCATAGCTACTTCATAAAAAATCTTATACAAATTAAGATTTATGTTATTTTTATACATTTTATCACCAGATTTCACTTTTAATAGTTATTATAGCATGTTTTATAATTTATTTACTAAAATATTTTAACTTTCTATATCATAATAATTCATATTCTTTAGCTAATATCCTTTTATCACTACAATAATTCATTATAAACTTATTATTTTTTCTAACAATGATGATTCCAATTGTTTTATCTTGATTTATTGTTTTTAGATTTTTATCTATATAGTTCATATATGTTTGAATCTGCCCTATATGTTCTTTTTTTAATTCTGTTACTTTTAATTCTACAACTACGTAACAATTAAATTTTATATTAAACAATAATAAATCAATATAATTGTATCTATCTCCTAGCTTGATTTTATATTCATTTGCAATGTGATAATTGTGTCGACAGCGTCGACACTTTTTCATTGCTAAATACATTATAGAATTGTTTCATTCTATATAATGTTCTTCTATTATACTTTTTGCCAACTTCAATAACTAATTTTCTAGAATACTCATCAATTATTTTATCACCATATTTACCACCAGCCTCATTTAATAATCTTCCTATATCAAAATATGTAATAACTTTATTTCTTTCTTTTGAATAATCTTTAACTTTATTATATATTTCATTATCAATTATTTTATTTTTTATTTCATTGTAATAATTCATTTAATTGGTCCTCCTACTAGTCATATTACCAATAAATAGTCAATTTCCTTTTTTTAAAGTAAATAAAGTAAATAAAGTAAATAAAATAACAATTTTTACTTGTTATCTTGATAAAGTATTAAATCTAGTATGAAATATCAAACTATATAACTTCGATTGCAATACGGCCCCGTAGTCGCCCGCACTGTTGCCAAGAAAAAATGATGTTGTTATTATAACTTTACATCATTTTAAATATTTTCAATATTTCTTTTAATTTTTTTTATAAATAGGAAATATATTAATAATCCATCAATAATAAAATCATATATTCTTAATCTATCAAATAATATAATACTTGATAATATTGATACCGTTATTATTCCAATACTAATTATTTTGGGAAATATGCCTTTTTCTTTTGTCATCCATGTAAAATACGCAAATATTGGCGAACAAAATGCAAATATAGTCCATCCAATTATAATAATATTACTATAAACACCTTTTGTAATAAATGCTACAAAATAATAAGTTATAAGCATACCTATACAAAATGGAAAAATATTAAACATAGCTTTCTTTTTTGAATCGCTATATATAGAAATTAAAACACCTAATAAAATCCAAATGGCCATTTGTGAAAAAATATTTCCTAAATTTTGAGTATATATATCAAGTAACCTTGAAATTATTCCAAGTAATAATCCGATTAAAAACATACTAATTGGGCTTAATATTTTCTTTTGCAAATTTATTCATCTCACTTTCATTATACATTAATATTTTTATATTCTTTTGTTCCAAATTTTAACAAGTAAATATATAAAATTATAGAAATTAATAGTAATGTAATTAAATGAATAATTAATAATAAATCTAATTTTATATATTGATTTAAAAATGAAATTGCTAAAATACTACCTATAAAAATTCCTATACCAAAAAATACAGAAATCATTGAACTAGCACTTTGTTTAACTACTTCCGTATCATTAGTAGCATTCATTTTTGGATATTTTAAATTAATAATCAAACCAATATTAGCGCTTAAAAAAATAATTAAGAAACTTAATAGTATTATTAGTATTATATAAAATATACTTGGTTTAAATTTTAGGAAAAATAGAATATTACTAAAAAATATAAATGGTAATTCAATCATAAAACAAGTAAGTATTTTTGAATTTAAGATTGTTTCTTCTTTAATTGGTAGGCTCTTAGTAATATTTATAGTTTTACCTTCTAAGGAAATACTTGAAGATGATATAGAAGTCATTGCTCCAACAAATAAGATGAAGAAGTAAAATAATACTGGTAAAGATACATTAGAAGAAACTCCATAACTAGCTAAAATCATATCAAAAATTTTTTGACCTTTAAAACATAAGTATATAGACATTATAATGCATAATAATAATCCAAATGATGTATTAAACATATATATTGGAGAAGAAAAATATCTTTTTAATTCTTTTCTTGCTAAGGAAATAATTGGTCTTCTTTGAATAACATTATTTTTATGATTAATCTTTTTTACACCTACTTCTTTAGAACTAGAGATTATAGAAAAATAAAATTTTGCTCCAAAGAATATAAATAACATAAAAGGTATTATATTTACTAATAATAATTTTAATAATTCTAAAATTTTAAATTTTGTTATTAAATTAATATATAATCCTAAAGGATAATAAATTTTTGTTAAAAGATCGTTAATACTAGTTGCTTTAGAAGCAATATCAGAAATAAAACTTTCTAAATTCATACTTAAATAAAATATACCTAAAAATACAATACTAGAAAGTAATGTTTGCATTATTTTTTTAGATTTAAATTTAGAAGCTGAAGATTTAATTATGTATCCTATAATACTAGATATAACTGTAGGAATAATAGGAATTAAAACACTCATTAATAATGAAAGGACATAGAAACTAATTTTTGGTTTTTCAAAATAAACAAATATAGCAAATGCTGGTAGTAAAAACATTAAATTATAGATATATTGAAAAGATAATAATTTAAATATTCTTACAAATAATATTTGTGATTTTTTTATAGGAAGTGAAAATAATAAATCATTATCTTTAGCTTCAAATAATATTCCTTGTGATTTAAATATACCTTGCATAAATGTCAAAATAGTTACTATAATGATAAAGATACTTAACATAACATAAGTTAAATGATATGGTGCTAATTTTTCACCTATCATATAGGCATAGCTTCCGATAGCAATACTTACAAGAATAAATAGCATAACAGGAAATAATGTCTTTTTTAATTTGCTAGAATTTTTTTTAGTTGAATATTTAAACATATTCATATCTTGACTAAAAGCAGCTTTTAATAAAGAAAAAGTTTTCATTATTTTTCTCCTAATTCAAGGAAGACTTTTTCAAGTGATGAATCACCCTTGATATCTTTCATTGTCCCTATTTTAACTATATTTCCATTTTTAATAATTGCTACTCTATCACATAATTTTTCAGCAACATCTAAAATATGTGTTGAAAAGAAAATTGTTTTTCCTTCTTTGGTCATTTCTTTCATAATATTTTTAATATCAAATACTGCTTTTGGATCAAGTCCAACAAAAGGTTCATCCATTACTAATACATTTGGATTATGAGAAAGTGCAGACATTAATGCTACTTTTTGTTTCATCCCATGAGAAAATGAAGAAATATCATCGTTTAATTTATCTTCCATTTCAAACATTTTTGCATATTTTTCAATATTTTCTTTTCTAGTTTCAATTGGTGTATTATACATATCACATACAAAATTAATAAAATCAATGGCTGACATATTTTCATAAAGATCAGGATTATCTGGTACATAAGCCATCTCTAACTTACATCCAATTGGATCTTTTTTTATAGATTTATTATTGATTAAGATATCACCACTTTCAAAATCAAGTATTCCAACTAACGATTTAATCATTGTTGTTTTACCAGCTCCATTATGCCCAATGAATCCAAATATTTCACCATCTTTAATATCAAAACTAACTTGATTAAGTGCCTTCTTTTCTCCATTATAAGTTTTACTAACATTTTTAATTTCTATCATTTTTTTCATCTTCCTTTTTAAAATTTATATTTGCAAGCTTAGCTTGTTTTATTAAATCTTTTGTTTGTATTTTATATTTCTTTTTATCTTTTATTGTGTAAGTCCCACATTGTCTAAATTCAAAATTAACATTTTTTCTTATACATTGTTTTCTAATATCTAGTACCCAATCATAATCAAGTACTCTTGCATTAATATCTGATTCTCCACCTACTACTACTAATTCTATACTATCAAGATATTTTTCTATGTCTATTTTTTCAAGCAAAGGTTGGGCTGTTATACACTTATGTTTAATTGGTAAATCTTTAAATATCGATAATTTATAGTCAGCATTCTTTTGATTTTCAATCGTGCAACATACAACTACATTATCATAACCATCATTCCAATCATCAGGAATACAATTAATAAATCTATCTATTCTTTTGGTTAAAAACAAAAATGTACAATCTTGTCTTTCTTTTATCATTTTCCAAATTTCATTTCGCCACTCATCAGCTTCTTGAATTAAAAAATCAGTAGAAAAACACATATATACTAAACCAGATTTCATTTTATAATTACCATTTTTTAATTTTTCAATTGGTTTATAAAAATCTTTTGTTTTTACAATTTCATTAGTATTAACATTTCTTTTTGAATCACCTTTATGAATATAGCAATGTAAACAGCCATCACTACATTTTTTACATCCTCGCCAGGGATTATACATTGCCATAAAATCAACTCCTTTTATTTTTCAATACTGTCTACTAGTTTTTTAAAAGAATTAGCATTTAATATTGTATTAGAAATAAACTTTCCTTTATAAAAATTAGCCCAATTATTAAATACACATGGTGCATTTTTAGCTTTTTCTAATGAATCAATTTTAATAAAATTTATTTTTATGTTATTTTGTTTGGCATATTCAGTTAATTCTTTTACTTCATATTCTACATATGGACATTCATTACTATAATAAATTGTAAAATCCTCATTATCTATTTTCATTTTTCTTGCATTATCATTGAATTTAGGAGTTTCTTTATTATCAAATTGTAATGCTAATAATTCATAGTCATCAATTTCATCCACCACTTTAAATCCATAATGTTCAAAAAAACTTTTTTCGCCAATAAAAGGTTTTTTCTTTTTAGAAGTAAGAGTACATATTCCACTCCTACCTTTTTGTTTTGCATCATTTATTGAATATTCTAATAATTCTTTGCCAATACCTTTTTCTTTAAAACTACCAGCTACCCATAAACAATAGATATATTCATAATTATTCCCTGTAATAGGAACCCAAGCAGTTTCTATTGGTTCATATTCAATAAATATTTTTCCTCTAGCGTTTAGTTTTCTAAAAACATGACCATCTTTTAATTTATTTTTTATCCATTCTTTTTTACTATCAACACCTTTTTGATGTTTAGAGTCTCCAATGGCACAACAAATATGTTCATTATCAATATTATCTAAAGTTAAATTAATATATTCATTCATTTAATTTTACTCCTTAATAGATTATCTTTCTTTTTTATCTGATGTAATTTTTTTTATTTTTGAAGTATCTTGAATATACATTTCAGTATACCCACAATCTTTACAAACAGCACATTTGATTTTACCTAAATTATCTTTAAAAATTCCTTGCTTTGTAACTTTAATTCCATAAGCTCCGCCTTCAATTTTAACATCTAAATCTTCAACCATTATTTCATTACATCTTATACATTTTCTCATAATATCCCACTCTAATCATTTTTCCATCTTTTTAAAGTTGGAAATAAATTTTTACAATATTCTTTCATTTCTTCATTAGTCATTCCTGCTTGACTACCGTATTTAGAACACATTTCTATATATTCTTCCATTGATACTTTATCAATGAATTCTCCATCTTGATAGCAGTATTTACAATAATCATTATTGATACTTCCATCTTTATTATTTCCTAATTGAACACTAGAAGTTATAGGCATTCCACAACTTTGACATATCTTATTTTCCATATTTTTTCTCCAATCTAATCTATTTTTCTTTTTTTATTTGAAACTATATTTGTAATTAATATAAATATAAAGGCAAATACAAGAATAATTATCATATTAATAATTATAGGTTTTAACGTATTAAAATTTATTACTTCTATTGTTTTTGATAATTCATTGGTTTTAATATACCAATATGACGGTAAAACATGGGCAATTGTTAAGACTGATTTTGGTAACCACTCCATTGGAACAAAAGATCCACACAAGAAACTTGATCCAAGAGCAACAACATTAATAATTCCATTAATTGCTGTTTTACTATTTACAATATTTCCGATTAAGAAAGAAATTGTTAAAGCACAAATCATAAAGATTAAAGAATTTATAATATAAATAATTCCATGTTCGGATATTACTACTTTACCTAATAAAATATAAGCTAAAACAATATATAAAATCCACAAAACAAATGCTATACTTCCCATTGATAATAATAAATTATTATTTAATTTTTTATAATTTGTACTACTAATTATCATTCTTTTATGAATATTCTTTTCTTTAAAACTAGATAGTATTAAACAAATAACATAAACACATCCAGCAAGAATACTATAGTTTAAAAAATTGAAATAAAAAGCAACTTGTGAAAGCGTATTTGTATCAAGTTTAGAAGTAACTTCTACTTTAGTTGAGATATTAATGCTTTCATTAACTTTTTTTATTAAATCTTCTTCATTTAGTATATTATTTCTATAAATAGTTGCCGTTTTAAGATAATTATCAAGTAAATTTTCTGCTAAAACAGAATTATAATCTTTAGTTGTTTTTATATTAATTTTAGGATTTTTCCCATTTATGAAATCATTTCTAAAATTCTTAGGAATATAAATAATATAATTAACATCTCGATAAAATAAAGCATCATTAATACTTTCTTCATCTGTATCTAAATCTTTGATATTAGTATTTTTATCAAAATAATTTATTAAATCTTTTGTAATTCCAATTTCTTCATCTTCATTAATAATAAATACATCTGGTTTAGTAGCTACATAACTAACCGAATTATTACTAGTTTTGAAATTAAGCCCACCAAAGATTATTAACATTACTGTATAAAGAATAATAGTAAATTTATATTTATTTACAATTTTTAATACGGTATTAAATACTGTCATATTTCTGCCTCCTTAAAATGATACCAGATATTACAAGTAAAATTATCGAAAAAATAAGTAAACTAATAATATCAAAAGTATAACGATTTAAAGTATCATAATAATATAAAGAATAAAAGCCATCTGTAATCATATTTCCTGGATTTATTTTATTTAATAAAGGCAGATTTTTATCAACAATATATTTCATTGTAATTCCCATCATTCCTGATAAGAAACTACAAACCATTGAAATAGCAATAATAATACCAACTTTGGCATTTTCATTTGTTTTAAGAGTAGCACTTACTACAAGACCAATAGATAGACCTGCAAGCGATGCAACTACACTTAATAAAATACATAGGAATAAGTGATTACCAAAATCAATATTTAAAACAAATAGTAGAAATGCAAATAATAAAAATATTCCTAGTAATTGAATAACATAACTAGCTAATAATCCACTTAAAATAATAATTCCTTTACGTGTTGAACTTACGGAAATTCTTTTTCCTTTGCTATCCATATTTGGTAGTGCTTGATTCATTGCTTCCATACTAATAACTCCACCATATAAACATGTCATAGCAATTAATGTATAAAATTCAATCATTACATAACTTAAATTGCTACTAGAAATATCTTCAATATTACTTTTAGATTCTTGGATAATTTTTTCTACTTTCTGATAAATGACTTGATAGTCGATAGTATTTCCAAGTTTATTTTCTTTTATTATTTCATCTTGTATCATGTTGTTATTAATTAGTATCGTTTGGCTTATTTCATCAATAACATTTTTAAATATTGTTTCATAACTTCCACTTGAATTTATCACTATTTTTGGCTTATCTTTTTCAAAAACTAAATATCCTACTATTTTATCTTTCTTTAATAAATTTTTAGCTTCTTTTAAATTAACATATTTTGTGTTAAAAATTTTATTTTTTTCATTACTTAATTCTTCTAAAACCATTTTAAAAGTTGTATTATTTTGAAAGTTATCATCATTTACTACTGCAATATCAAGTGCTGAAAAAGTTTCACTTTCTTCAATACCAGAAAATGCCATATTAAAGAATAATCCTAGTATTATTGGGAAAGCAAAAGTCCAAAATATTAACATTTTATTTTTAAATAATGTTTTTAATGTATACTTAAAATTATGCCAAAACATTAGTCTCTTAATTCCTTTCCTGTAAGCTCTAAAAATACATCATTTAAAGTAGGTCTTTCAGAAAATATTTTTGTATAACTAATTTTTTTACTATTTAAATAATCTATTAATTCTAAAAGATTATTTTTACCTTTTTTATAAACAACTACTAATACTTGATTATTATAAATTATTTCTTCAACATTTTTAAAACTAGCTATTTCGTCTACATATTTTTGTTTTAAATCCATTACTTCAACAGTAATTTTTTCTTCAATGTTAGCAAGTTCTTTTAATTCATCTGTTGTACCACTAGCTATTAATGAACCCTTATCTAATATGATAACTCTATCGCAAATAAGTTCTACTTCCTCCATATAATGAGTAGTATAAACAATAGTTGCCCCATCTTTTCTTAAAGTTTTAATTCCATCTAAAATATTATTTCTACTTTGAGGATCTACTGCTACTGTTGGTTCATCTAAGAAAATTATTTTAGGTTTATGAACGATTCCACAAGCTATATTTAATCTTCTTAAAAGTCCACCAGATAACTGTTTAGGATAAAATTTTTTAAATTTTTCTAACCCAACCAAAGTAATTGCATCTTCAATATATTTTTTTCTTATTTCTTTATCTTTAATATAAAGACCACAAAAATAATCAATATTATCATAAACAGTAAGTTCTTCAAACACTGCTACATCTTGAAAAACTACACCAATTTCTCTTTTAATATCATAAGCATCTGGTTTCATTTCTTTTCCCAATATTTTAATGCTTCCTTTTTGAAAATTTAAAAGAGATAAGATACAATTTATTGTTGTAGATTTCCCACTCCCATTTGGACCTAAAAGTCCTAAAATTTCTCCTTCTTTAACTGTAAATGATAAATTGTCTACAGCTTTTAATTTTTTATATTCTTTTGTAAGTCCTTTTACTTCTATTATATTTTTCATTTTTCTACCTTCTTGTATTTTCATTTTTCAAATTTAATTTGGATACTTCCTATACCACCATCTATATCTAATTTATTATTTCCTATACCATAAGTAGTATCATCATTTATATTTTTACCATCTATAGTTGATGATCCAATTCCTTTATCTAGTGTTATTTGATAATCATCTTTATTTTCTAAAAGTGTTAAATTTAATTTACCAATTCCTGAATCTATTTCATTTTTGCCAGTTAATTTAGAAGTTAATGAAAATTCTCCAACTCCCATATCTAAATCTAAATTATTAATAGCACTTGCATTAATGTCAATCTTTCCTGCTCCACCATCTATATCGGCATTTTCTAATACTTTTAGATTATTTATATCTACTTTACCTGCTCCCAAGTTTAAATATAATTTTTTTGTAATCAATGTTTCTACATTTAGTTTACTAGCACCAGTTTCTATAGAAATACCATCAAAAATAAATTCATCAGGAATATAAACAATTAATTCATAATTATTATTTTTAAACCAATTATTTTTTTCTTCAGTAATAAAAAGTTTATTATTAACTTGTTTAGTTTTTATATATTTATTGTTAGTTTCTGCTTTAAAAATTTCTCCACGTTTAATAGCGATGTTACTATTTATTACATCAATATCTAAAAGTAATGTATTATCTTCAATCTTTAAATCAGTTAGTTTTTCATTAATACTCTTATTGTCATCATTAAATATATCACCTATAAAAGAAAATCCATACATAATTGTTGAAATTATACTAACTGTTAAAAATAAGGCAAAAGCAATAGCTAAATATTTAATAATTTTTTGTATTTGGCTCATTTAATTTCTATTCCCCCAAACATTGAATTTGCTCTAATATAAATTGTATATTTAGCATCTTTTGTTTTTTCTTTTCTTTCGTCAGTTACTCCACCAAATATAGAAGTTGAATCTATTTTAACATTTACATCTTTAGGTACATATATAGTAATTCCACCAAATATACTACTAGCACTAATTACTACATCTTCAGTAATAACAGATTCATTTAAATCACATTTTATTCCACCAAAAACTGCACTTAATGAGCAACCTTTAAAATCCTCATTACTAAAATCAATTGTTTGTCCTGAAAAACAAGAACAATATTCTTTAGCATCACTTTTATTTAATTTTTTGATTTCTTTTCTAACTTTATTATTTATAGTATCTTTAAAAATAAAAGATAACCCAATCAAAACCAAAATAGTAGGAACCATTAATTTCCAAACTAAGGTAATTTCTATAAAATCAATACATCCAAGCAATAAACAAACACCAATAATAAGTCCGATTAAATTACCAGATTTATCTTCATCTTTAAATAATCCAATAAAACATGGAACAATAATAAATAAAGTCCACCAACCATCAAAGAAAATATTAATATCTGTTATATCTAAAATATTTAAACCAAAAATAACTCCTACTACAATAAAAACCAATCCCCATAATAAATTACTAATTTTATTCATATTTTTTTCTCTCCTTTACATAACTTCACTTTTTTTAGGCATAATAATCGCCGCTATAATATAAGCTAAAACTCCTGTACCAACACAAAAGATTAAAATTAACCATATTAATCTAATTATTGTTGGATCAATATCAAAATATTCTGCTATTCCACCACAAACACCCCATAATTTTTTTCCTTCTTCTATTTTATATAATCTCTTTTTCATATAATTAATTATCCCTTTCTTCTAATACCCATTTATTTTTAGGATTTTCTTCAAGCAACATTAATGCTTGAAACTCATAAGATAATAATTGTTTTATCTGTTCATCTGTTAAAATAATAGTATTATTAGCAACTAAAGAAGCTATTCCATGACAGAAAATCCACATTTTTGTATGAAAATCTTTTATATCACCATCATTTAAATTTGTACTTATTTTTACGAACTCTGCTATCTTTTTATAGTCATCCCCAGCTTTTGAAACAAATGCATTTGGAGTTTGACCTGTTTCATTCATAAACAAGGTTTGAAATAATTTTTTTTCTTTTTTAGCAAATTTTATATAATTAATTCCTATTTGTTTATATTGAGGTATTCCATCAACCATATTATCTAGTAGAAATTTATAAAAATATTTTTCGATTTTTTTATATAATTCTTTTTGCAAATCTTTGACATTTTCAAATTGATAATAAATTGGTCTAATAGAACACTTTAATTTATTTGCTAATTCTCTATTGCTTAACTTTTCCATTCCTTGTAATCTTACAATATCAAATGCAGCATCTAAAATCATTTCTTTTGAAATTTTAATTTGTGTTGGCATTACATCATCCTTTCTTTGTACTTTATGATATTGTATCACTTAATACAATATATGTATAGTTTTTTTTACTTATATAATTTTCTTCTTAATAACATCCCATTATCAAAAGCCAAGAAGTAATTAAAAAGACTATCATTAATTGATAATCTCCTTTTATTTAATCACTTTTATTCATTACCCTCTAAACTTACTATTTATCTATTTTACTCATCCACAAACCATGTTTATTACAATATGAATATAAAGTAGCACCTTTTATATATTTAAATCTTACTTGGGCATCCATTTCTGGATATAGTCTTTCTAAGTATATTTTTGTATCAGTTACTAAAGCTATAAATTCTATATAATGTTCTTTTTCCATTACATGATTAACCATAACTGATATTTCATCTTCTACTATTTCGTAAGTTGGAACATGTTTTTCGAATGCTGCATCTTCAGAATTTGCAATTAATTCTATCATTTCTTCTCCACAGCATTTTAGTCCACATTCTTCACATTGACAATCTTTATATGGTATAACTATTGCTCCACATTTCTTACATTTCTTTATTACCAATTCCATTATATCTCCTCTTTCTAACATAAATATTATTTATCTTTATTTTAGCACAAAAAAGTAGAAATTCATAAAAATTACTTGTAAACTAGTAGTTTTAAATTCTTATTTCTATCTTCTTCAAATACTTTTAATAATTCTTGTAGATTAATTATATCTAGTAATAATCAATTTTTTTCCATTTTGTTATTCTTATTTAGAAACATTCTCAATTTTAAAAATTTTTATTAAGACATTAGTTCTTAAATATTTAAATATGGATTTTGCTTAAATCATTTCATCATTTTATAGTAAATTCTGCTGATATATAAAAAGTTTCAAAAATTTCTTCTTCTTTTTCTATATCAATACTCTTTATAATTCTATAATCACCTTTTGATAATTTATCATAAGTATTTTCCCAATTAAGTTCTATTTCTTTTGTTTCTTTGGATTTTAAATAATATGCTGGAAGTGTAAAATCTATCATAACTTGTATTTTATGCCACTTTCCATCTTTTTTTATTTCTATTTCATATGGATTGCCATATATAACATCAACATCACTATCATTTTTTAAAACTAATGTTGCTCCCGTATTTTTCAAAGTATTTTCTTTAATAGATAATGATATTCCTTTATCTACAATTTCAATATTAGATTCTTTGCCAATATAAAATTCATTTTTATTTATTACATATAATACAATTCCTATAAAAAGAAATAAAACAAATATTATAAATACTATATATTTCTTCTTCATATAATTTCTCCTAATATAATTAATTATAGTTTTTCAAATGTTACTGTTACATCTTTAGACAAATAATCATTTTCAAGTAACCATAAAGAAAAATAATTAATTATCCTGTACCTTGTAAAATTACTCATTTTTGTACCATCATAATATGAAACACATTTTAATTTAGAATTATTATTAGCCCATTTAAATTTTCCTTCTTTATCAACGCAAAATTTAATATCTATTCTTTTTTTCTTATAATAAAGTTCAAATCCTTCAAAAGAGTTTTCATTTTTTACTTTTATATAATAATTATTTGAATTTTGGGTATATGCAGAAATTAATAATATATAACTAATTCCCCATATTCCAATTCCACTATAAAACATATATTCTATGTTCATATTAATTAATCCATATAAAAATGTTATAAAAAAAGCAATTAATAATAATATAAAAATCATTATTATTATATTTGTTATAAAACTTCTTTTTTTGGGTTTGATTTTACCATTTACTAATTTTATTCCAATAACAATTCCTGGTATATCCAAAATAACCATCTTCTCTCTATATTTTCTTAATTATAACACATTACGCCTTGTTCTGTAAAAACGTGTTAATTTGTTCTTATCATTTTATTTGCTGTTTTATTTTGGAACCACAATTTTTATGTTTATTAATCCGTCAATTAAAAATTGAAATCATTTTGAAATTTGCTTATATTTATAGCTTTATTAATATCTTTCTTATCATTTGTCTACATGTATAATCTTGCAAAATCTGAATCAAGCATTACTTTTACTCCTCTTATTTCATATATTAGATTATCGATTTTTTCTGTGTCCATTTTATTCATCCTTTCTAAAAAAAAGAGAAATACTCTTAAAAGTATATCTCCGCAACATATATTATCTTTCTTGACTTAAGATAAATACACCAAATAATTGCAATGTTTTTTATGAATATATCATTTGTATTTTAAATATTTTAGAAATACTAGTTTTTTATTTCATTTAATACATCATTTAAAATCGTAATACTTTCTATTTTATTAATGGCAAAACATTTCTTTCCTAAGTCTTTAAAACTACTACCACAGTGATATATATTTTTCTTATCTATAATAATAAATCTATCGTGGAACTTGTTGCTAAACATTAATTCGACGTTATTATATTGGCTTTTATACTTTTTGATTAATGTTTCATTCATATTTGCAGAATAAATTATTATATTAACACCTATTTCTTTTAAGATATCTAACAATTCTTTACCAGCATAATTATCAATAATAATGATTTCTTTTTTAGCACTTTTTAAAATATCTAACAGTAGCGAGTAAGCATCATAAATCTGGCCATCAAAAAATATTGCGTTTGCTTGTTTCTTTTCTTGTAATTTATCAAAAGAATCTTTTAATAACTTTATTTCTTCATCATGCTTATATACTAAATTATTTATAAAATTTTGATTTACTAATGTGCTAGAAATATATTTTCTCATAGCAACAAATGCATCGATAATTTGAACATTAACTTTAGCTGCAATATCACTCTTAAGAAGACCAGATAACATCATTATTCCTTGCTCGGTTAAAACATATGGTAAATACCTTGTACCACCATGTACTATCTCCTTTCTTAAACTTGAGATCACAATTTGTGATTTCAAGTTGATTACCTCTTCTACCGTTAATTGAAAACAAAATGTTTCAGGAAACCTCATAATATTTCTTTTAATCGTTTGATTTATAATCCTTGTCTCAGTTTTATATAATTTAGCAACATCTGATGATAAAATAACTTGTTTACCTCTTACTTCAAATATCATTTCTTCAATTTTTATATTTTCTTTTAACATTAGTTTATTCATAACCTAAAACCTCCTTTTATAATTTCAATTATGCAACATATACCAGTTAGGGTGGTATGATGAAACATATTCCCCACAGACAACCTCTATATTTTTTTCAAAAATTAGTAAAAATATCAATTTTTTACCATTTTTTGACACCTAATGAAAATGGATTTTCCTTTGTTTATAAAGCTTTATTTAAGTTTTAGAACACATACACATTCAACATTCCGTTTCCGTTAATTATGAATAGTTGCTTTTTATATGTTTGGGTATAACTGACTACTTCATAATAAATATTCATTATAGTTGTATGTTTATTATGTATAGTTCTATTTTTTATCTAATTCTTCTGCAATTTTGCTTATATTATTAATAGAATTTAAATACTCTTTTTCTATAGGGCTAAGTTCTTTTACCAGATATTTTTTATACTCTATTTTTGCTTTTTCAATTGCTTCTTTATGACTAACTGTTCCAGTACTAGTTAATACTTTTGTATCTAAAGAAGATAATATTTTATCTAATTGATTAATATAGTCCTTCATTCTCATAGGTTTATGTTTTAATGCTTGAAATTCTGCAAAGTCAAAATATCCAGAAACCAAATTATTTAACATCAATAGTTCTTCTTCATTTAAATAATTTTTTGCAATTTCAATATCATTAATACTTGGAAGTTCTCCTTTGAAATTAGTAAGGCCCATAAATGGTTTAGTTGAATCAGATCTTTTATAAATAACCTCAGCAGCTGTATTTTCATGTACAGCATAGTGAAATTTATTTTGAACTATTTTAAAAAATCTTATTGTTTCTTCTGATTTAGGATCATAATCAATAGCAGTAGCATATAAATCAAGAACTTGTCTATATAATACCTTTTCACTTGATCTTATATCCTTAATACGATTTAAAAGTTCATAAAAATATTTTCCACCACCAAGATTTTTAAGTCGTTCATCATCCATGGTATATCCTTTTATAATGTATTCCTTAATTCTTTCGGTAGCCCATTTTCTAAAACGTACTCCCTCTAAAGATTTAACACGATAACCTACACTAATTACTACATCTAAATTATAGTAATCCACTAAATGAGTCTGTATTTTTCCTTATATTGCACCATGCTTAGTGGTAGTTGCAAAATTTGCAACTACCATATTTCTTTCTAATTCACCATCATCAAACACATGTTTTATGTGTCTAGAAATTACTGATTTATCTCTTCCAAATAACCTAGACATTTGTTCTAAATATAACCAAACTGTTTCATTTTCTAAATTGACATCTAATTAAATTTTTCCATCTTTAGCTTCATATATTAATAATTCTGATTTATTATTTTCTATTATTTTATTTTTCATTTGAATTCCTCTTTCTATATTTTTTCATAATCATTCATTTATACCGCCGACTTCTTCTACAAAAGTCCCATTTGCACATCCTATAATCTTGCTAAATTAGAATCTAACATAACTTGTTTTTTTCTTTTTCTAAAACTTCATTAATTCTATTCATCCTTTCCAAAAAAAAAGAGAAATACTTTTAAAAAGTATATCTCCGCAAAATGCATGTTATCTTTCTTGACTTAAGATAAACACACCCTATCGTCTAAATTGTCATATTAACGCGTCAAGTAATTAATACATTTATATCATACCAAACATGCGTTTTTTATTCAACAGAAAAATTCTTCTTTTCTAAAACACAAATGTCTCAACATGCTTTGAATAATATTTTTAACAATATAATTGTGTTTATATTTAAGTAAATATTTGCTTTATAGAAACATATTTTTGTGAATATCTTAATTTTTATTTGAAATCATTCATTACTTTTATTCCTCTTATTTATTTTTCTCATTTTCAAAAGCAGATAATGCATAATTAATTACAGAGTCATAATTGTTAATATAATCATCTAGACTCAATTCAACTTTTTCATCTACTTCAAAAAAAACTTGTTTTAGTAAATTTGGAAAATCACTGATAGCCTTATCAAATTCATTTTTATAAATTCCATGGCATTTTAAATTATCATCATAATACCAATACGTGGCACTTCCCATAACCATAAGATTCATATTTTCTATTTTCTTCTGCATAACACAATTACCAAAACAACTAATTGGAGTCCCTGGATTCGTCCCTATAATCTTCGCTCCTATATTTTTTAAATTTATCAAACACATTCTTGCACTTGAAAATACTCGTTCATCACATAACGCTATAATATTCTTACCATTTAAATAATCTATTAAATAATTATTAATGGCTGAATTTCCACCACCATTTTCTCGCAAATCAATGATATATTTATTTACATAATCCATACTACTCAGTTGTTCTATAAGTTTAATCATTTTTTCTTCATCTCTACAAGAATTATAAGTAATGATTGCGGTACTATCAATCACTTCTAAATTATAATTTTCTTTTTTATACTTATCATAATACTCATCTAAATTATTTAAATTAAAAGTTATATCACCATTACTTGTTGTCATTATTATAAAATCTGATGACTCTATAAGTGGTAAAGAATTTATAACGTTTGCATTTGTTAAATGTTTTTCTAACATTATTTTAAGGTAATCTATAGATGAATAACATATAATTTTTTCTAATTCATTCATAATATTATCAATATCTATTCCATTAATTTTTAATATTTTGCTACCCTTAAATTGAATAAAATTATTATGGCAGTCGACAATATATGGAATATTATTTATAATTCTAACTTTTATTGGTAAAACTTTTTTTTCCATAAAATATATTTGGGTGTGTGAATCATATTGATTTAGCATATATTTAAACATATAGTTCATATAATAGTATAAATCATATCTATTATAAGATTCCTTTTCTTTTATCACTTGATTCAATTTTTTTTGAAATTCTTCTTTAGAATGAATTAAATAAAATGCTGGATGTCCTTTAAAAATTCTACCGTTTTTTTCTACCGTTCCATTTGTTATAAATTCAACTATGTTATTTATATTGTCAATTAGTTCATATTTTGTCATAAATATTATTTCCTCTCTAAAATATAATTTGTCTTTATATTTGTTAATCATAAATAATTGCTTTTTTACATGTACGATTATAAATGACTATGTCTATTATGTATATATAATCTTCTTATAAAAAAATCTTTTATATTTTCACATGTACTTGATAAGCATTAATTCCAAGTAGTTTAGCTCCATTTACATTTTTTTCATTATCATCAATATTTTTTTCATGAATACACCTCAATATTGCTTTCAATATATTTATAAATATCATTATATGTAACTGATTGCTACATAATAAACATACTACTAACCCTGTGGTGGAAACATAATGCTTAAAAAAACTTCATAGTTTTTATCAAAAGTATACTTTTTTTACATCTGTCGAACAGTTTTTCGAGTTGGAATATAAGGAATTATTTAAGTTTTAAAATACATACCGTCTCAACATGATAAGTTTGTATATTATGAATAGTTGATCTTTATATGTTTGAGTATAACTGACTATGTCATAATAAACATGCTACTAATAATTATGTTTATTATGTATATATCATTATTTAAACATATCAATATTGTTAATTTTTAAATCTATATTATTATTTAATATTACTATCTTAATTTTTTTATATTTACCATATATACTCTCTAAAATTAAATTTTGACCATTTAAAAACATATTAGGGTTTCTAAATTTACAATCAGTTATTAATGAAACTATGTCATTTTTATCTAATCCATAAATTCTAAATTTAGGGATACGACTACTTTCATAATCAATTTTAATTAAATCAACATATTGTTCATCATCAAATTCTATTTCTATTGTTTTTGTAGTTATATCACAATATGGATTATATGTTATTTTTTCAAAATCACATAATTCATTCTCATTTGATACACAAAATATTTTATAGTTATCTAATTTTATTTTTTTCTCAAAATATTGATTAATGGTATCATTATTTACTTCATTATCTAATGTTTTGTCATAATATTTTTCTTCAAAATTATTTATTTTATAATCATTTGTTGATATTAATAATACCCAATCTGATTTTGTTGGTTTTTTTGATATTTTGTAAATTCCATTATTGGGACTAAAATCATCATTTTTTATAAAATTGCCAGTAAGGGGATTATACCAGTATGAATGATACTTTTCGTTCAATAAATTCTTTAATTCACAAGTTTCATATGATTCATTATAAAGGTAGACAACAACAATGCTATTATCTTCATTAGATGAAATAACCATTTCTTCAGTGTCATTATTAAAATTTGGAATTAATTTTTCAAAACCAATTAAATTATAAAATTTTATCAAATATTCCATTTCAAAAGAAGCTGGCTTATCAAGTCCCATATACCATGGCTCTGTGCTATAATCACCTAAGCAAAATGTATTGTCGGAAGTATTATAGCAACTTGCCCATATACCATTACCACCATATGTGTAACCACAACTTCCACATTGTACAGCTTTCCATGCTGAAATTCTTGCGGCCTCATATCCATTAAATCTAACGCTACATTTAATATCTTCATAGTTGGCTTCCATTTCAATAATAGGTTTAGTTGGTTTTAAATTATAAAACATCTTATAATGTTCTTGAGATGCTATTTTATCCATTCCATAGTGGCCACTTTGAATTGCCCAAAAATCATGCCAAGACTGTTTATTCAAATCATCTATTCTTTTTGGATGAGAAAACATATGACCACTCATAGGATGATGATATGGGTCATTTAAACTAACTGTTAGAGCAACACTTTTCCAAATAGCGTACGTGTTATTTTCATTTTCTAAATCAATTTCTTGTCCTGTTATCCAAATAATAGGATACGCACTATATCTTGCCACGATATATTTTGCAAATAAACATAGTTCTTGTTCATTCATTACACTTGGAGTTACATAATGTAATCCAAATCCTAAAGCAATTACCATATCGCTTTCAACAATTTCTTCAAACATTTTATCAATAACATCTGTAAATACCTGTGGATTTATTTTATCAAACTTATTTAACCACATATTATCATTACCTTGAATATTTCCATTAGAAGTATCAAAATACGTTTGATATACATTAAAATGCTTATTTTTTCTATTATTCAATATATGTCTAAATTGATTATGGCAACTACAAGTTGGATAATTGCAATCATAATAATTATTTAAATTAAAAGATTGCCAATTTGTATCGCCTAACCAAAAGAACGGAGTATTGTCATCATATACAAAATATCTTTTATTATTACTAATCTTCAAAAATCCATGTTTTTCTATATTAATATTTTCTTCATTTTCTTTTACATCTACTTGTCCAGATATATAATTTATATCATTATTTTTATCTGAACAATTGATATTATAATTCCATAATCCTTTTAATATTGGAGTAAATCTAACTACCCATTCATTATCTCCATTCCAAAACGCATTTAATTTAATTTCTTTATTACTTTCATGAATAAAAGTTACCATTATATCTATATCCTTATATGGATTTTCATATTTAATTTTACTTCTAATTGATATATCAACTTTTCTCCATATCTTTGCCTTTATAGTTTTCATATATTAATATTCCTTTCATTACAATTTTAATTATACAAATCATACCACTTACCCTAGTATGGGGAAACATATTCTCCTCAAACAACATTCTTAATTTTTTCTTACTTTTTTATAAAATTTGGGCTTTTTTTATCAAAAATATGTTTTTTTAATAGGCACTAAATAGTTAGTTATCATCTAAATATAAGTTTTTATTTAAGGTTTAGAATACATACGCTTTCAACATGATAAGTATAAGAAAACATATCTAATAAGTTTAATTCTTTTATTTCGTATTCGTCTTCTAAACTTTTTAAATCGCGCATAAGTGTCATTGGATCACAAGAAACATATAGAATTGTTTTAGGTTTAAATTTTAATATTGTATCAAGTGTATATTTATCTAATCCTGCTCTTGGTGGATCTACAATAATTGTATCTAGTTTATCATTTATTTTATCAATTACTTTAGGAACACTTCCTAAACTAAAATATACATTATTTCTATGATTAATTTTGGCATTTTCAATAGCATTTAACACAGCATTTTCTACAATTTCAATTCCATATACTTTCTTAGCTTTATAACTTGCTACAATAGATAATGTTCCAACACCACAATATAAATCAGCAACAATAGCATTTTCTTCTATATATTTATCTATAAGTTCAAATAATTTTTGACATATATATTCATTTATTTGAAAAAATGAATTATAAGAAACCTTAAAATATTTATTATTTATTACTTCAATAAAATAAGAATCATTGTGTATTGTTTTTCCATTTAATATAATTCCTGCTACTTTATTTTCTTTTATAATTTGTTCATAATTAAAATTATCATTTGTATCAATTATTAATAATAGTTCATCATTATAATTAGAACGAATTGTAACTTTAGCATTTTCAAGTCCACTTTTTAAAAGTAAATTAATTACTTTATTAATACTTTTTTTAGTTATTATACATTCATTAATTTCTACTAAATCATGAGTTTTGTTTTGGTAAAATCCTAATTTACTATTTTCTATTTTTATTTCAATTTTATTACGATAATAAAAATCATTTTTATTTTCAATGAAATTTATATTTTTTACATTTAATTTATTTTGTTCTAATAAATTTTTTATTTTATCTATTTTAAATTTTTTAGTATCTTCATAACTTAAATGTTGCAAACTACATCCACCACATTTTTCAAAATATGGACATTCTGGTTCAACTCTATTTTCTGATTTATTAATTATCTCTATATTTTTTCCTACTAAATATTTTTTTGTTTCTTTTTCTATCTCATACAAAACAGTTTCATTTGGTAAAGCATTTGGTATAAAAATAACTTTCCCATCAATTTTTCCTATTCCTCTTCCAAAATGATCTAATTTTTCAATTGTTACTTTCTTCATATATTCCCTCTTTTGTCAAAATAATATTTACATTCTTATCCTAAAAAAGTGATCTGATTTTTTCTTCCTTTATAGATAATTCATTATACATTTTTTCAGCATGTTTTTCTTCATAAGCACTTACATCACTCTTTTGAATTGTTAATAATCTTTTATAATATTTATAATTATCTTTAGTAATATCTTCTATGTTAATTGCTGTTGAATGATTTTTTATAATTTTAATCATTTCTTCTATTTTTTCATTTTTAAATCCCAAGCGTTGTAAAATAGGTTTTGCTATTTTTGCAGATTCATCTGCATGTTGTGGAAAATGTCTAACACCATTTTCATCATCCCAAAAAGAAATAGGTTTACCAATATCATGTAATAAAAGAATTAATCTGTCTTCATAATTTTTAGGACCATTTTCTACAGCATGAATTGTATGATGCCACACATCAAAAGAATGCCACTCATTATTTTGTAAAAAATCTTTTTCCTTTATTAATTCTGGGATAATTTTAAAAATATATTTTTCATATCTTTCTAAATAATCATTCATCAATATATCTTTTAATAATTCATTATCGTTATATGTATTAATATTATAGATATTTTCTTTTTTTAATATTTCTTCAACTTGCAAAGTATGATAAGGAAGAATTCCCTCATTTTGATAATTTAAAAAATCATTATAATTTGTTTTAACTAAATAAGAAGATAATGTTTCTAAATCTTTAAAATCATTATCATCAATTATACAAAAATGTTCTACTTCAGGATGCTCAAGTAAATATAGTTTTATCTCACTTTCTTTCCAAATTGGAACTATTGCAATCTCACTTTTAAATCTTTTTATACTTGGAGTTCTTCCAATACATTCTACACCATACTTTTTTAATGTACTAATTATGAAATTAATCCTTTCTTTTTTTATTTCTAAAGTTTGTTCATTCATCCCATTTTTAGCTGCTGCTTCAATAACTATCTTGCAATTACATTTTTTGGCTATTTCAGCAACAATTTTAATTTTGGATTCTATTTCATCTTTAGCAGTATAATGTTTTGTATTTATGACTCCATCAAAATCTAAAAAAATAATATTCATCATAAACCTCCTGCTCTAAATTATCTTAACTATATTTCATTATAGCATATTAAAGTATACTAGACAATTTTTGGTAAATACTAATAACGGTGAAAGACAATGAATAAAGTGATAGAACGTATAAAAAATGAATTTAGTGATACTCCTGATTTAGTAATAAGAAAAATACATGTTTCTCTATCAAAATATGTATATATCATATATTTAGAAACAGTATCAAGTAGTAATAAAATTAATGATTATATTCTAAAAAATTTAAACTATTTTATAGTTCAAAAAAATATTAATGATATTAATAAAATTATTCCTTCACCTAACGTAATAGCTTTGGACAATGCTGATAGACTAGAATATTACTTAACTAATGGCTTTACTATTATCATTTTTAAAAATAATTTACTCGCAATAGAAACTAGAGCTGATATAAATAGAAGTATTCCCTCAGCTGAGGTTGAACAAGCATTATATGGTCCAAAAGATGCTTTCAATGAAAATTACCAAATTAATATTGGACTTATAAAAAGAAGAATTAAAAGTAGTAAATTAAAGTTAAAAGAAATTAATTTAGGAAGAAAATCAAATACCAAAGTTGGAGTCTTATATTTAGATGATATAGCTGATTATAAAAATGTTGATTATATTATGAATACATTATCTAAAATAGATGTTGATGCTATATTTGATTCTGGACAAGTAGCTCAATATTTTAAAGAAAATAAAAGTTCATTTCCAACTATAACTTCTTCTGAAAGACCTGATAAAATATCACAAGGTTTATTAGAAGGAAAAATTGCCATTGTTGTAGATACTTCGCCTTATGCTTTATTATTACCAGCATTCTTTGGTGATTTTATCAATCCAGTTGTTGATAATTATAATAAAAATATTAATTTTAATTCCTTAAGAATTATAAGAATTACTTGTTTTTTTCTAACTATCGTTGTACCAGGTTATTACATTGCTATTATCAATTATAATCAAGAAACTATTCCCACTGCATTACTTTTAAATTTTAGTTCTCAGCGATCCCAAGTACCTTTTCCATCCATTGTCGAAGCTTTTTTAATGCTTTTTATATGTGAAATGTTAAGAGAAAGCGATATTAGATTTCCGAATTCTTATGGAAGTGCCATTTCTATTTTAGGTGCTTTAGTTTTAGGTGAAGCTGCTGTAAGTGCTGGGATAGTATCCCCTATTATGATTATTATTATATCATTTACTTTTATTACAAGTCTTATGTTTGTAGAATTTGAAATTATAAATGCCATAAGACATTTTAGAGTTATATTTCTAATATTAGCATCTTTTTATGGAATATATGGTATTGTTATAGCTACTTTATTTTTCTTTATTCACATATGTAATTTAAAAACTTTAGGAAAACCTTACTTTTATCCAATTGCACCATTTAATAAAAATTATTTTAATAAATTATTTGTAAAAAGTGACACCTCAAAAGATACAAAAAGAAGTAAATTATTAGCTAGTAAAAATATGACAAAACAAAGGAATGATTTATTATGAAAAAAATATTTATTCTTCTTTTTTTTATTTTTTTATCAACTGGTTGTTATGATTATAAAGAATTAAATAATTTAGCTATTATATCAGGAATTGCTCTTGATTATGATAATGATGAAAATAAATATAAATTAACTTTTGAAATATTAAATGATGATAAAGTAGTTGATGATTTAGAAAGTAGTCATAAAACATATTATGTAAATGGTGAAGGAAGAAGTATAACTGATGCATTTAATAATGCTAATTTAGAAATAAATAAAATTTCATATTATTCTCACATTAAAGCCATGATAATTTCAGAAGAAATAGCTGAAAATCATGCTGAAGATTTTATTGATTATTTTATACGTAATTCGTATATAAACAATCTATTTTATATACTTGTTGCAAAAAATGAAGATGCCCATAAAATACTTGAATCTACAAACGTAGAAAATAGAATCATTTCAGAAAGTATTTATAAACTTATGGATAATTCTGCTTTAGGTAATAGTTTATCTATTAAAGTAACATTAGAAAATTATATTTCATTATATGTTAATCCAATGCAAGACATACACTTACCATCAGTAACTTTAGATGATGATAAGTTAAAGTTACAAGGTATTGCTATTTTTCATAAAAATGAATTAAAAGATATATTGAATTTTAATGAGACACAAACTTTAAATATCTTATTTGATGAAAATAAAAATGCATATTATCAATTTAAATGTGATAATGATGAAAACAAATATGAAAGTATCGATGTGTATGAACAAAAAATTGATTATAAAATTAGCAAAAATAAAGTTGTAATAACAGCTAATTTAATGGCTAAAATTGAAGAAAATCAATGTAAATATAATCTAAAAGATAAAAAAACTTATATAAAATTACAAAAAGATTTTGAAAAAATTATAAACGAAGATTTTGAAAATTTATTTAAAATTTTAAAAGAAAACAACTCTGATGTTTTAGGAATTAATTATAAGTATTATAAAGATAATAATAAAAAACTTAATTTTCAAGATTTAGATTTTGAAATTAAAACCAATATTAATTTAAATAAAAATGGTTTAATATTCGAGGTGAAAAATGATAACAAATAGACAGAAAAATTTTATAAATTATTTTTTATCTAAATCTTTATTTTTAGGAATTGGATTTTCTTTAATATTTGAAGTCAGTGGTAATGATACTTGGTTATGTTTTATATTAGGGAGTTTACTTGGACTGATATTTTGCTATTTAATAAAAAAAATATTAGATTATAAAAAGAATAAAGATTTAACTACTATACTAGATGAAATGCCTATTTTAGGTAAATTTTTAAGATTGTTACTAATTATTTTTTCCATAATCATAATAAATGAAATATTATTTATAATTCAAATATTTGCAAAATCCTTTTTTCTAATTAATTCCAATACTTTTTTAGTTATTTTACCAATTATAATTCTTTCTGTATATGTAGCATTTCATGGATACAAATTATTAAGTTATGTTTCTGAATGTTTATTTCCTATTGCATTCTTTTTTACCATCGTAGGTTTTATAGCACTATTTTCTAAAGTAGATTTAACTAATCTAAAACCTTTTTTATCTCAAACAAATTTAAATTTAATAAAAGGAACTTTATATTATTTTTCAATATCTTCAATTCCTACACTTTTGTTATTAGATCTAAATTTTGAAAACAATGATATTTCTAAAAATTATATATTTGTTTCTATAATTTTAACTTTACTAAGTATCTTTATTATCGGAGTTCTAGGACAATTTTTAATTTCTATTTATAGATTTCCAGAATATATGTTATTAAAAGATATTGTATTATTCAATTTTATCGAAAAAGTAGAAAATATTATTTCAATATCTTGGCTAATTGATAATTTTATTTTATTATGTTTAGCAACATGCTTTTTAAAAAGAATGCTTCCTAAAAAATATAACAACTACACTTTTTTAGCAATTATTTTTTCCATCTTTTTAATTGTTTGTTTAATATTTGGAGATAGTTATATAAAAGATTTATATATTTACTTATATTTACCACATTTATTGTTTATTATTGGAATTCCTTTTATAATAATCCTTTTTATTCATTGCATAAAAAATAAGAAACGAGTTTAAATTCGTTTCTTATTTTATTTATTCAGCTACTTCTAAGTCTTTATTATCTAAAAACTTTTCTTCTAAATATTCTTGAGCATCATCACCCATGAATTCTTTTTGAAGCATTATTTCAATGTCACTATATTGTTTAGCACCAGTTCCAGCTGGTATTAATTTTCCAATAATAACATTTTCTTTAAGTCCATTTAAGTGATCAATTTTTCCTTTAACTGCAGCATCTGTTAAAACTCTTGTTGTTTCTTGGAATGATGCAGCAGATAAGAAGGAATCTGTTTCTAATGAAGCTTTAGTAATACCTAACATTATTGGTCTTCCTTTAGCAGGAACTCCACCATTTAATATTATTGGTTTATTAGCATCAGTAAATTCTCTTAATGATACTGATAATCCTTCAACTAAATCTGTATCACCAGATTCTAATATTTGAACTTTATTAATCATTCGACGAACAATAATTTCAATATGTTTATCAGAAATATCAACACCTTGTAATTTATAAGTACTTTGAATTTCTTTTAAGATATATTCTTGAGCAGTAAGTGGATCAGTTACAGCAAGTAATTCTTTTGGATTAACAGCACCTTGTGTTAATTTATCTCCAGCATTTACTTCATCACCAACTGCTACTCTTAATTTCATATTATAATTTGTAACATGTTCTCTTGCTTCAACTTCATTTTCAATAATGATTTTATATTTACCATTATTTTCTTCAATAGAAGCAACTTTACCACTAATTTCAGAAATTGTAGCTTTTCCTTTTGGATTTCTAGCTTCAAATAATTCTTCAACTCTTGGAAGACCTTGAGTGATATCATCTCCACTAGCAACTCCACCTGTATGGAATGTACGCATTGTAAGCTGTGTACCAGGTTCACCAATTGATTGAGCAGCCATAATACCAACAGCTTCTCCAGTTTCAACTAAATTTCCAGTAGCTAAATTTCGACCGTAACATTTTTGACAAACACCATTAACTGTTTTACATGTTAATACGCTTCTAATATTTACTTTCTTAATTCCAGCTTTGGCAATTTTAGCAACTATAGGTTCAGTAATCATTTCTCCTTTATCTAAAATTAACTCTTTAGTTTCCGGATTAATAATTTTTTGAGCTGCAAAACGACCTAAAATACGTTCTGCAAGAGGTTCAATAACAGAACCATCTTTGTCATTAACTAAATCATATACTTCTACTCCATTAATAGAACCACAATCATATTCTTTAACAATAATATCTTGAGCTACATCTACAAGTCTTCTTGTTAAATATCCTGAATCGGCAGTACGAAGTGCTGTATCGGCATCTCCTTTTCTTGTACCATGTGTAGATAAGAAGAATTCTGATACTGTAAGTCCTTCAATAAAGTTTGAAGTAATTGGAATTTCTACTGTAGATCCATCTGGTTTTGCCATCAAACCACGCATACCAGCAAGTTGTGAGAAGTTTGAAATAGATCCACGAGCTCCAGAGTTCATCATCATGAATACTGGATTATCAAAATCATCATTAGCTATACTTTCAAGTTCTTTTTGAATCTTAGCATTTGCTTTATTCCATACATCAATAACATTTGTATAACGTTCTTCTTCAGTTATTAAACCACGTTTAAATTGTTTATTGATTTTTTCAACCATTTGATGTCCTTCTTCAATAACTTCATGTTTAGTTTTAGAAGGAACAATATCTGATGCTGATACTGTAATACCAGCAACTGTAGAATATTTAAATCCTAAATCTTTTAATTTATCTAGCATAACTGAAGTTTCAGTTGTTTTATATCTTTTAAATACTTGGGCAATTATATTTCCTAAAGTTTTTTTAACGAATGGTTTTGTTAATTCCATATTTGCAATAGCTTCTGGAATATTTGTACCCATTTCTAAGAAATATTTTTTAGGAGTAATTCCTTCAATATTTTCTTTACTATTATCGTTAATATATGGATAACTATCAGGTAATATTTCATTGAATATTATTTTTCCACAAGTAGTTACTAAATATTTATTTTTTTGTTCATCAGTAAATATTTTATGCTTAAATGAATTTACTGGAACAGCAATTCTTGTATGTAATGTTATTTCTCTTCTTTGGTAAGCCATTAATACTTCATTAGTATTTTTATAAACTTTACCTTCATTAGGTTCTTTAGCTTTTTCTATTGTTAAATAACAGTTTCCTAAAACCATATCTTGTGATGGCGTAACGATTGGTTTTCCATCTTTAGGGTTTAAGATGTTATTTGCACCAAGCATTAAGATTCTTGCTTCTGCTTTTGCTTCTTCAGAAAGTGGAACGTGTACAGCCATTTGGTCACCATCGAAGTCAGCATTAAATGCTGTACAAACAAGTGGGTGTAATCTTATGGCTTTTCCACCAACTAATTTTGGCTCAAATGCTTGAATACCTAATCTATGAAGTGTTGGAGCACGGTTTAACATAACTGGATGTTCAGTAATAACATCCTCAACAATATCCCATACACATTCATCTCTATTTTCAATTAATTTTTTAGCTCCTTTTATATTATGAGCAAGTCCTCTTTCAACTAAACCATGAATAACATGAGGTTTAAATAGTTCTAGAGCCATTTCTTTTGGAATACCACATTGATACATTTTTAAATTTGGTCCAACTACGATAACTGAACGACCAGAGTAATCAACACGTTTTCCTAATAAGTTTTGTCTAAAACGTCCTTGTTTTCCTTTTAACATACTTGATAATGATTTTAAAGGTCTATTACCTGCAGCAGTAACACTTCTACCACGACGACCATTATCAAATAATGAATCTACTGCTTCTTGTAACATACGTTTTTCATTTTGA
>JAEDGC010000124.1 GCA_016297695.1 Bacilli bacterium
TAATTTTGAAATATTGTGCATTTTTATTTACTTTTATAGTTAGATATGTTAATATTTAATTAGGTGATGAAAATGGAACCATTTAAAGTAAAAGAATTACCAATCGAGTATAATATAGATAAAGAATTGCTAAAATTAATTTCAGAAGCTAATGAAAAATATGGAGAATATAAATCATACTTGAAAAATATTGAGTTTGATTCACGTTTTTTTCTTGATTCTATTATTTTAAGTGAAAGTTTAAAATCAACGCAAATAGAAGGAACTCAAATATCACAAGATGAAATGTATTATTTAAAGTATATGCCGAATAGTGATGATAATTTAGAAATTCAAAATTTAAAAAAAGTTATTGACTATTCAAATGAGTATTTAAAAAATAGTAATAAAATAGATATTCATTTTGTAAATCATATTCATAAAATACTATTAGATAGTGTTAGAGGTAATGAAAAAGAACCTGGAAAGATTAGAACAATTCAAAATTGGATAGGACCTAAAGGTTGTGGTATTGAAGAGGCAATTTTTATTCCTCCTATTCCTGAGGATGTTCCATTATTATTGGATAATTTATTTAAATATATGAATGATGAATTTATCGACCCACTTTTTGTTAATTTAGCTATTTCACATTCTCAGTTTGAAACTATTCATGCTTATCGTGACGGAAATGGTAGATTAGGTAGAGCACTTATTCCTATACAACTTGCTAAATTAACTGATGATAGACCAATTCTGTTTTTATCAGAAGTAATTGAATTATATAAACCTAGTTATCATAAATTTTTAAATGAAAGCAGAAAAGGTAATATGTTAGGCTTTATTAAATTTTTCTTACAATGTATTATTGAACAATGTAATAATTATATTTCTAAAATAAATATGATAAAAAATATTTATAATAGAGATATGGATAAAATTAAAACATTAAATAGTAATGCTGTATATAGAATAATGCCTGCTATGATGCACCAAATAGTTTTTACAAAAAAAGAAATAGAAGAAGAATCTGGTGTATCAAGAAATACTGTGTCTACTTTAATAGACCAATTAATAGAATTAGGAATACTTGTTCCTGATTCAACATATGCAAAACTAGGATATCGATATAAAGAAATATATGATGTTTTTGTTGGAAAAAATGCTATATAATATAATTAGTTAGTAAGTTTATTACTTACTATCATCTTTTAGTCTAGGAGTTGTTAGCCCTTATTATCACCAGATTGATGCCTAACTCGAACTAGATAATGGTTCGAGTTTTAATATACAAAATATATGGTAAAATATATTATATAAATTAAATAGTTTTGATAATTTAGAAACAAATTTGCAAATTGACAAACCAATTGTAGTTTTATATATGAAGGAGTAATAGTATGCTTGAATTAATAGGATTATCTTTTCTAAATTTTCATCCAGAAGAAAAACGTGATAATGAAATATTATTAGAAGAAATAGAAATAGGATTAGGTCTACTTTCTGAATGTAGAGGAAAAGGATTAGGTTCTTTATTTGAAAAAGAATCTAGCGAGTATCTACTTAATTTGTATCCTCAATTTAATGAAGTAGTAGCAAGAATAGATGAAGATAATATTAGTTCTATTAGTTCAATTAAAAAAGCAGGATTTGATAAAATAAAAGATACTGAATATCATTATAAACGTAAGTGAGAAGGAAAAATAAATAATGAATAAAAATATAGTATTTATTAGATTCTATCTTTTTTTGATATAATTGTTCAAAATATACTCTTGTATCGCACCAGTATGATGTGAAGCTTGAACTTTTAGTACAAGTAGTAATAGAATACTAACTAGAAATGGTCAGTTTTTTGTGCTTAAATTGAATGTTGAGTGATAATTATGTTTGAAATAGAAACTAAAGAACTAAAAATAAGAAATGAATTTAATAAAAAAATTGATATGATATGTCGGTTTGCTTGTGTGAAATATCAATAGTTAAATGTCTTATATTTTTATAAGATTGTATATTGAAAGGTATATTAATTTATGATATCCTTAACATAAGGAGGATGATTAACTTGATAGGTGAATATACACTTGAAATGTTGTGTGATAAATATAATGTTTCAGTTGAAAAATTAGTAAATAAAAATAACAATATATTGACATATGGAGAATATAGAGATATAAACAACACTTTAGATTATTTAATAAATAGGTTAAGTATTGATGCTAAGAACATAGAAAAGTGTCCTAGTATTTTGTACAGAAATGTTTATGAAATATCAAAAAACATTGATTTTTTGAGAAAACAAGAAATATCTTTTTCCTCTATAGAAAAGTGCCTTCATGTTTTATCTTCTGATTCAAATAACCTGATAGAAACATATAATTATATAGCAGAAAATTATGGTGTTTCGGCAATAAATAAAAATACTTCAACACTATCTTGTAGTAAAGAAATAATGATAGAAATTGAAAAACTAAAACTAAATAAAAGTTGGAATTTAGCAATCGCCTCAGCAGTAGGATTTGGTTCGACAACATTACAAGATATTAAAAAAATCATTCAAAGTAAAGAGTTTCAAGAACATCCTGAATTATTTACCTCAAC
>JAEDGC010000011.1 GCA_016297695.1 Bacilli bacterium
TTCACCTCCTCTATTAGTCTTATTACCGAAAAATCCTTGATTTCCTTTTTTTTTACTTAAATTTATTAAAAAAAACATAGTTTTTTACTATGTTTAATGAAGTTGTGATTGACTAGAAGCATTAATATCCAATTTTGAAAATTCTTTTTTTAAATATAGAGGATACGCAGCTGCTCCAATCATTGCGGCATTATCAGTGCAATACACTAAATTTGGAACAGTTAAATCAACATTATATTTATTACATAATTCTTGGATTTGATTTCTTAAATATTTATTTGCTGATACTCCTCCAGCAACAATCATATTTTTTATGCCAGTATTTTTTAAAGCTAATTCTACTTTTCTAGTTAATTCATCAACTGCTATTGTTTGAAAACTACAAGCTAAGTCTTCTTTTCTTATTTGATTATTTCTTTGTTCTTCATTATGAACTAAATTTATTACAGCGCTCTTAAGTCCACTAAAACTAAAATTATATGTATTATCATTTACAGGTTTTGGTAAATTGTAGGTACAACTACCATTTAAAGCCATTTTTTCTACATTAGGTCCACCTGGATATTTTAAACCTAGTACTCTTGCAACCTTATCATAAACCTCTCCAATTGAATCATCAAGTGTTGAACCAAGTATTTCAAATTTATAGTCATCTTTCATAATAACCATATCAGTATGACCACCACTTACAATTAGTGCAAGTAAGGGAAATTGCATCTTTTTTACTAAATTATTAGCATATATATGGCCAATTGTATGATTAACTTTAATAAGTGGTTTATTCCATGTAAACGCAATTGCTTTTGCACATTCTAAACCTACTAATAAACTACCTAAAAGTCCTGGAGCATAAGTTACAGCAACTGCATCAATCTCATCTTTGGTTAATCCTGATTTTTTTAAAGTTTCATCTAATACCATTGTTATATTTTCCGTATGCATTCTTGATGCTATTTCCGGTACTACTCCACCAAACTGTGCATGTGTATCCATTTGAGTTAAAATTGTAAGGCTTACAACCTCACATCCATTTCTTATTATTGCCATTGATGTTTCATCACAAGAAGATTCAATAGCTAAAATATTAACATTTTTCATATTTCACCCCCATTAAATAGGCATCACTATTTTCATAGTAATTTTTTCTTGTATTTATTATTTCTAAACCAAATTTTTTATATAAATTTATAGCTGGCATATTATTTATAGAAACTTCTAAAGTTAAAAATTCAATAGTATCTGCAAATTCAGATATTAAAGTATCCATTAAATTAGTAGCAATTTTTTTGTTACGATATTTTTCTTTTACAACAATATTTAATATTTCACATGTTTCATATAGTACAATTGCCATAATCATTCCAACTACTTCATTATCTTCTATATCAAGATATATAACGTTATATTTTTTATCAAAATAATTATCAATATCATAAACTTTGGAAAAATTATTATTTATCATATTTCCTAATTTTATTATATCCTCTTTATCACCTATATTTGCTTTTCTTATCATTTTCCTACCTCTATTTTCTTTATATACAAAGGATTTACACTATGAGGATTAAAAGGATTTTCTAATTTTAAACATTCATATAGTTTTTCATAATCAATATTTATTTTATCAATGGTATTGTTTTCACAAAATTTTTCAAATTCATCTTTTTTTAAATATTTATATTCTTCTAAAGTTTGGTTATTTTTATCAAATACTCCAACAAATTTACCATTTTTTTCTTCTTCAATAACTATTTTTTTATCCCTATCTATAAGCATAGCTTGCATTTTTAAAGTATCAATAGCTTTTATAGGAATATTTAATAAATAAGCTATAGTTTTAGCAATAGTAACCCCTATTCTAACACCAGTAAATGACCCTGGACCATTCACAACAATAATTTCATTAATATCACTAGGTACCAAATTATGTTTAGTCAATGTTTCTTCAATCAAAGGCATAGTATAAACACTATGTTGCATATTAGATTCTTTTTCTAAATTAGTAATAATTTTACCATCTTTAAATAGAATTATTTTTATTAATTCATTATGAGTATCTATAAATAAAGTATACATATAAATCACTTCCACTTATCAAGAATAAATTATACCATAAATTAAAAGATAATAAAACAAAATGTTCTATTATGTTCATTTTGATAATGATATTAGAATTAACAAAAAAAGAAGATAATTCTTCTTATAATACTGATTCTACTAAATTTATATACTTTTCACCAATAGGTTTTAAATATAATACTCTAGTATTTTCATCTATAACTTTAAATTTAATTTCTAATCTTTCTTCAGGTAGACAATCACAAATCATATCAGACCATTCAATTATAGATACGGCTTCTTTATTAAAATAATCATCAAATCCAACAGTTTCACATTCACCTTCTAATCGATATACATCCATATGATATAAAGGCATTTCACCGTTTAAATATTCTTTTACTAAATTAAACGTTGGACTTGTTATTGTTTCATCAATTCCAAGAGCTTGAGCAAATCCTTTGACAAATACTGTTTTACCACTTCCAAGTTCACCATTTAGACAGATAATCATTCCTGGAAATTTTTCGCTTTCTATGTTTTGAGCAAGTTCCATTGTATCTCTTTCACTTCTTGAAGTATATTTATAATCCATTATTATCACATCCTATTAACATTATAAAAAAATAAAATAAGTTATTCAACACTTATTTTATTTTTTTACATTTTATTTAAAATCACTTTCAACTTTCTGATGATTATCTAAATCAGGTATTTCTAAAGAATCATCTAAACTAACAGTTTCTAGTTCATTATCAGTTATCTTTTTTTCTTCTGATACACTAGAATCATTATTTTCTGACTTCTTAACATATTCATCTAAATTCAAGCTATTACTACTTTCTTCTTTTAAACTTTGATTTAATGATTTACTTTGATCAATTGTAGAAAAATCTACTACTTTTAATTCTTCTTTTTGTTTTTTTAATTTTTTACCTGTTTTTATTTCTTTAGAATCAACTAAATACCCTATTAAAGCAAATATTAAGATTAAAGAAATAATTAAGAACCACACATAGTTATTTGCTAAAAAATTAGTAAATGCATCCATTTATATTCCTCCTATTAAAGTTTATGTTTTTTTATTCAAATTATGATATTGTTAACGTTTGACCAGTAGGTTGAATTTGAATAAAAGTATTTCCATCATTAACTTTTAATTCTTCACCAGTAGATTTTAACTTATATATTGTTTGGGCTTCTCTACTATTTTTTGTCCAAGTTATTTCAACAGCTTTACCTTCACTAATATAATATCCATCTCCACTACCAATATTATCTAAATTTTGTCTTCCTTTATAATCACCTGCAATCGTTGTATTAGTAACTTTATAAGTAATTATATTTTTAAATGTATATTGTTGTTTTGTTACATAGTCAACATGTTCTTTACCATTTACACTTCTTTTATATACTTTATTTTCACTATCATAATCATAATGATCTTTTACTACATTTGAGTAAACTATATCAATACTATTAGCATCAATACTTGTTTGATCACTTGCTAAATCTACTGGATCAACACTATAATTTAATAATAAATCTTTATTAGTTTCTTTACGATATCCAAGTTTATTTACCGCATTATCAATCATTTCTGTTTTACTATATGCAGTATGTTCTGTTGATACATTTAATGATTTATCTTTCCAAAAATATTTTCCACCATAAGCCATTCCATCAACATTATTAATTCCTAATTTGCTTATATCATTATATGCAAATTCACTTCCACCCCAGTGTACATAAATTGCATCATTTTCTAATACATAATCTAAATAATAGTGTCTTGAACTTCTTATTGTACCAATTCTATCAACATTAACATCTTTAAATAATGCTAGATATCTTGTTATTCCACCTTCAACTATAAATTCATACATAATGTATGCATCTTGTAATCCACTTTGATAAGGTCTTGCAACTCCTAAGTTGTTAATCATTACAGCATATGGTCTTGTTTTTGAATCAGGATCAACTATTTTGATCTTTTTTACTTCTTCTTGTTTAGTTACTTTTTTTATTACATCTTTAATACTTGTATCTTTATCATAGAAGAAACAAAAATATGTTCCAATTCCAATAGCAAAAACTAGTAAGACTGATATTACTAATAATGCTATTTTTTTCTTTTTACTTAAGTTTTTAAAAAAATTATTTTTTTTAGTTTTCTTTTTCATAATACCACCTATCTTGTCTTAATTATATCATTATTATTCTAAAAAAAAAATACTCAAATTTACTTGAGTATAAAATATATATTTTTTTAATAATTAACTGCTTTTCTTTCGAAATAGCTTTGTGGATGAGCACATACTGGGCAAACAAGTGGTGCTTTTTTACCAATTACTACATGTCCGCAATTTCTACAAATCCAAATACAATCTTCATCACTTGAGAATACTAATTCATCATCAATATTAGCAAGTAATTTTTTATATCTTTCTTCGTGTTCTTTTTCAATAGCTCCAACCATTCTAAATTTAGCAGCTATTTCTTTAAATCCTTCTTCTTCTGCTTCTTGAGCCATTCTATCATACATATCTGTCCATTCATAATTTTCACCTTCAGCTGCAGATTTTAAATTAGATATTGTATCTTTAATTGCTCCACCTTCAAGATATTTAAACCACATTTTTGCATGTTCTTTTTCATTATTTGCAGTTTCTTCAAAAATTGCTGCTATTTGTTCATAACCATCTTTTTTTGCTTTTGATGCAAAATAAGTATATTTATTTCTTGCTTGGCTTTCACCAGCAAATGCTTCCATTAAATTTTTTTCTGTCTTAGAACCTTTTAATTCCATTTGTATTACCTCTTTCCTTTTTTTATCATTATATTTTCACTTAATAAATAATGATTACTAATAATAGAATAGTACACATTTCTTCATTTTTCAAGTAAATATTTAAAATTAATATTTAATCATTTGGTTCATCTTTGTAAATTGATGTAAATAATTCAGTTTCATTATTTTCATCTTGATTCATATTTATTTCAGGTAAATCATTTATCGTTGCAAGACCAAAATAATCTAAAAATTCACTAGTAGTTTTATACAAATTTGGTCTGCCTGGAAGTGTTGATTTTCCAGCTTCTTTAAGTAACCCTTTAGCAACTAATTTTCTTATCATAAATGCTGATGATACACCTCTTAATTCATCTACTTCTGCTCTAGTTATTGGTTGATTATATGCAATTATAGCTAAGACTTCTAAGGCAGATGGTGATAATAAATTACTTTCACCATTATTTACTAACTTTTGATAATATTCTTTATGTTCTTTTTTAGTAGTAAGTTTAAAACAATCTCCTAAATAACTTATTCTTATTCCTCTATCATCTTTCTCATAACTTTGTTTAAGTTCTTTTAATAATTCTTTTGCTTTGTTGATATCAATATCCATTATTTCACAAATTGATTTTAAAGTTACTCCCTCATCTCCAACAACAAAAAGAATTCCTTCTAAAACACCAACTAAGTTCATTTAATCATCTCTTTTCAATCATAATTTTATCAAAATTATTTTCTTGAGTTAATAATATTTCATCATTTTTACTCATATCTAAAATCGCTAAAAAAGTTACGACAATATATTCTTTATCAAATTGTTCAAATAACTCCGTAAATTCTAACTTACTTTTTTTATCTAAAAGATTTCTTATGCTTTCACGACGTTTTGCTACACTTAACTCTTTTTTAGTAATTCTTGTATTTAATGGCTTTGAATATTTCAATCTATTTTGAAATGATGCAAAAGCATCTAATAAATCCTGTAGCGTAACGCTTCCATCGTTTGCAATAGTTGTATCTGTAATTTTACTTAAATTTTCAGGAATTTTAGTATACACTTCGCTACGTGTTTCTTCTAAACTTTTAAATATTTCACTCATATTCTTAAATTTTTCATATTCAATAATTCTATTTTTTAAATCTTCTTCTGAAACTATTGAGTACTCATCTGTTTCTTCAGTTTCTTCTTTTATATTTAAAAGCATTTTACTCTTTAAATGAATTAATTCAGCTGCCATCACTAAAAATTCACTTGCTATATCAATATTTAAATCTTGCATATTTTCAATATATTTTAGATACTCTTCAATAATTATACTAGTATCAATTTGATATATATCCATTTTAGTTTCTTTTACTAAATGCAAAAGAAGGTCTAATGGGCCTTCAAAATCATTTATTGTTATTTTGTAATCCAAAACACTCACTTCCCTTACTGACAGTTATATCCTCTTGATTCCATTTCAAATTTTATTTCTTTTGGGACATTTTCTGTACCATAGTATTTGTCATTACTAATTGTTGATAAATCAGCATTTTTTACATTGACATCAGTTTTAACTGTAAAACCAGTAGTTATTTCAACTAAACTTGATGAGATACCATCTTTATTATTAATAGTTGCTACTTGATTTCTATAATAATTTAAGGAATTAGCATACTCAATGCTGTTATCATTATTATAATTTACTGTATCATTTATTCTTATTAGTTTACTATTTTTATTAAATGTATAAATTAGAATGTTATTTACATTATTACAAGTTAGTACATACTCCTCAGAAGTATTGATTTTTAAAGTCACATCTGAATAGTCCTCAATAGATTTTAATGATATAACTAATTTATTCATTTTTTCATATTCCTCACTATTTAATTCAATGATTTGAGTTGAATATGATTTGGTATTTATTTTTGAATAATTAAATATATGTCTTTCTAAAAGAGTTTTATCTTCACTATAAGTTTCAATATAATATTTAGTTTTACTTAAATCAATTAAATCTTTACTATTATTTTCTAATTTAAATGAAACATAATATTTGTTATTATCTTGATATTTTTTAAATTCTGAAAAATTAATATTATTATACTCAAATGCTAAGTCATCACTTAAATCATACATTTTAATCTCTTGTGTATCATTATTTTCTTTTTCTTTATTTTGATCAACATTAGGTTGAACAATACCTGTTGTATCTTTACCAAATAATTTATTTACATATTTAGTAATGGTCGGCAAGAAAAAGGCAAATAAAATAAATATCAAAAATAAAATAATTAAACCAGCAGGTCCTTTTTTTTCATCTTCTAAATATCCTAGTGTAGTTGATTGTAGTTCTTCATTATTTAAAATAATTTCTTCGTTTTTCTTTTTTTTCCCCATATATCTTCATCCTTCTTGTATTATTATACCAAATAAATAAAAAAAGAAAAAGTTAATTTAACTTTTTGGTTTAAATATTAATACAAAAATAAATGAAAATATTATTGCACTTGTTATTGCAGCTGATGATTTTGATAAAAGTCCAGTGAATAATCCTATTAAACCCTCATTTTTAAATCCTTCTATTGCTCCCGTATAAAGCATATGTCCAAAATTTGAAATTAAAACGGTTGCACCACTTCCAGCCCACTTAATCAAATTATCATATATTCCAAAGAATGAAAGTATTGCACCTATCACTGTAAATAAAGATGTTACATGACCAGGAGTTATTTTAAAATTATCTAAAATTATTTGGGCAACCATACAAAATAACCCAGTTAATAAGAATGCTTTAATTAACATTACTCCACCTCCAAACTTACAACGTGCGCTATTGCACCGATTGTATTTTTTTGATTCACAAAAGTTGGTGTATGTAAAGAACCTGTTCCAACCACTAATATTTTTTTATATTTTTTATTTTTTAAAATTTTATTAAATAGTACCAATGGTAATGAAACTGGTCCAGAAGATCCAGCATTTACATCTTGATTATCAGAATATATTTGCATACCAGCATCAATATGATTTTTTAATTTTATCTTATAATTTATATTTAAGTATTCTTTTAATATTTCTGTACCTACACTTCCTAAATCACCAGTAAGAATTACATCGTAATAATTAATATCACGTTTTGTTTCTTGTAAATGTTTCATAATGCTACTAGCTGCAGCCGGAGCCATTACTGCTCCCATATTATTAACATCTTTTATTCCCATATTTACTACTTGTCCTATTGTTGCAGACTCTAGTTTTATTTTACTTTTTTCATTTGTTAATAAACATGTTACACATCCTGTTGCTGTAAAAGTATTTGATTTATGTTTAGGACTTCCATATTCTACTGGATACCTAAATTGCTTTTCAGCAGTTAAGTTGTGTGCTGAAGTTACTGCTATTACTTTTTTTATTGATTTATTTATCATATTAGCAGAGATTATTAAACTTTCTACAAATGTTGCACAGGCACTATAAGTTCCTAAAAAAGAAATATTATAGTTTTCTAAGGCGTTAGATGTAACTGCTATTTGATTAAATAAATCACCTCCAACAACTAAATCAATATTTGATTGAGTTAGATTATTTCGTAATAAAATTTCATCAATTGCTTTTCTTTGCATTTTCACTTCTGCTTTTTCAAATGTTTTTTCACCAAAATAATAATCATCTATTGTTAAATCATAATTTTTTATTTGCCCCATTTTTTCCATAGGTCCTACAATTGAATATGAATCTTTTATATAACAATTATTATATTTTAAACTAGCCATAAATTATCACCTTTAATAATGCTAAGAAAAAAGCACTAACCATTCCATATAAAATTACACTTCCTGCAAGTTTGAAAAAATTACTTCCTAGTGCAATTACTCCATCTTTTTTATAATCTAGGGCACTACTTGCTATAGAATGGGCAAAACCTGTTGTTGGAAGAATTAAACCCATTTTTACTTTAGCAACTAAATCATCAAAAAAGTTTAATGCTGTTGCTAAACTTCCTAAAAAAATAACAGTAATACATACCCAAATAGATGCCATTTCTCTTTCAAATGAATAGCAATTAATTAATATTTCTGTCAATAATTCAGCAAAGAATCCAACTAAACCACCAATTAAAAATGCAATTAATACATTTTTTAATTTATCTTCTTTTGGGGTTAATCGGTTAACTAATTTTTTATATTCCTCTTTATTCACGTTAATCACCTAGTTATATTATGATTTGTTTTTCTTTTTTTATTCAAAAATAAAAATTGGTAAACTTTAAATCTACCAATTTATAATTCTAAATATTCTATTCATCTTGGAAAAAATCATCAAAAAATTCATCATCAGTAATTATATTATCATTTACTATAACACTATCTACATCAACATTAATTTTTGGTTTATCATTTTTTTCAATAGAATTATCTTTATTTTCTTTTACTTTATTACCACTATCAATTTCAACATTTTTAGGAAGTTCAAATAATGGTTTTTCTTTTTGTTCATTAATATTTTCTTTATTTGATTTTTCTTTGTTTTCAGTTGTAGAAATACTATTATTCTTTTCTTTTTCTTCTTCCTCTTCAAGTTCTTTTAATTTTTTATCAATATCAGCCATTACTTTGTCTATATCGATGTCTGCCATCGGATTTGGTTTAAATGGATTTGGCATATTATCAAGTTTATTTTGCCCAAATCCTGAAAAAGGATTTGCCCCCATCATACCACCAAATGGATTTGGCATTGGTTCTATACCACTTGGATTAGACTCTAACATTTTTTTACGCTTTTCTTCAGAAACAAATGTTTTTAAATCAAATAATTCGATTGGGCGTTTTTCACGTTCTTCAAAAGTTCCATCTTTTTTCTCCATTCCCCAATTTATAGCATAATCAGGTTCCAATTTTGTTCTAAAAGGATATTTCCTACTTCTCATTAATAACGCTTCACCCATTTTAAATTTTTGTAAATCAGTTACGGTAATTAAAGGAGTTGAAGCTGTTTTTTCTTTTTCCTTTGATTTTACTTCACCACAAATTTTGGATATTTCTTCTAAAGCTGCTATTTCAGTAGATAATAAATAAATTAAATTATTACAGTTACCTTTTATAACTTCTGCTACTTCTTTTCCATAAACATCTGATAATTGTGCAAAGTTTTGAATTATAAAAGTCATTCTTATATCTCTACTTCTTGCTGCTGAAACCATTGAACCAACGTCTTTTAAAGGAGGCATATTTGCAAACTCATCTAAAATAAAATTTGTTCTAACCGGTAATTTACCACCATTTTCATTTGCCACAGCTACTAATGTTTCGTAACATTGCTTAATAAATATAGTTAATAAACTATGATAAGTAGTTTTTTCATCATGAATTATCATATAAACAGCTGTTTTTTCTTTACCAATCTTTGACATATCAAAATCACTATATGATAACATTTCAGACAAAAGTTCACGTGATGAAAATGTTCTTATTTTTTGTCTAAAAGTAGATAAAATTCCACCTTTTGTATCACTAGGTGAATTAATTGTTCCAGATGCTAAAATATATGCCGATGAATCTTCACCCTTCATCTTAAAGTATTCATTAATGTAATGACTTGCCCCAAATCTTTCTTCACCAACAGTACTCATTAAGTTAATTGAGTTTAAGTTTACTTCTTCTTCTTTAGCATCTTGAAATAATCCTAAAGCTAAACCTGAAAAATAATCAGAAGCACTTTTTTCCCAAAACGGATCATTTTTATTATTTGGATCTTGTAAAATATTTAGTGCTACGTCATCTAACAACTCCGTAGATTTATCAACATTACCAGCTTTATAATATTTATATGGTAAAGTTAATGGATTCCAAGAGTTACCTTTTTGTGGATCTCTAAAATTTAATACAACAATATTATATCCACGTTTTTTTAATTCTTCAGAAGTATTAGTATACAACTCACCTTTGGGGTCAGTAATAATCATACTTTGGCCATTTTTAGCAAGTAATTTTACCATTGGTTTAACTATAGATTCTGATTTACCACTACCAGTTGTTCCTAGTATTAAGTTATGGTATTGACTATTATCAACATAAACTTTTCCTTTTTTATAAAATAATGGAATTCCCGCAGCAGGAATAGTATCAGCTGAAGGATCTACACATTCTACTCCCGTATCTTCTGCTATTTCTTTTTCTTTTGCCCATCTTGAATAACCTTTATTCTCTTTTTCACCAATTTTTAAGCCGATTCCATTTCCTTTATCTTTACTAAAGATGTATGATGAAACACTTGAAAAAATCACGATTAATGATATAAAAAACATTCCAAGTGTTAATGGTAAATAATGCAAAGTAAATGCTTTAAATGGTAATAATCCATAAAAAGACCCAGAGTTAGCAAATGATTCAAAGTTTAAAATTGCTACAGCACACAAATACAAAAGTAATAGACAAAATGCTGCAAATATTGTTAAATCCTTTTTTGTGACTTTAAATTTCATTACTTACTCCTCCAATTCATTTTATATTATACTATAAAAATATTTAATTTAAAATAATTAATTATTTTAGGTTTATTTAATCACTAATTGATACAGTATAATTCATAATACTTTCTTCTAAAAATTTATAGCTATTACCATTATCATCGGTAACAGTGTATATTCCATTATTTTTTCCACAAGATTTCATAACAGAACTCAATTCATGATTTTTTAAATAAATTTCAAAATCGTTTATATCAGAAAAATTAGTCGTTATATAATATGCATCATTTAAATCAGTTGAAACTCTCGATATATAATCAGATAAATACATTAAGCAAATAGAATTTGTACTAATTATACTAATTCCCTCTAAATCATTATATGAATTTTTTTCAATACTGTAATTTGAATCTATACCTTTTATTATACTTTCATAATTTTCATTTTCTTTTAAGGGATAAACAGATACTGTTCTATTATTATAATCTATAAAAATTAAAAATTGTACATTTGTTTCTAATAAAATATTATAATCATAAGAATTATTTATAATGTTTCCTTTTGCATAATAAACTATAACATTTTTGTTCAATTCATAACTTGTCATTTCATATGCTTTAAATTTGGTATCTGGCTCATAATTTGGAATGTTTATTAAATTATCACCATTTGAACTATAATTTGAATGTAATATTTCATAAATTTTATCATAATTTTGCTCAATTATAAAATTTATATATTTATTGATGTTAGTTTCTACAGAGAAAAATATATTATAATCTGTTACCTTTTCAAATATAATATTTTGCTTTTGAACAGAATTTACTACATTTTCATCTTTGTTTAGTAAAAATACAATAAAAATAAATAATACTGATATTACAAAAGAAATGAAAATTACAGTAATTTTAACTTTTTTTTCTTTTTGCATATATTTTTCCCTTTCTAACTACAATTATTTGTTGCATAATTTGCATATGTTACACCATGTCCCTTAGCTTGACGACTAGTACATGTGTTTTGCCCTGGTCTTTCAAATTTATTACAAAATACTCCCGTTAGCACATTAGCATCATTTCCAGAACTTAATAAATACTGATATGCACTTGCTTCTGATGTATTTAATTCATTTAATAAAAATGCTAATTGTACTTCTAAACTTTGATAATTTGCCATACTTAATAGAGCTGTTTTTCTTCCACCTAACCATTGCGCTATTCCATAAGCACCACTACTGCTGTTGACTGCTAAAGGACTAAATCCAGATTCTGAATATAGATTCGCCATAATTGCCCCAATTTGTGCATTAGTAAATCCACTATTTTTTAAAGTCAAACAAATAGATTTAGCATTTTCACCCGTATTGACAATACCACCAGTATTTATCGTACTACAATTTGTTGGTGTTGGATTACTTGGACTAACATAATTTAATGGATTAACTTTTACATCATTTAAACGCATTTCAAAATGTAAATGTGGTCCTGTTGATACACCCGTATTTCCTGATAAAGCAATTACTTGACCAGCTGTAACTGTTTGACCAGTAGATACTTTAATACCACCAGCTAGTAAGTGACCATATCTAGACACTAATCCATTACCATGGTCAATATAAACAGCATAACCATATCCACTTGCTTCTCCTGCATGTTTTACAGTACCTGAGGCAGTTGCAAATACATTACTTCCTTCTGGTACACCAATGTCTATAGCTCCATGATTTGTTGAAGCACCAGCTGTTGGAGCATCTCTAAGTCCGAAATTTGACGTTATTCTAGTTGAAGTTGTCGGCCAATAAAAACATCCATTTGATACTGAAGCATAAGATAGTCTTTTCAAAACTGTATGATATCCATAATAATACTTTATAATTCGTATCGTTGTATAAGCATCAGAATTTTTATTAAGAAGATATTTCGCACCAAATAAACTCATACCATCTTGCTGACAATCTCCATCATATTTTCCACTACGATTAAAATCCCCACTTGGAACATTTTTATTTACCCAATCAATTGGTAAAAATAATCTTTCTTCTTCATTTTCCTGAAGCATTTTATAAAATACATGTTCATCTTTATCTACATCTTTTCCAATGTGACAAAAATAATCATAATAATTTCCACCACTCATTTTCAACAATTTATTTTCCAAAGTTACTACTAACCCATTTGTTTGCATTACAGCAGACGCTACATCACCATCAACGGTAGAATCTGTAAAGTTCTGAGGATTACGATATTGTGGTCTTTTATTGGTATTATCCCATGTAAAACAACGTTTACTAGTTATTTGTAGAGCATAAGTTCTAGCAGCTATTGCAGCAACTTCAAAAGTTTTTTCGTTTTGAACATCTATTGCTTCTGCTTGAACTACCCCTTTAACATATGTTTCCACATCAAACTCTCTTTTACTCCAACGTTTTACATTTTTTTTATTCAAAACAAACGTTTCTTCTAAATCAACATCATCTATATTTGAAACTGCCTTGCCAGTAAAATCATCATGTTCTTTAATCAAAATAATTTGATTACAATATCCACTAATCATTTCTGCTTGAGAATAATTATTCATTTCTGTTCCAACTAAATCATAATCAGATATTGATATATATATAAACCAAAAAATAAGAATAACTAATAATACTGATCCTCCAACAACTAGCATTCCCGCAGGATTTTGAATTAATAATTTCAATATGGCTTTAGCTGTTTGTTTTTTCTTTTTTTCTTTTTCTTTCTCTTCTTGTTCTTGGCGTAATAATTCCTCTTGCTCTTGTTCCTGTTGCAGTTGTTGTCTTAATAAAATATCATTTTTTTCTTTTTCAAGAGCTATATTTTGATTATTCTTTTGTTCACTTGATGCGTCTGAATTTAATGGTGGTTCAACTAAATTATGACCCCTGTTTATAGAATTAATTCCATTAATATTTGTGTTTTTTGGAGATGCAATCGTTGTTTTTGCACCTGCCCCTTTTAACATGTTTGTATTTTTTTGACCTCCAAGTGAATCAATGGCAGTATTAGCAAGTTTAGTAGCACCAGATTTATGAAGTGCATTCATAGCAGGCTTGGCTACTGGAGAACTTTCAAGAGCCTTACCAACACCTTTTTCAATTCCTTGACCTAATTTCGTTTTGCTAGCAACATCATATAATTTATTTCCTAAAGCTCCTCCAAAATACGTTGCTGCACCCTTACCTACTGTATGTGCCACATCTTGTGAGGCTTCATGATCTTGTGCCTTTCTTATTTCTCTTTCATTCATTTGGTTATTTAGAGATTGTGGATTATTATTATTGTTATTTTGATTTTGATTATTGTTCATAATTCACCACCTCATTTTATACATTATAACATGTATCTAAACTTTTTGGAATATTGAAAAAAAGCTTTAGAATATTTCTAAAACTTTAATTAATAGTTAATCGATTTTCAAAAAAATTCATTAACTTTTCTAATAAATCATTATCTTCAATTTCAATGATTTCATCATTATTTTTCTCAAATACCTGCAATTCATCAGCAATATCATCTTCATTTTCATTTAGTTTTCCAACTAATATATAAGTTCTATCTTGATAGTTTATAGCATCAATTACAGGAAGTTTTGTACCATTTTCTAATTCAATCACATCATATTCTTTTTTCATTATATTCTACCTCTATTTTTTTCTAAATCATTTTCAATTGCTTCTATAGCACCTGCAATAATTTTTGAATTTTTAATTTTTGAAGCTATCATTTTAGATTTTTCTACTCCTAATTTAGCAATATTTTTGATTTTTAATGCATATTTATTTACAAATACTTTGCTTTCATCTAATTTATCTTTTTTTGTAATTTCATTATTATTAATTATAAATTCTTCATCATTGAGTAAATTCCCAGTATTAAATGCATTTGAAACATTCATCCAAATATGATTAGAATCAATTCTTTCTTCATCTGTAAATATTTTTTCTTCATCGTCAGAAACTAATGGTAAATTATTATCTAACTCAGTAGAATTAATAATTTTTTGCTCTAAATCTTTTATGTCATTATCATTGATTTTATCTTTTTGTTTATCTTCTATTCCTAGTATTTCTGTATCTTCTTGTATTATATTTTCTTTATTTTCTACTTTTTTAGAATCTTCTTTATTATTATTAATTTTTTTATCTTCTATTCCTAGTATTTCTAATTTTTCTTCTTTTACTATATCTTCTTTCTTTTTTGAATCATCAACTAAATTATTATCTTTTACAAGTTTAATTATTTTTTCATTATCATAATATTTATCATTTTTTTCTGCTTGTAATTTTGATAATTCAATAGAATATGAAGTAATACTATTTACATCATTATTTAAAGAAGCTTCCCTTATTTTTTCTATAACATTATTAATTTTTTTATCATATTCATCAATATAATCTTTAGATGAATAATATATATCATTAATTTGATTAGTCTTATCCTCGATAACTTTTTTTATTTCTTTAATATTTTTACTATATTCTGTACTTTGAGAATTTTCTATTATTTCTTTACATATTTCTGAAGCATCTTTTTTATTTTTATTATTTATTTCTATTTCCTTATTTAATTTGTCTATTTGTACTAAAATTTCTTCTTTTCTAATTTTATCTTTCCTAGTCAATTGACCATTAAGTAAATTTTCTTTTTTATCAATTACTCTTAATTCTTCTTTTAATTTATTAATTTCTTTTATATAATCAACACTTTTCTTATTTAAATCATTATATATTTTAACCCATACTAAATAATCTGAATTATTTTCTGAAATTTTTTCTTCTTCTATTTCTAATTTATCATTTTCTAATTCAATTTCATACATTAATTTTTCAATTTTTGCTAAATTCATATTTATTCTCCTAACTTTATTACATATAATAATAACATATTTTAATATGATTTACAATACACAGCAAAAGCTTTACACAAACATTGTGTAAAGCTTTTGCTATAATCCTCCACCAGATCCAAAAGAATCTAATTCTTCTTGAGTAACTACAACATTAATACGCATACGTTTATTACCGCAAATAAATAATCCTTCACCTTGATTATAATATTTGATTCCTTCTTTTTCACTGTCATTCAAATCTATCAACATTGACAAATCTTCGACAGCTTGTTTACGAAGTCCCATAACTAAATAATATGATGCATTGTCAAATATTGCCTTTCCATGAACTATAACATTTGGAGCCGCAAAATCTGTAGGTTGTTGAGTAATAATTATTGTACCAGTATTATATTTACGTGCACGTCTTTGAATTTGAGCTAAGAATTCAGCTCCAAGTTCATTACGACTTGATAATAACACGTGAGCTTCATCTATACACATTACAGTGTCGACTGATTTATCAAGACATTGTCCCCAAGCATATTTTAATATATTGAAGAATAATGCATTTTTAATATTTTCATCACTATTCATTAATTCTCTTATATTAAATACAATAAAATCACTATTAATATCTAATGTTGTTATACCTGTAAAGAAATGTCTTAATTCACGAACTAAAGGTCTAATTTTAAGTTCTAATCGTTCCATTACATCTCTTTCACGTGTCTTATCAGGCATAGATAAAAGTCTTCCTTTAATAGTAGCATAAACATCGTCAAATGTTGGATAATCTTCAGATTTTAATGATTTAAAATCTGTATTTTCATCTATTTTATATCTTTTATATGTATCTTGTACTACTTCAGAAAACATATTTAAAACATCTTCTTCAATAGATGGAGTATAATATTTCATGAAGGCTTTCAAAGTTAATAATGAACTTGATAAAATAGTGTGACCTAATCCTTCAGTAATATCTTCTTCATCAATATCTACAACTATTTCAAGTGGATTAATCATTCCCATTTTTCCACCTTTACCAAGGTCTAAGAAATCTCCACCCATATTACGAGCCATTTCAGCAAGTTCACCTTCTGGATCAATACAAACAACTTTATATTGATTTCTTAAATGACTTCTTAAAAGTAATTTAGCTGCTGTTGATTTACCAGAACCAGAAGTACCTAATATTATAATATTAGCAGTATTTCTGTTATTTTCTTTTTTTATTTTATATAAGAATTGATTAAATAATACTACACCACCTGAGAAATCAACACCAAATAGCGTACTATTTCCAGGATCTTTTATGCTATCGAATATAAATGGATACATCGCTGCCATAGTAACAGATGGCATTGGTGTTCCAACTCTATTTTCAACATCTTGTTTAGGAAATATTGGTAAAATGGATTTCAATACTTTTTCTTGTTCAAACATTAATGGTACACCACGCATACCCATACCATCTATATAATTTCTAACCTGCATTTTCTTTATTTCTAATTCTTCTTTAGAATCAGCTGAAACAAATAAATGCATTTGAAAATCAAAAATACGAGCTTGTGTAGCAGCCAATTGTTGAATGAAAACCTCTAAAGATTCATAATCTTGTCTAATTCTTTCTTGAATAGTACGATCATGTTCATTTTGAAATCTTTGTTTTAAATCAGCAATTTCTTTATTCAACATTCTTTGTAATGTTGAAAATTCTATCGGAATATGTTTAATAGCTATTTTAACTCCTGAAATATTTGTTATATTAGCTAAATAACCTTCATAAATAGATTTAGGATAAGTAATTATTGTCAATATAGTACAATATTTACCACTCATCATAAATTCAGTAGGTTTAAATTCTATTCCCTTTGGGGCTAATTGACTTTTTAAGTTCATTGAGGCATCACCGTTCCAAATCCAGTTTGACTTCCTCCATTAAAGAAGTTATCAATTATCATTCTCAAGTCAGAATTTGATGTTTGAGTTGATTGTAATCCACAAGTTGCAAGTTGAGAAATTAAATTATGAATACGTTTTTGAACAATTTCCATTTTCTTTTCTTTGAACAAAATATAGTATTCTGTATCAACAACATTGTATTCTTGACTCATAAACATATTAGCTTTATTTATATCTTCTAATATTAACTTTCTTGTAATACCATCAGAAGCATTGTTATAAGCAATTTGTAACGTTGATAAGTACACACCAATATCAACAGGACGGTCTGCTACAATAAGCCAAAATTCATAATCTATAGCGTTATACATATTTCTCAAATTATAAATTGTATTTTGTTGAACTCCAGCATCCATAATAAATATGTTCTTTGGAGCTATTTTAACACCAGTAACATATTGTCCATTATCTAGCTGTATCATTCCATTCATTATATTTTTTACAGGCATCCAATCTTCTGCATATTTGGAAACCATTTGTGTTGTATCACTTTTCTTCGCCATCTCTTATACACCAACCTCTCCAATAATATCTTCTTCTATTAATGTAAAATGTTATTATGTTCGTAATCAATTGTAACATATTATGATAATTAGGTACAGGAGTTACTAAAAAAGCAGAAATTAATGCCGGAGAAATAATTAAAATCATTTCTCCTAAAGCAGCTGTTTTTATAATAACTAGTGCAACTATTGTAATAGTACATCCTATTAAAAATATTGCTAAATCAATAGGTGTAAATAACCCTAAAATCAATTGTGATTTTTTTGAATTAGCCGGTATTAAATATCCATTCATTCCCTTTTATCCTCCTACTATTTTTTATCGTTTTGTTTCTTCATAGCTTCTTTGTATTCTATAGAAGTTTTTCCTTCTGTAACAGCTGCTGAAGCTTTTGCTTTTTGACTTCTATATCCGTCTTTTGAATCTGTTATATTTCCTAAATCTGCAGCTGTAGCCTCATTACTTCCATAGTAAAATTTATCGTCACTAGAATTATAAGATACCCCACTATAAGCAGATCCTTCATACATAGAAATTAAATCTTTGGCAGTAATTGCATTTCCATTTTTATCTACAATTTCATTTCCTCTAATTCTATAATTATCCATTTTACTAATAATGTTTTTATCAAGACCAATTTCTTGCATTAGTTCTGGTTTTTTCTTAGCTGCATCAGCTATTTGTTTTAGATTATATGCATAACCCTGAGTATTTTTAGTAATTGATTTAATACGGTCGCCCAACATGCTTCCTTCTAACTTTTTAATCATCTCATCTACACGTTGGCCATCTTTCATAGAGACTCCCGCAGTTTGTAATGCTTTTAATTCGTCCAGTTGAGATTTCTTTTGATTATAAGCTACTGAACTAAATAAAGACTCAAAATCACCAAAAGAATCCTTAATTGATTGAGCATAGTTTACTCTATCAACAGCCCTAGTAGTAGATCCTGTAGCCCAAGATTTTATTGCGCTTCCTAAATCTTTAGCATGATTTAAAGCAACTGGTCCATTATGATTAGCTCGATATGATTCTCTTTTGTCTCTTTTTTCTATAGCATCAGCTGCAGCTTTGCCAGCAGCAGTTGATAATTGAGAATAATCTTTAACTCCATAACCTTCTTTTGCACCTCTCCAAAGTCCACTAAAAGCACCTCCAGTTGTACTAAAAGGTACTTTTAAAGTTCTCCCAATAGCTCCCATTGTGCCTTTAAAAGCTTCTTTTTTATCGCCATTTTTCCAAGGTTGAAGTTTCCAACCATTTATCATTCTATTTCCACTGTGTGTAAGATTTCTAACACCAGCTGTTGCAGCAGCACCTAGAGCGCCAGTTGCTGCAAAAAATCCGCCGTCTGCAAGTTTTCCTTTGATACCAAATTTTAAATTTCCGGCTTCGAATCCTAAAGCTTCTCCCAATAGCTTTGGCGCTTGTTTTGCAAAGGCAAATAATCCCATAGCTAAAATTGCTTTACCAATTAGTCCAACACTACTAAATCCATTCATTGAATCTACTATTGCAAATAAATTGCTGCACATGAATATTGCAAATTCAATAACTATTAATCTTACAAAAAGTTCTAAAAAAACTGAAATTGTTGCTTTAGACCATTTATCAAACTGACCTTCTTTTCCTGGAATCATTTTCATTAAAACAGGAATTGGAGCTATTAACTGATAGAATGCTAATTTTGCAGCCCTTACTCCTAAATCGATACTAAATGATAACAACAAATATATTAAAAATCCTGCTGAAACCGTCGAAATTATAACTGAATAGGATATGCTATTGTCTTTATCCTCATCATAAGCATTTTTTGCAAATGTTGCCATATAATTAAAATTTCCGGTATAAACCATATACAATCTTGCATCCGCCCAAGATGTTCCATAAGGATTTGTAACTTTAGCATAATCACTATTGTTTGGAGTAAAAAATGCTTCTAATACTGCCAATGTAATGTAATTACCCTGACATTCATTATGAGTTATTTCTGTTACTCCCGATATATCGTTACCTGAAGAATCCTTAACAGATACAGTTTTTTCTGGTTCTGTTTCGAAATTGCATACTTCGTACATTGAATCACTAGAGTTAGTTATTGGACTTTCTCCAGTTTCTTTAAATTTATTTAAATCAATTTGAAATATTTTTCCAATAATATTATCACTTAATATTGCCGATTGCATAGAAAAAGCATATTTAAAAATAGTTGGAATTAAAACTACTAATATAACAGATGTAATCAATGATTTAAAAGATTTTATTACTCCTTTATTTATTTCATCTGGATTAACTAATGCTTTGAGTAATGAAGAAGATAACATAAATAAAGCTATAACCCCAATAAACAAATAAACTCTATCTGCTATTGCTCGATAAATAGAATTATCTAATAATTGAACTTCTGCCAAAGCATAAAATAATTTAAAAAATACACTTACCAATTTGAATACAACGCCATCAATAACTGCTAATAAACCTATAATTCCATATACGACAGTATCTTTAACTGATTCAAAAATATTAAATATCAGCATTTTTAACACCTCCTTTTATTTTATAAAAGACATTCTGGATCAACTATATCAAATAACCCAAGTATAAAATTTAAAATAGTTGGTAATACAAGTATTAATATTGCAATAACCAATCTTTTTCCGAATTTCATTAATGCTACTTTTACAGCATTATCATTTTGAGAAATAATTCCCCCACCAAAATCCTTTATACTCAATGCTAATAATAATATAGGAACCGCAAATTTTATTATGTTATATATATCACGTACATATTTTCCAACTGCAGTGTTTGTTCCAAATAAGCTATCACAATTTAATTCAGACGTATCTGTGGGTTTCATAGTCACTTTCTCTGTTTGACTTCCTACATTTTGGCTAGGATTAATACCACTTGATGTTCCACCGCTAAAAATACCTGAATTAGATCCAGTACCATATTGAGAATCACAACTTTTCTTACATTCTGTTTTAGCTGTCTCATTTCCATATTTTTCACATTTATTATAACATGTTTCTTTTCCATCAGAGGTACTTGAAGAAGATTGACAATTTGCCATACATTTATCATAATCAGTACTCGATTGAATTCCTTTACATCTTGATTCACAAGAATTTGAATTTACATATTGTTTGTATGCACTACTACTTTTACATGCTGTTTCTGCTGAAGAATTACCGCAATTTGTACATCCATCACTTCCTGTACAAGCATGAACATTAACAACATAAAATAATGAAATTACAATTAATAAAATATAATATTTTTTTTTCATAGTTAACTCCTTTACTCGTTTGGAATATCACAATTTTTAGGATCAAAAATACAATTTCGACAATTCTCATAATCTTCTGTACCATCAGTTGCACCATCTATTAATCCAACTATAAAATTAATAACTGTTGGTAAGACAAATATTACAATTGCAAAAACAATTTTCCAAGCAAAACTATATGCATTTTTCTTTATAGAATCATCATTACCGCTTAACATAGCTTTAGAAAAATTAATAACTCCAATAATTATTAATCCAATTGGAATTAATATTTTAACTATTACTAATACATACCCTATAAATCTTACTACTTTCATTGTACCAGCATCTTCTTCACATATATCAGATAAAAACAATAGTTTACTTGCAGCTGATTCTGTATCTTTTTCAGTTACTTTTATTCCACCTGGTGAAGTAGATTTGGTACAAGTCGTATCCATTTTATCAGCAGTGGTCCTTACATGAATATTTTCAACTGGAGTTAGCATCATATCACCAGCTTCTCCTGGAGGACAAGAATCAATTACAATATCATCTCTACAAACCAATCCTGAATCACCATATGTCCACCCTTTTTTTACAGAACTACTAATTCTATTATCAAGGGCTTCTTGACCTTCACTGTTATAAATTTTATATCCAAAAGTTTTTTTAGTTACTGGATTAAAATTTACAGTAAATGATGAACCTGTAGATATTCTATAAACACATGAAGTAATATATTCTGTTAATTTTCCGTTAACTGTTGCTTTGTATTGCCAACCAATATTTAATGCATATTGATCTTTTGTGTTTGTGCTAACGTCAATAGTTTTTCCAACTATTGCATCATCATATAAATAAACATACATAGGTGCACATGTGAATTTACCATTTTTATAGAAATCACTATCCTGAGTGTTATCACTTTCAGCTACTCTAAAATCATAAACATCATCTTTTTTCTGCAAAGAACCAACTTTTATTTTACTATTGCCATCTTGAATTATTAACCACGAAAAAGAATCATATTCATATTCACAAGAATTTGATTTTACTTCACTCATGTTCATATTTACCAACTCAGCTTTTGCAAAAGTATCTAATTGAAATAAAAACATTACTGTAAAAGTTAATAATATATATTTAAAATATTTCTTTATCATATTTAAACCTCTATTCATCTATTTAAAATTATATCATAAAGTTTTTAGTTATAAAAGTTTTTTAAATAAAAAACTGATAGAAAAATCCATCAGATTTAAAAGTTATAAAAAACATGTTTTAATTTCAAGTAAATTAAATATTAAATTTAATAATGTAGGTACTACTAAAATCAATATTGCTATTATTAATCTTTTGCCAAATGTTATTAACGCTACTTTTTTAGCATTATCATTTTGTGATGTTATTGCTGTAGCAAAATCTTTTATACTTAATCCAAGTAATAATATTGGAGCTATAAATTTAATAATATTGTATATATCATGTAAAAATTTTCCAACTATAGTATTTGTTCCAAATAATGTATCACAATTTGCTTCTTGCTTATTTTCTTTCTTCATTGTTATTTTTTCTGTTTGTGTTCCCACATTATTACTTGAACTTGAATTAGAACCTGAATTTATAGAAGATTGACAATTTGCCATACACTTATCATAATCACTACTTGATTGAATTCCTTTGCATTTTGATTCACAAATATTTGTATTTGAATTAGAAGATGTAACTACTCCTGCTACTGCATTTGCAATTTTTTCCATTCCCGAAGAACTTGGATGTATCCCTTCTATAAAATCTTCATTAACAAAATTTACTTTTCTTAAATCAACATAATTTACTCCATTATTTTTAGCAAGTTGAATAATAACATTATCTATTTGATTTGTTCTTGATTCAGTATTATCTTTCAGATATTTTGGTATATAAGGAGCTATACAAGTTATTTCGGTTTTTGGATATTTTGTTTTTAACTTTTGTAACATAGAATAATAAGCATTAGCAAAAATTGCATCATTTTTTAGATGTGCATTACCTACTGTCCCAATGGGAACGTCTTCACTATATATATCATTAACTCCTGCAAAGATAAATATTTTATTTGGAGTTCCTTTAGATCCAACACTTGTTGTTCTATAATCTCCTGCCATATAATACTTTTCACCAACACGTTCAATATCATTAGTTGTAGTACCATCCCATGTAACTCTCGTACTTCCTATTGAATCATTTGCAATTACTCTCCAACCTTTTATATTTGCTAATCTAGCCCACCATGTTTCACTCATTGACATATCTCTAGATGAGTAATAAGCCATATAAGTTGCATCTCCATCAATTCCGTTTATATATCCTTCATATGTCGAAATACTATCTCCATAAATAGCTATTGTAATCTTTTTTTTACATTCTGTTTCTGCAGTTTGATTTCCACAATTTATACATCCATCATCTGTTGTACAGGCATATACATTTATACTAACAAATAAAAAAGTAACTATTATAAATAATATATTTTTTATTTTTTTCATAATTATCTTTACACCTTTTTCATTCTAAAAGTTATTTTTTATCTTATTGTATAAGGATTTTCCTCTGTTCCATTACCATCTTTTAATAAAGTATTAGGTTTTAAAGCAACGACATATCTAGATATCATTTTACTAAAACCTCTATCTTTTTCTATTTCACCAGAATAATTTACGTAATATATTTTATCTGTATTTGATGCATCTCCAGTATTTGTCCACCATCTATATTTTTCGTTATATAAATAATTATAATTTTTACATTCTTTAGATGCAGGTGTGGTACAAGCTGGTGCTATACTTGCTTTTATGTATTCATATATAGGTATTAAACTTATATTTACATTTTCCATTTGTATACTACATTCTGTACTTCCAGTATTGTTAGCATCTGAGTCTAATCTATTTGCAGTACATGCTGTAAATGTTGTAGTATATTCTTTTAATTGTTTATCTAGTTTTGAATATACCTTTTCTAAGGAATCCTTAATTCTACTCAATGAATAATTATTTATACCACAAGATAAATCTACTTCAGTATTATATCTATCATCCCAATAAACATATATTGACTCGTCTTTATCATCCATATCTTGTGGAGTAATATATATTTTATTTTCTGAATCTATTTTAATAATTCGATAAATTATATCATTAATTTTTAAATAATTATTTACATGTTCACCTCTAAACCTTAAAATTTCAGTTTCATCATATAATCCTGCACCTGATGTAACAATATTATTGTCCTTTTTTAGTTTATCGCTAAATAATGTTGTAACAAAATCATTACAAGTTAGATAAGCCTGATAATCGTAATCATTGTTATTATAAGTAACAACAACATTACCTTTACAGCTTTCATCTTTTGTATATTTTTTTATAGGTTTCATGAATTTTTCATTTACTAATGTATTTTCATCAACTACAGAAGTTCTTATTGATTCATTAGGCAATTTACTCAAATTATTTTGATAATATTCATAAGCTGCATTAGCCATTATTTGTTCCATATTTTCATAAGAAATTCTTCTATTAACAATTGCAAATATAATTGAAATAATTATAATCAATACAATTATTCCAATTGCTCCAATACCAAAAATTTTTATTTTTTTCTTACTTTCATCATCCATCATCTTAAAACTATCTAATAAATATTTCATATACTCACCATTTTCCTATCATATTAAGTATAACAAAAACAAAAAAAAGAAGCAATAATTTATTGCTTTCCTACATCTTTACTAGTATCACATTTACTTGGATTTAAAATACAAGTTTTACACACTTCATAATCTGCTTTTGCTCCACTATCTTTGAACTCAACAATTATACCCATTATTATACTTACAATTGTAGGAATAAAGAAAATAATAACTGCAGATATTGCACGCATTCCTAATGATTTAGCAGCTTTCTTAATCTCATCATCTTTTGATCCTATTACAGCTTTTGAAAAATCTAAAACTCCTAAAATTATTAATAATAAAGGTATTAAAATTTTTACTACTAAAAATACCCATCCTACTATTTGCCATATAATTGCTGTGGATGCACAAAAATCAATTGGAGATTTATTTCCAGAAGAACTACTATTTGATGAATGTATAACCTTCACTTCTAAATCAGTAGAATCTACAGAACACGTTGAAGTTTCACTATTCCAAACACAGCCATTTGTAGACTTACAAACTTTATCAGAAACTATACTTCTACATGTAGAGTTCGGTATATCAGTATGTACTGATATACATTTATTATTATTCCATTCACAACCATCTGCCATCTTACATATACCCTCACTTGTGTATGTGTTACATTCAGCTGCATTGATAGAATTTGGAATAAATAAACACATAGCAATTATTGTTAACGCAACTAATTTTTTTATATTTTTCATATTTAACTAACATTCCTTTCTTTCGTCCTTTCAGTCCTCTGAAAGGCACAAATTGAATTGAAAATAACTAATTAAATTTTCAACACTTTTTATTGTATAATAGTAAACTGTTATTGGGCATACTACAGAGCACGGCGAGGTGAGTGGTGTTAAAGTATAACTTTAAACCCGTATATTTATATGTGTCGATTATTCTCGGTGTACAAATGAGTGTTGCCTTTTTGAGCACGGAACCTTATCTATGTGAAAACCATTTATTGTTTTTTTCTAGTTGAGAATTTTCAGTCAAAGCCCTTTAACAAAAATATTTTAGAAAGGAAAATGTTTATGTTAAAGATTGTTAACAGAAATTGTGCAGGTATTGATGTTCACAAAAAAACTATTGTTGTAACTATTGCAAAAACCAATGAACATGATATCACTGATTATCAAACAAAATCATTTAATACTTTTACAGAAGATTTAATTAAATGTAGAGATTGGCTAATTTCTAATGATACATTTGATGTTTGTATGGAATCTACGGGTAAATACTGGATTCCTGTATTTAACATTTTAGAAGAAAAATGTAAATGCATTATCACACATCCTAAATATGTTAGATCAATACCAGGTAAGAAAACTGATAAAAAAGATTCAATTTGGATTGCAGACATGTTTAAACATGGTCTAGTCGAACCTTCTTTTATGCCACCAGCAGATGTTAGACAATTAAGAGATTTAATGCGTTATAGAAATAAGCTAATTAATATCCGTTCTGGAGAAAAAAATAGATTCCAAAATTCTCTTACAATGTCTAATGTTCAAATTGCTAATGTTGTAACAGATGTTTTTGGCAAAACATCTCAATCAATCTTAAAGTTAATGCTTTCTAACCCTAACTTAACTTTAGATGATATTACACCATTACTTCGTAAAAATTTGAAATCATCACCTGAAGAGATTTTGAAATCTATCAATGGTAATTTTGACGATTCTCAATCATCAAAAATGAATATTGTTCTAAAACATTTTGATTCAATTAATGAATGTATTGATGAATTAGAAGAACAAATTTTAAAACTTGCTATTCAATATTCAACTGAAGTTAATCTTCTTTTAACAGTTCCTGGTATAAAAGAAATATCAGCGATATTTATTATAGCAGAAATTGGGACAAATATGAATACTTTTATTGATGATAAACATCTTTGCTCTTGGGCTGGTCTTACTCCTAGATGTAATGAATCTGCCAAGAAAAAGAAATCTGTTAGAATTTCTAAGGCAGGAATTTATATTAAGCACTTGCTTGTTCAATGTGCTTTATGTGCCATCAAAGATAAGAGCTGTCCTTATATTAAAGCAAGATATGAATCTTTAAAAAGACGTCGTGGTCATAAAAAAGCAATCATTGCTATTGCAAGATTATTACTTACTAGCATATATCATATGTTACTTACTGGCGAGGTTTTTAACTACCAAAGATTTGAAAATCTTATGGATAGAAATTTTAAATCTCATAAAAATATTCAAAATACTCCAGAAGAAATGATTTCTTATTTAACTAATTTAGGTTACAACATTACTTTGCAGAATACCTAATAACAGTTTACTATTTCAAAGAACAATTTATTTTATAGTCTTCATTGACTATCTTAAGTTCAAAAAAATTTTTCTATTTTTGAACTCCTTTTGCGTGTTTCAATTTAATTATGTTTTTTTCAACCTTATCTCCTTTTTTTATATAACTAATTTAAGTATAACAAAGAGCAAAAAAAAAAGCAATTAGCTTTTTATTGTTCTGCAGGTACTGGACAAGTTTTTGGACTTGTAATACATTTTCTACAAATGTCATAATCAGCTTTTGCTCCACTTGCTGAGAAGTTAGAAACTAATCCCATAACTATTCCTACTATTGTTGGAATAAAGAATATTACAACTGCAGCAATAGCACGCATTGCTAAAGATTTCATAGCTTTTTTAATTTCATCATCTTTAGATGCTACTACAGCTCTTCCTAAATCAAGTACACCTAAAACAATTAAAATAATTGGAATTACAATTTTAAATACTAATAATATCCATCCTAAAACTTGCCAAATTCCAGCAGATTCTGCGCAAAAACCACTTGCTGTACCAATTTCTGCTATTAAAAATAAATTACTCATACTTTTTACCTCTTTCCTTATAAGAATATTTTATTATATTAAATTATACAATGTCAAGTATTATGGTTTAAATATACCAAATAATTTACTGTTTTTTGACTCTTCGTTGTCACTATCTAGACGAGTAAAACCTAATTTTATTAAAAAATTATCAACAGCAACACTCTTATCAAGCTTATCATCTAAATATGGCATATTATAAAATACTTTACTTTTTGACTCATATTCAAAATCAGCAACATCTCTTTCATTTAAAATACTTCTATTTAAAACGACTTTTTTATCCCTAAGTTTTTCAAAAGCTTTATGATCTTTTCTAATTAGTTTATTTAATTTAATTAGCCCAGGTTCTATTAAATAAATAACTTCTGTACATGAACTTATTGGACCCTTATCATTTAAATCTACTAATATTACTTCATTACCTGAATTAGTAGCTATAAAAGATGGTAAATCAAGTGCTGTTGTGGTTTTTAATGTTTTATCATTAAAATACATAAAATCATTACTATCTACTTCAACAGCTACTACTTGATAACATTTTTCTAAATGTTTTTTTAATAAATATGTTAATGTTGTTGAACCAGCATGATTAGTAACATTTTTTATTCCTATTACACGTAATCCAAGTCGATTATAATTTGCTGGCGTATTTCCTGTATCAGTATTAGAAACAACTACATTATTAAGTTGATGATAACTAGCTACGTCTTTATAAGTATTAGGATTATCAATTAGAAATTTAACTGCATCGATATTTCTGGTAAAGTTATAAATACCCATTGAGACTAGTTGTGATAAAAACATTGGAGAATTTACAACTTCAGAATCATCTAAAAGTAATATAATTTTACTCATATCAAGACCTACTGACAATTGTTGAAAAGTATTGATATCTTGATAATTTCTTATAGATGTTACATCTATAATCATTTTATTAAAGAAAAAATTAGTAAAGTTTGATACTATTTCTTCAACATCAAATTCTCCATTAATACTTTTTATTACATCAATATCTAAATTTGCTAATAAAGATTGATATTTATTTGATATAATTACATTCATTATTTTTACCTCTTTTCTTCTTTTAACTATTATTTTGTAGTTTAGACTTATACTTTATTATTCCATCGTCTATTGGATACGAAATGTCTTTAGTTTGACCTTCAATTGGAAAGGTAGTAATATTTCCAATAATTGGTAAATTAAATTTCAAAAATAATTTAACATCGTAATATGATCTATTAGGAAAGTTCAATGTATTACTATTAAGCTTTGAAATACAATAATTATATCTTTTATTTGAAACAGAGGGTTCATAATTATTAAATTCATTTACAATGATACCATATGAACCTCTTGGACAAAAACCCATTTCTATATGTCCGTTATTTTTTAAATAATTATTAATTGTTTTTATTGTATCATTATTAATTCCATCATGTTTTTCAATAATTGATAACACTTCATTTTTAACTCTAAAAGCTTTTGAATAATTTATTGATAAAGCTAAAAAAGCTACAAATACAAACATAAAAGCAATTATTAATTGTGTTAACCATGTTCCACCTATTGTTTCTCTCATTTAATCACCTCTATGTCTATATAAAGTATTATATAATAATTTAGTATCACCTTTTATGTTAAATTGAAATGCTGTCCTAAGTATAGGTAAATCTAATTGGTAAAATACTTTTACTTTATAATAACTTACATAAACAAATTCTCCAGATACTGCATGTGTATAAGAATCTGAAGCTTTAACTTCTTTTAAACAAAATGAATAATTTTCATTATCTGAAATTTTTTTACAGCTTCCTTCTCTAGAACACCCATAATCATAAATATCGCTTTCGCATTTTCCAACAGCCCTGTATCCAACTTCTGCCATATAATCAGAAATAGCACTTAAAGATTTATCTCTTCCTTCTGAATTAGAAAAATTTAATACACCACCATTACGTTCAATTTCATTAATAATCTTATCTTTAACATTAAATGCTTTTGAATAGTTAATAGATAAACACATATAACCAGCAAATAGCAATACAAAGAATATAACTAAATTAAACAACCAAGTTCCACCTATTGCCTCTCTCATTATATCACCTTATCCATTAACCCTTCCAAGGACATTGAAATATATTATTTTCTTTTCCTTTTAAATAGCAATCAGCCATTCCATCTTTTTTACATTGTTCAGTATCACAAGTACAAATTGCATCTGAACAATTTGCATTTCTATCAAAATTATTACCAATTAATGGCCATATAACAGTATAGAAAAAGGCAGCTAGGATCGCTACTGCTATTACAATTACAACTGTCATATTTAGTTCTCCTGTTGCCTCTTTCATTTACTATTTTCCTTTCTTATAATTATTTAAAAACTTCAATAAATTAACCATTTTGAGTCGAATTTTGAGTCGAATTTTGAGTCGAATTATTTGTATTTGGGCAATTAATTTTTGTTGAATCAACACTACCATCATCTTTTATTGGATTGCATTGGCATGTGTCACCTGTACATGTACAATTTACAGCATTAGCACATTTAGTACTATTAGTAATTGAGGCTTTAATTCCAGGCCATACAAACGCATAGAAAAATGCTGCTACTGCTGCTATAGCTACAACTGTAACTACTGTCATATTTAATTCTCCTGTTGCTTCTTTCATATAATAAATTCCTTCTTTCTATTTTTCTTATATTATTATTATAACTATCTTTAAGATAAATATCAACTTTTAAATTTTTTTTTTGAATAAATTTTACACTTAATTTTTAAAAAATCTCCGTTTAAAGAGATTTTTTAAATTCTATATGCTCATCATTTTTAATACCGCAAATATTAGAAGAACCATAACTCCTAAGCCTGTAGTAATTAACATTGCCATTGTTTTACTTTCCATTTTATCTAATCTATTTTTATAACGTGTTTCACGGGCTTTTTGTTGTAAATTAGATATTGTTTTAGAAAATGCTAATAATTGTTCCTGTTTATGCTCTTGTTTACCTAAACTTAAACGGTACAAAAGTCTCATCATTCTCATTGAATCTCTAACTGGATATTCTTTAGCAAAATTCATATAAGGATCAATTTTATCATTACCAGCATTAATTTCATTAATCATTTCTTGAAGACCTTCTCTAAATATCGGAGGGGCATCTGTTATGGATTTACCTATTGCTACTGGAACAGTATAGTGTTGAATTAGTATCTCCAAACTTTTTAAATAATGTGGTAGCATTGAATCTATATCATTTAAATGTTTTTTATAATATTTTTTCATACTATTGTAACCAGATTTAAACATTAAATATGCAGCTATTAAAGATACTAAGAATGTTGAATAATTAAAATTTGATATGAAAATAAATAAACATAATACTAATACAATACCTGCATTTTGAATTCTCTTTGTAAATAATATATCTGGATTTACTCCGTCTCCATATCTTGCTTTAACTAAGAAATCCCAATCATCTTCTTTTAATTTTCTAAAATATTCAGTATTATCTGTAATGAATTTATTAGTGTTAATTCTTCCAGTATAATTTAATACAAATATTATTATTGCTGCTATTATTACTATTTCAAATTGCATAATTACTCAACCCCCACATCTTCATTATAGAATTTTTCACCAGATAATAAGAAGTAAGCATTTATAATAATTATTAAGTGTAATATTATTTGGACATACCACATATCTAGCAATTCAATATAATCATCTTGACCAAGTAAGAATTGCATTGCAAGTACTAAAAAGAATAATGCAACACCAAACGTTAAAAATTTTCTATGAAATTCTACTCTATCCATTTGATCTCTGTAAACGCCTTCTACTAAAGCATCGATATCCAAAGCCATATTTTCAAGTGCTTCACCTGAATCTTTTGCACCTTCTTTAGTAATTTGTAAGAACAATTGATTCATATTTTTAACCATATAAAACGGATATTTAGCATTAAAGTATTCAATTGATTCATCAATTGTACCATTTTGGTAAGACATATCTATCATAGTCTTTACATCTGCTAAAACAGGATCTAATAATATTCCTGAATCTCTAACTCCTTCAAGTGATTTAACAAATGACTGAGTTGTATTAAATTCCATTATTACATTAGTAGTATATATTTGTATTTGTTCAAATATATATTCACTATAAACTTTTTGACATCTTAAATATGCTAAATAAGGAATAAATGCAATAGCTACAATTACATAAATTACTGTTACTAAAATATTGTAAAAATATAAATATGATATAACTCCAGCAAACCCTCCAATGATTGCTATTTGAACAGCATATTGTTTTGTAGTATATTCTCTTCCCAATTCTTTTGTTTTTTGTCTAACTTCTTTAAAAGAATATGGAGCATATTTTTCATATGCGTTTTGTACAGATGTAATAAAGAATTTATAAACATTTTCACCTTTATTCAATCTATAAGAAACTACATATATAGCAATTGCTAATAATATTATAAGTACCATTACTATACCTCTCTTCCTTATTCTATATGATATCTAAAACATCAATGCTATTAATGTTTGATATATTATTTATTTGATTATTATTTGTATTTACTGACTGACTGTTGATAACTTGTGAATTTTCAACAGGAGTTTGTATAGAATTCATTACTGTTTGTTGATTAATAGTATTATTTTCAACAGGATTTATTTGTGCTTGTTGAGTAACCGGATTATTTTCAACAGGTACACCATTAGAAGTGGTTGGTGTTGGATCTTCTAAAGGATTTTTTAAATTATTTGTCTCTGTTTTATCAGTTACTAAATGGAATGGATCATCCCCAAGCACTATTCCTTGAATACTACAATAATCTTTTAAATGCTGAGTTGGATTATTAAAACTCATTGTTCCATCCAAACTTTTTTTATATATTTGATTTGTACAAGGATTATTATCTTCATCTACATAGAATTCACAAACTTCAAGTATTTCACGTTGAAATCTATTATGCCTTTTACTCATATAACCTTTAACATATATACCAAGTTGAACATATCTATGAATTGATGATAAAAATTGTTCTGTATCTTGGCTTGATTCAAGTAAAGAATACATACGCATTGGTATACTTGCTGCTTTATCAGCATGGATTGTTGACATTATATGGTGTCCAGAAGATATTGAGTTACGTATAGCTAATACTGCCTCAGCACTACGAACCTCAGCAAGCAATATCCATATAGGATTTTGTCTCATACATGTAACCAAAACATCTGTATATGATGCAATATTATTTGTTTTCATTGCAACAATATCACGATTTGGATAAATTCTATCCAAGTGTAATTCCAATGTATCTTCAATTGAAATAATTTTTTCATCTTCTCTTGTATTACTAGCAAGATATTTAACTAGTTCTGTTTTACCAGAACCAGTTTCTCCACTTACTATAATATTACAACGAGCATGCACACAATCTATTAAAAAGTTAAGTAAATCTTCTGTTACATATTCTTCTTTTAATAATTTATCTTTATTTAAACGAATTTTAGCAGGTGTTTTACGAATTAAGACTGCTATACCATTTGTAGCAATTGATTCATGAACAAAATTTAAACGTAATTCTGTACTTTCTGCATCTAAGAATGGATGCGCCATATTAAAAGTTTTACCCATAACATTCGAACATTGAAATGCCAATTTTTCCATAAGTGCATTATTAATATCTGGTCTTTCTACTTTGTAAACACCTTTTGTTAATGTTTTTAAGAATACTTGACCATTATTACTATAGGAAATATCGGTTACATTATCATCCATTAAAAACTCATTAATTGGTCCAAAATCTAATTGCGAAAATATAGCATCATTCATAAAATCACCTCCTTTTATTCTTTAAATATAATTAATCGTTATTAGTATTGTTATTATTACTTGTTGAATTATTTACATTATTTGTATTATTAGCATTTGTTATTATATTTTCAGGGATTGTTGCTGTTTTAGATAAAATGAAATTCTTAATGTAATCCGATGCAACTGATGTTTCACCAGGATTAGCTGAGTAAGATTTATTTCTTGGTACAGGTAATATATCTACTCCACCAGAAACATAACCAGCTTTCATTAATAATAAATACATATCATCTGGAACAGCGAATAATAACTCAGATGGTGTTCTTGATTCTACAGTTGTCTCAAAAACATGATTTCCTTGACTATCTTTAACTGCTAAAACTTCAATACTTTCAATTAATTTTCCAAAAATAATTTTTCCACTATCATCAGTAGCTTTTAAATATAAATCAATATAATTTCCAGGGTATATTGAGTTACCATATGTATCATGTAAATCTACTGATAATGAATAAATTGTATATCCATCAGGTATATCAGCAAATGCAGAATCAGGCATTTCTGATTCAGTCATTATTGCAGATGTATAGAATAAACTATTTGCAGGGATAGTTATTCCATATGCTGCATAATTATTAATTATTTGGCTAGCATTTTGGATAAGATTAGGACTGTTATTTATAACACTACTAGATACCTCCATGTAACCAATCATATCTTCAGTAATTTGAGTTCTTGAAGATATTTCAACTTTTGCATAAGGCACAGTAACAGGTTTAATTGCTTGTTTTACACGAAAATTATAACCAATGTATAAAACTAATACACCGGCTATAACTCCTAAAATTGTTACTGTATTCTTATTACTTAAAAATCTTTTTACTGTTGTTAAAAAATTTGCCATTATTTTTCCTCCTTTTTATTCCTTTATTCATTTACATTTTTTCTAGGTAATTCAAGTATTGCATCAACTTTATCTACAATCTTAAAGCTCTTAGAATCACCGTTAATTGTAAAAGTATTAGAAGAACTAGATACTTTTACACTAACTTTAGGTGGCATTTCTTTTAAATCATAAAAATCTATTTGATATGTTTTTGAAATACTAACATTTTCTGAAAATCTTCTTAAAAAACTTTCAACAAATTTTTCTTGGTTTATTTTCAAATCACCTTTATCTCTATAAGTAGCAAGATCAACTGCATCTAACATAGCAGCTTCTGTAACTTCTTTAATCAAATAATAATCTTGAGTACTAGAAGTTGTTACATTTGATATCAACATCATAACGATTGTAATAAACACACCTAGAACAATTAACCAATATCCCCAATAAACTTCTTTCATATGTTATTCAATCCTTTCTACTCATCCCAAGAATCAGGTAGAGATATTCTAATTGCATTTTTAGCATTTTCAGTTAAATAATCTCTTAAGAACGAACTGTGGCAATTAATTGTATTTGTTCCTTTTATTGTACAAGTTAAAGTATCATTATTATATCCACCTCTTGGAATATCTTGACTATTTGCTTTATCAGAAGCTGAAATTTCATTATATTCTCTTATTTTAGACATTGTTTGAGGAGTTAATATAAATGAATATTGAGGTTCTTTATCATAAATTTTTTGTCCTTCTTTTTCTATCTCTTCAATTTCTTCTAAAGTCCAATTACTTGCAATTTGTGTATCATCTTGATAAACATCATTTAGAGAAATTGTCTTATATGAAATTTTAGTGTTTCCTCTATCAACAACACATCCAATACATTCTACAATACAGTCATCACAAACTTTATACTTACAAATTTTATCTTCAACATAACAATTTGGTTTATTATCAGGACAAACACATTCTACATCACACTCTGGACAACTAGCTGTTTCATAATAACATGAATAATCACTTTCACATCCTGATTCAATTGCAGTTAATGAGTCTTTTCTTCCATTAATTCTATCAGGTTGAACATCACACCTAGTATCATTTCCACCGACTCCTACATCTTCAAAAGTAATATTATACTCATAAGCATCTGCCTCAGGATCATGTTGTAATGCAACAGGTAATACTTTACCTAAAGAAACACAATTTTTAGTTGTACAGGAATTAAATATAATAGTTCCATATGGATGATATGAATAAACATCTATTGTTCCATCTTCAAATACTCTTGAAGATGTCACTTCTTTTTTTACATATTTTGAAGTAATATCTATCATAGAAATATTACTATTATCAGCTGTATCAGTAGTAGCATAAACATAAGTTGCTTCTATATAAGATGGTCGCCCTGATCCATCAATTGCATTATATTCATCATCAACATTAGTGTAATATGATGCCACTTCACTACCTTTTTGAGTACTTTTTTCCTTAATTTCTCCTTTTGCACCATCATAAACTTCTTTATAGTCAAATTTTGCTTTTGGATCAAAGCAATAATTATTTGTCCATTCAAAACAAGATTTATACTCATTAATTACGTCATACATTGCTTGTAATTTTGCATCTATAGCTGCAGCATCTTCAACTTTTTTATCAGGTTTATTTGAATTTGGGTTTGCAGTACAATTAGAACCTGATATCCATGTTGGACTAGTGATAGTTTCATCTTTAAGAACTACATCTGTTGCACTACCATTTCCATCGTAAGTTGCATTTGCTTTTTTATATTTATAAGTATTTTTTGCTTTATATTCAGTATATGAACATGGGGAATCACACTTCTTAGGATCATCTGTATTATATTTATTACAGCCATTTTGTGTTGTTCCGTTTCCTTCAGCATCAGCTAATGCTTTATTAAATTCAACTGCTTCTTTATAATTATTATAAGCAGTTATAACATTTTCTTGTGCGCCTTTAATATTTATAATATAATCACTAATTTTAATTTCAGAAGTAATACATTTTCTTGTACCTGTTATACTAATATTTTGACCATCTTCGTTAACGCCTAAATCAAATCCTGTTTTCAATTTAAAGTATCTACCATTTTTAGTTTTTAATTTTCCAGGCATAGTATATTTAATATCTTCTAAACAATAAACATTACAATATTTATTACCTGCTAATTTTTGAGAAGGAGCAACAGATGATCCTGAATGGCTAGCAATTATTGAAGTATTAGTATCAATATTTTCAGTTTTCTTTAATGAAACACCTGCATACTCTTTAAAAGAATCATTATTAGCACAATTTTTAGCATATTCTTTATTATCACTTGATTCACCATTTTGTCTACATTCTTGACATAAATTACTTTCTCCACTACAATCACAATCTGGATCTGGTATAGTTACTTCAAATGTGTAAGAATTACTACTTCCAGGTGTATTATTACCAGGCGTTCCTGGTGTATCAGGTGTTCCTGGAATTGGCTCTGTTGAAGGAATTCTAACTATCATTGATTGTTGACCCGGATAATGAACTAAAATATGTCTTTCTGAAGGTTCAGTTCCTGGAGTTCCTGGAGTTCCTGAAGTACTTGTTCCACTATTTTTAATTGTTGCTTTCAATCTAACTTTAGCACCTTTACAATCTCCAACATTAAATCCACTTACTATTAATTTTTGCCCATCACCACTTTTAGATACTGATGATGCTCCACTAATAACGCTCCAATCAATACTTGCTAGATTAATATCTGCTAAAGCGCTTACCATAATTTCAGCTGTTTTTGAAGCTTTATTAACACTTAATACAGTTAAATTAAGTAAATCACTTCCAATTGTACCTGATAATGTATAACTAGAATTAGCCCCTCTACCTATTTGAAGTGCTTTTAAATATGCTAAATCACTACTTATTGTTCCATTAATTATTTTTTTCATAATAGGTTTATAAGAATGGGTTAGTCCAGCATTAGAAGCCCATGCTCTTAAAGCAACTTGATTTTCAAAATAACTTCCTTGACTAAAAACCGTACTTAATCCAGGACTATTTATAATACTTGCAGTGGCACCACTTGTACTATGTGGATTGGGATAACCTGCATCAATACAGTATGCTTCAAAACTTGTTCCACCACAAGTTAATTTTTGTTCGTATAAAGGATAATCACTTACTGGATATGATACATCACCTGAATCAAATCTACATCCGCTAAGATTTAAAGCATCAACATTTATTTGAAATATAATAAATGATAAAATACTAAATAAAACTACTCTATTTAATTTCAAAAAATTTTTTTTCATATTAATCTACTCCTTCGTCTAATAACTATTATCGCAGCAGTAGCAACCCCCACAATTGCAATTGCACAAACAATTATTATAATTATTGTTTTATTTGTATCAAAAAATTGTTTTATTCTTTCTTTTAAAGATAAGCTTTCTTTTTTTTCTATTTCACTTGTTACAGGATTATGATTTTTTCTATATTCATTTGATTGTCTTAAAAACTCATCTAAGGTTAATTCAGTATTAGTTGTATATTCAGAACATAACTCAAAATCAGGATATTGTTCACAAAATACTGTGTCATAATAAGGATTAAAAATCGGTGTTACCAAGGTAATAGTTCTTAAATCATATCCAGGACATTCACTTAAGCCATAAACTTTTATAGTATATGTTACTAATTGGTCAGCCTTATATGTATTTAACTGAATTGTTCCATTATTAGTATCCCTATAATAAATATCTTTTGATTCACCAGTATTTTCATTTTTTACATTGACATAAATATCATTTGTTATATTTAAAATTGATACTTTAAATCCTTTTTCAGTCACATTAATTGTTTTTGAGGTATCTTCAACGCCTGTTTCAGGATCCATATAATATACCGTATTTCCAGTATCAATTTCAACTTCTTCATATGTTGCTTTTACTGTTGCAGCTAAATTATTTAACTCAACTTGTTTTTCATAACTACATTCTGCAGCATCAACCTTAACTGCAAAACAAAATATTAGCAAAGTTAATAATAAATACTTTGCATTTTTTCGCATAATATCACCAACCTAAATTTCTATGGTTTTATTTTAGCACAACATACTATCATTTTCAAGTAAATATATATCTTTAAATTATGCAAAATATTTGCTTAGAACAATGTTTTATGATATATTTTTATTGGTGATAATGATATGAAGAATAAATTAATAATACCAGGTATAATTTTAATGGTATTAACTATTTTTGGTGTTTTTTATTTTGCCAATAAAACAGCATCAAAGACAAATAAAAGTAATGTAGTTTTTATTGATGTTGAACAACTTGAAGAAAAAATAAAAAATAAAGATTCTTTTATTTTAGTCTTTACTCAAGATGGTTGTAGTCATTGTCAAACTTATGCACCAGTATTAGAATCAGTAAGTAAAAAGTATGATATAAAAATATATGATTTAAATTTAACAAAAGTTAAATCTACTGATATTTCTAGAGTTAATACTATTGCAAGTATCAGTGGTACCCCTACTACTGTATTTTATAAAAATGGTGAAGAAGAAACTACATTAAATAGAATTAATGGTGATATTTCTGAAAGTAAACTTGTTGAAAAGCTAAAAAAATTAGGGTATATAAAGGGAGAATAAAAATGAAAGAAATGCTAAATAGAATTAAATACTTTATAATTGGAATATTAGTATTCTTATTGTATTTTAAAGGCTTACCAATAATTTTAGGAGTTATATTTGGTCCTTCTTTTAAATCTTCTTCTAAATTTGTCAGTAACATTTATTTATCATTAGCAGAAATAATTATATTTTTAGTTTTATTTATGATTTTTAGAAAAACTATAGTAAAAGACATAAAAAAATTTAAACACGATTATAAAAAAAATCTAGATACAGGATTTAAATATTATTTTATCGGATTCTTAGTTATGATAGCTTCTAATTTATTATTAAATATTATTTCTGGAGGAATGGCAACCAATGAATCAGTTAATCGTGAATATTTAAAAATGTATCCATTATACTCAATTGTTGCAATGGTATTTATTGGTCCTTTAGTTGAAGAAATAGTTTTTAGATTAGGATTTAGAAAAGCATTTAAAAAGTGTTTAACATACTGTTTATTCTCTGGAATATTTTTTGGCTCACTTCATGTATATACTGCTTATGAAGGGATGAATTTAGCTCAAATAGCAAAAAATTGGTTTCAAATTTTATATATTGTTCCTTATAGTTCTTTAGGAGTTGCCTTTGCAAAATCATATTATGAAACAGATAATATTTGTACAACAATGGTAATCCACACAATACACAATGCTTTAACTGTATTTTTAATACTACTTGTAATGTAAGAGGTATATATGAAAAAAAATAAATTAATTAAAATATTAATATTACTATTTTCTATTATCTTGGGAATATTACTATATTCTAGATATATCGGTACTACTGGTCTACAAGTCATTGAAAATAGTATTGTTGATGAAGAATTACCAAGTTCATTTGAAGGATTTAAAATTGTTCAATTTGCTGATATTCATTATGGTATTACAACTTCAATAAAAGATATTAAAAAAATGGTAAATAAAATTAATGAATTAAAACCAGATTTAGTTATATTTAATGGAGATTTGTTTGATAATTCAATAAAAATATCTGAAAATGATATAAATTTATTAAAAGAAGAATTATATAAAATTGATTCTTCAATCAACAAATATGCTATTAAAGGAGATCAAGATTATAGTAATTTAGATGCATTTGAAACAATATTTAAATATGCTAATTTTACTATTTTAGATAATTCAAATGAATTAATATATTATAAAAATATAGTTCCAATTAAAATTGTTGGTACTTCCTCTCTAATAAAAAGTAAAATTGATTATGTAAATGCCTTTAATATTTTAGGTGATGAAAATAACTATTTTACTATTTTACTTAGCCATGAACCTGCAATAGTAAATGAAATTAATGACTATAAAGTAAATGTTTTATTTTCAGCACACTCTTTAGGTGGGTTAGTTAATATTCCTTTTGTTGGAGGCATTATCAAGTTAGAGAAAACCGATAATTATTTAAAAGGATATTATAATACTTCAAAAATGAAAATATATGTTAATAGTGGCATAGGAACTCAAGATTACAAATTTAGATTTAATAATCGTCCAAGTATTAATTTATATAGACTTTATAACAATTAAAAAACTAGTTCATACTAGTTTTTTTTAATTGTAATATATCTTTTAATGACAAATTTGTATGTTTAGATATTTCTTCAAGTTCCATACCTGAATCAAGTAAACTTTTAGCTATTTTTATGGATGATGATTTTTCACCATTTTCTTCTGCTAGTTTTAAT
>JAEDGC010000047.1 GCA_016297695.1 Bacilli bacterium
AAAAAAATCAACTTGCGTTGATTTAATCATTAACATCGCTTGGTGCGACGATTTTACCTTATGGAGCAAGTGAGGAGGATCGAACTCCCATCTCAACCTTGGCAAGGTCGTATACTAGCCATTGTACTACACCTGCATAAGATGATAATATCAAATTTGAAATAATTTTTCAATAGAAATTGTAAATTTGCAATAATATTGTTATAATTAAAAATAGTAAGAAGGGCTTAGATATGAAAAAGAAGTTATTAAATATATTAAAAAGATTAAGAAAACAAGTAGCTTTTTATTTAATTACAAATCGTCTATTTATTTCATATGTTATATTTTCATTGCTTGGAACAATTTTATTAAGAAATTTTACAATTGGAAATACATTTAGTATAAAACCATTTATAGCCGATTTAGCTGTAATCCTTTTAATAGGAGCGTTTGGATATATAAAAAAACCGGAAAAAAGATATAAATATTATTTTATTTGCTTACTTATTTTTACAATAGCGGAAATAATTAATTCAGTTTACTATACATTTTATATGTCATTTGCTTCATTTGGAGAAATTGCATCTTTATCGCAAGTAAAAACTGTAACTGGTTCTTTATATGAAAAATTTAAATTTTATGATTTCATATATATAATATTTCCAATACTATTTTATTACATTCATAAAAAACTTAATACAACATATTACTATAATTTAATAAAAAAAATAGAAGTGAAAAAGAAAATGCTTTTAATAACTTTAACTATGTCTTTTATTTGCTTAGCATATACATTTGCAACTGCTAATAAAACAGATTATAGTCGCCTTGCAAAACAGTGGAATAGGGTATATATCGTAGAAAGATTTGGAATAGTAATATATCAAACTAATGATTTAATTCAAAGTTTAACCCCAAAATTAAGTAGTCTATTTGGATATGAAGAAGCTGCAAAATTATTTCATGATTATTTCGATAATATGAAAGAAGAAGATAAATATAATGGAAAAAATGAGTACACTAATATTTTAGATGGTTATAATGTTATTTTAGTCCATATGGAAGGAATGCAGACGTTTTTAATGGATGTTTCATTTAATGGAGTAGATGCTGTTTATAATGTTAAAAAATTAGCAAGTGAAGGAATGTTTTTTAAAAATTTTTATCCTCAAATAAGTACTGGTACATCATCTGATACAGAATTTACATTATCATCATCATTAATGCCAGCATCAAGTGGAACAGTATTTGTAAGTTATTACAATAGAAATTATATTACTTTGCAAAAATTATTAAAACAAAAAGGTTATTATACATTTAGTAGCCATGGCAATTATGCTTCTATGTGGAATAGAGATAAAGCTCATCCATCTTTAGGTTATGATGATATGATATTTGAAGATGCCTTTGAATATACTGAAGATGATGTTATAAATCTTGGAATAAATGATAGTAAGTTCTTTGAACAATTAGTTCCAAAATTAGAAAATATAGAACAAACACATCCTAATTATATGGGAACAGTTATAACTTTATCAAATCACTCACCGTTTATATTTTTAGATAAATATGGAGAATACGATATGAGTACTACATATACAGAAGAAGATGAAAATACCGGTGAAATAATAAGTAAAACATCAAATTATTTGTATAATACGCCAGTTGGAAATTATATAACAAGTTCTCATTATGCAGATAAAGCTTTAGGTGAATTTATTGAATATATCAATAATTCTAAGTATTTTGATAATACAGTATTTGTTTTCTATGGTGATCATGATGCAAAACTTACAAGAAAAGAATTAAATTATTTATATAACTATAATCCTAAAACGGGAGAAGTTTATGAAGAAAATGATAAAGAGTATAAAGAATATAATTATTATAATCATGAATTAAATAAAAATACCCCTTTGATATTATGGACTAAAAATCAAAATTTAAAGAAAAAGATAAATAAAGAAATTAATTATACAATGGGAATGTATGATGTTTTACCAACTTTAGGTAATATGTTAGGTATAGAAAATAAATATGCTTTAGGTCATGACATATTTAATATTAAAGATAATAATATTGTTGTATATCCAAATGGGAATTTTTTAACTAATAAAGTTTATTATAACAATTCTACTGGGGAGTATTTTGTTAGAAATAATAGTGTAATAGATGATGATTATATTGAAGAACATAAAATTTATTCAGAAAGATTACTTGATGTTTCAAATTCAATAATAGTTCATAATCTTATTTATAAAGAAGGTACAGATATTGATGTATTAAGTGATGATAAAAAGAATATAAAGGAGAATACAAATGAGTAAGAAATATAAAATAGCATTAACAGTAATTGGAATATTTTTGGCTTTATTAATGGCTTTATCAATATGTGTAAAAATATTTGGTAAAAGTAATGATAAAAAAGCAACTGTAAAAACTTCTATAGTTGATAAAATGGATAAATATGGCTATTTTCTTGATGATAGAGATACTAAAATATTTAAACAAACATATTATGAGTTAAAAGAAATTTTAGAAAATGAAGAAATAGATTATAAACTTTATGGTGAAAAACTTTCTCAATTATTTGTTATTGATTTATTTACTATTTCAAATAAAATAAGTAAATATGATGTTGGTGGTTTAGAATATATATATAAAGAAGAGCAAGATATGTTTAAAAATAAAGTTATGGATACTTTATATGAACACGTAGAAGATAACAGTTATGGTACACGAAACCAAAAATTACCTACTGTAAAATCAGTAATAACTGATGATGTTGAAGAAACAACATATAAAGTAGATGAAAAAACACTTGATGCATACAAATATTTTATAACAATAGAATATGAAGAAGATTTGGATTACGATAAAAAATGTAGCGTTGAAGTTGTAAAAGATAACGAAGCAATGTATGTTGTGGAATATACAGCTATAAAATAGTTGTATATTTTTTTGAAATTAGATATAATTAAGACAAATAATAGGTGATAAAGATGGAAGAACAAAAATATTCTAAAAATTATACAGTAATATGTATAATATTTGTTGTAGCATTAATTATATTAGGGATAAGTTTAACATATTCTTTTACAATAGCAGACTTACAAGGTAATTTTACAGAAACTAAAATTCAAAGCGGAACTTTTAAAATGGATACAGATTTACCTGATTCAAATGTTATAACTGCAAATAATATGGTTTTAATCAATGAGGATGAGATTGATGCTAAATCAGAAAAAATTAATTTTACAGTTCAAGTAAAAAGCGAATCAACTGGATTTTATAATATATATTTAAAAAATATTACAATATCTAATAATATGATTGATTCTAGTTTTAAATGGCAATTGTTAGCTGATGATGTAGTTGTATCTAGTGGAGATTTTTCTGATATAACAGCTAATGGGAAATTATCTACTACTAAAACAAGTACAGACACTATTAAATACTATGATACTTATTATTTAAAGCAAGCTGGTGAATTTAATGGCGCAAGTGTCACAAATTTTGAAATCAGGTTATATTTATTAAACAGTTCACTAGATCAATCAAGTTTAATAGATGGCACTTTTGAGGCATCTGTTGCTATAACAGGGTATCTATAAGAAATTAAGTTAAAAAAATAATATAATTTACTTGACTTGAATATACTTTAATGGTATATTAATTAAGCATTCGAAATTGGGTTCTGCCCTTAGGTAGAACCTAATTTAATGAATATTATGATACACCAGGATGTGTGTTAATGAGAGGAGGATAATTAATGCCAACAATTAATCAACTTGTTAGAAAAAACAGAAAAGCAAAAACTAAGAAGAGTAAAAGTCCAGTTTTAAATGTAGGATTTAATACACTTGAAAGAAAACAAACAGAAACTTCAAGTCCACAAAAAAGAGGAGTTTGTACTCGTGTTGGAACAAAAACACCAAAAAAACCAAACTCAGCATTACGTAAATATGCAAGAGTTAGACTTTCAAACGGAAAAGAAGTAGATACTTATATTCCAGGAGAAGGACATAACTTACAAGAACATAGTGTTGTTTTAGTTCGTGGTGGACGTGTTAAAGACTTAATCGGTGTACGTTATCATGTAATTCGTGGAACACTTGATACACAAGGAGTTAATAACAGAAAACAAGGTCGTAGTAAATATGGTACAAAAAGACCTAAATAATAAATAAGGAAGGAGATAATTATGCGTAAAAGAAGAACAGTAAAAAGAGATGTTTTACCAGATCCAGTGTATAATTCAAAAGTAGTTACTAAACTAATTAATCAAATTATGCAAGATGGTAAAAAAGGAACAGCTCAAAAGATTTTATATGAAGCATTTGATATTATAGCTGAAAAAACAGGAAAACCTGCAATAGATGTATATAACGAAGCTTTAGAAAATATTAAACCAGCATTAGAAGTTAAATCTAGACGTGTTGGTGGATCAAATTACCAAGTTCCTATTGAAGTTTCTGACGATAGAAGTCAAGCATTGGCACTAAGATGGTTAGTTAACTATGCTAAATTGAGAAACGGAAGAGGAATGGCTATTAATTTAGCAAATGAAATTATGGATGCAGCCGCTGGAACAGGTGGAGCTGTTAAAAAACGTGAGGATACTCACAAAATGGCAGAAGCAAATAAAGCATTTGCTCACTATAGATGGTAGGTGTTTAAATGGCAAGAGATGTTACTATTGATAAATTAAGAAATATTGGTATCATGGCTCACATTGATGCTGGTAAAACAACAACTACTGAAAGAATTTTATTCTTAACTGGAATAACTCATAAAATTGGAGAAACTCATGATGGAGAATCTCAAATGGACTGGATGGCACAAGAGCAAGAAAGAGGTATAACAATTACTTCTGCAGCTACAACATGCCATTGGAAAGGTTATAGATTAAATATTATCGATACTCCAGGTCACGTAGACTTCACTATTGAAGTTCAAAGATCATTAAGAGTATTAGATGGTGCTGTAGCATTAATTGATGCTCAAGCAGGTGTTGAACCTCAAACAGAAACAGTTTGGAGACAAGCTAATGAATATAAAGTTCCTAGAATGATTTGTGCAAACAAAATGGAAAAAATGGGAGCTGATTTCTACTTTAGTTTAAAAACTATCAAAGATAGATTAGGAGCTAATGCTGCTCCAATAATGTTACCTATTGGTGCTGAAGATTGCTTTACTGGTTATGTAGATTTAGTAGAAATGAAAGCATTCGAATATGATGGTACTGATAAACAAGAATTAAAAGAAATTGCAATTCCTGATGACATGAAAGATAAAGCTGAAGAATATAGAACAAAATTAATTGAAGCTGTAGTTGAATCAGATGAATCTTTAATGGAAAAATATTTAGAAGGACAAGAATTCAGTGTTTCAGAATTAAAAGCAGCAATAAGAAAAGCAACATTGGCTGTAGAATTCTTCCCTGTATTATGTGCTGATGCATTAGGAAATAAAGGTACTCATACATTACTTGATGCTGTTATAGATTACTTACCAGCACCAACAGATGTTGAAGCTATTGAATGTACTGATAAAAATGGAAATGATGTTAAACGTCATCCATCTGATAAAGAACCATTCACTGCATTAGCATTCAAAATTATGACAGACCCATTTGTTGGAAGATTATCATTCTTTAGAGTTTATTCAGGTGTTTTACATAGTGGATCATATGTATTAAACTCAACTAAAGATGAAAAAGAAAGAATTGGTCGTATACTTCAAATGCATGCTAACCAACGTAAAGAGATTACTGAAGTTTATGCAGGAGAAATTGCAGCTGCAGTAGGACTTAAAAATACTACAACTGCTGATACATTATGTGATGAAAAAAATCCATGCATAATGAAAGGTATGGAATTCCCAGAACCTGTTATTGATATAGCTATTGAACCTAAGAGTAAAGGTGATCAAGATAAGATGGCAATCGCTGTTGCTAAACTTGTTGAAGAAGATCCAACACTTAGAGTTAAAACTGATACTGAAACAGGACAAACTGTATTATCAGGAATGGGAGAATTACACTTAGACATTATTGTTGATCGTTTAAAACGTGAATTTAATGTTGATTGTAATAAAGGTAGACCACAAGTTGCTTACCGTGAGACAATTACAGTACCTGCTGATTGTGAAGGTAAATACATAAAACAATCTGGTGGACGTGGACAATATGGACATGTTTGGATTAAATTTGAACCAAATCCAGGTAAAGGCTATGAATTTGTTGATGCAATCGTTGGTGGTGTTGTTCCTCGTGAATATATACCTGTAACTGATAAAGGATTACAAGAAGCAATGGCTGGTGGTATTTTAGCAGGATATCCACTTGTTGATGTTAAAGCAACATTATTTGATGGATCTTACCATGATGTCGATTCATCTGAAATGGCATTTAAAATCGCTGCTAGTATGGCTTTAAAAGAAGCTAAGAATAAATGTAAGGCTGTATTACTTGAACCAATAATGAAAGTTGTAGTAGACGTTCCAGAAGAATATATGGGTAACGTAATGGGAGACTTAACATCTCGTCGTGGACGTCCAATGGGTCAAGAATCAATTGGAAATACAATAAGAATTATTGCTATGGTTCCACTTTGCGAAATGTTTGGTTATGCAACAGATTTAAGAAGTAATACACAAGGTAGAGGTAACTTCCAAATGGAAAAAGACCATTATGAAGAAGTTCCAAAATCAATCGCTGAAGAAATTATTAAGAAAAACAGCGTTAACTAAAAATAATACTTGAAAAATATTCAAGCATTAGATAAAATATAATAGAAATGAAAGGAGAAAAATAAAAATGGCAAGAGAAAAATTTGATCGTTCAAAAGAACATGTTAATATTGGTACTATTGGACACGTTGACCATGGTAAAACTACATTAACAGCTGCTATTACTAAATATTTCGGAAAATTTGTTGATTATGCTGATATCGACAAAGCTCCAGAAGAAAGGGAAAGAGGTATTACTATTAATACTGCTCACGTTGAGTATGAAACTGAAAAACGTCATTATGCTCACGTTGACTGCCCAGGACATGCTGACTATGTTAAAAACATGATCACAGGTGCTGCACAAATGGATGGTGCTATCTTAGTTGTTTCAGCTTCAGATGGTCCTATGCCTCAAACTAGAGAACATATCTTATTATCTAGACAAGTTGGAGTTCCTAAAATTGTTGTTTACATGAACAAATGTGACCAAGTAGATGACCCAGAATTACTTGATTTAGTAGAAATGGAAATTAGAGAATTATTAGGAGAATATGAATATGATGCAGATTGTCCTATCATTCGTGGTAGTGCATTAAAAGCTCTTGAAGGTGATGAAGCTGCTGTTCAATCAATTAAAGATTTAATGGCTGCAGTTGATGATTATATTGATTCACCAGTAAGAGATACTGACAAACCATTCTTAATGAGTATCGAAGACGTATTTACTATTTCAGGACGTGGAACAGTTGTTACTGGACGTGTTGAAAGAGGAGTATTAAATCTTAATGATGAAGTTGAAATCGTTGGATTAAAAGAAACTAAAAAGACTGTTGTTACAGGAATTGAAATGTTTAGAAAATCTTTAGATTTCGCTCAAGCTGGAGACAATGCTGGTGCATTATTACGTGGTATTTCTCGTGAAGAAGTTGAACGTGGACAAGTTCTAGCTAAACCTGGAAGTGTTACACCTCATACACAATTCAAAGCAAGCGTTTATGTATTAAGCAAAGAAGAAGGCGGACGTCATACTCCATTCTTCTCAAATTACAGACCACAATTCTATTTCCGTACAACAGATGTTACTGGTGTAATCGAATTACCTGCTGGTGTTGAAATGGTTATGCCTGGTGATAATGTTGATATGACAGTAGAATTAATCGCTCCTGTTGCACTTGAAAAAGGTACTAAATTCTCAATCCGTGAAGGTGGACGTACTGTTGGTGCCGGAGTTGTATCTGAAATTATTAAATAATTAAAGATATCAATATGTATTTAAAAAAATTGCAATTTATTTGCAATTTTTTTATGATTGAATTTAACTAAAAATAGTGATAATCTTATAATGTGATAATAATGAAAAAAAGAAAAAATCTTAGAACATTAATAATACTAATTATTTCAATAGTGATAGCTTATTGTATAAATAATAATCAAATTATATACACTAAATCCTATAATGAAGTAAAGATAGATAATCTTAAAGATGAGCAGTTTGAGTATGAGAAATGTCTTATAAGTAAGTTTGATGAAAATGAAGTAAGTGATAATTTGTCAAATAAACAAGAAGAATTAAATCAATACTTAAGTAAATATAATGTATCAATTGTCTATGAAGATATTTCTACTGGATTCAATTATAAATATCAATCAGATAAGGTTTATTATGGTGCTAGTTTAATTAAATTAGTTGAAGCTGAATATTTAATAGATAAAGCTATAAACAATGAAATAGATCTTGATAATACTTTTGTTAAATATTATGAAAAATATAAAGCAGATGATAGTATCGGAATGTCATCTAGAAAAATATCAGAAGATATTAGTTTAAAAGATCTAATAAGCTACATTTTAAAATATAGTGATAATACTGCGCATTATATGTTAATTGATTATATAGGTATGAGTAATTTAAAAAAATATGGTAATAATCTAGGAGCTATTAATATACTAACTGGTGGAGATACATATGGTAATCAAAGTGCAATTGATACAAATATTTATTTAAAGCATGCTTATGAAATAATGAATAGTAACACCTCTTATGGTACTTTTTTAAAAGAATGCATGACAAATACTTATTATAATTATTTAAATTTAAATGGTGATGATAACAACGTTGCACATAAATGGGGATGGCATTCTTATTATTTTCATGATATAGGTATTGTTTTTGAAGAATATCCTTATACAATATCAATTTTAACTTCTCATGGAAAAGGGAATTATCAATCTATAGTAAATAATATTCATAAAAAAATAAATGAATTGCATCATTTATTCTATGATGAAAGAGAAAACTATTGTAAAGAAATATAAAAAGAACTAATTTAATTAAATTGAATTAGTTCTTTTTCATCAGTTTTATTTAATGCTCTAGCTAATGTTCCATTATTATATAATTTTTTATAAGTAGAATGTTTTAATATTAAATCATATTCTCCGATAAATTCATATATTTTAGGATTAAATCCCAGTTTAAAATTATTTAATCCACTATAAGGATTTTTATCTGAAAAATCGCCCGTCATACCGTTCATATCAAGTATTTCATAAGAGTCTTTATAATAATTAATTATAGAATTATGTAAGAAATAATTAGCGTTAAATCTTTTATACTTTGTATCATAACCACTAACTACAATATCAATTCTATTATTAAATTTAACAACTAAAGCACCAGCAATGTATTTTGAACCAATAGTTTTACTTCCTTTAGTAGCTTCTAGGACATCATTTTTATAAGCAAGTAATTTTTTATCACTTTCCATTTTTTTATTTATATTTTTTGTTGTTCTATTTTCTATTAAATTTTTATTTAATTCACCATTAATTTCTAATTCTTGTTCATACATTAATTTAGCATTATTTAGATATTCGTTATAATTAACTTTTATTAAAAATATATCGACATTTCCTGTTTTTTTGAAAACATTGTAATAATGTTTATAATAAATTGAATCCTTATCTCTTTTTTTCTTGATAAAGTCAAATAAGACATCTATTCCATTATTTTGAACAATTTCGTAACTTAATCCTTTATTTTCTGCACGTTTTATCTTATTTCTTGTATTCTTTTTCAATTTGTTCTCATCATATTCTTTTAAATTGATAAATGCAGCGTATCTTGGCAGTCTTGATTCAAAATAAAGATTATCTTTTAATTTGAAATAACCAAAATCATTTAAATAATTTTTTGCGATAATATTTTTATTACAAGTGCTATTTTTAGTATTATTATCAATTTCATTAACAGGTAATTCAGGATTAATCTTTATAAATACTATATTCTTTTTTTGATAATAATTAATTAATTCTTTAGTAAATCTTTCTAATAAATGAGGATTTAAATAGTCGACTAAAAATCCACGAGGGGCATAACCATATTTTTTGAAATTTGTAATATTTTTAAAAACTATTAAAGAAGCGGCTTTAAGTTCATTGCTTTCATAATATCCGATTAAATCATAATCATAATCATATTCAGTCATCAACATAGCATAATTAATTGTTTGATAATGATTTGATAATGGATGATTTTTAGCAAATTCTTCAAACTCATTAAATCTTAATTCTTTTATCATACTTTTGCCTCCTCAAATTAAGAGAATATAATACCAAAAATATACTTAAAAATCAATCTTTTTCTTTATTTTAGATAATTTAAATGTTATACTATACCTATCAAGGAGTGGATTAAGATGATTAATAAAGTAGTTAATAAATTTTTTAATACTAATTTAGAAGGCGAAGAAAAAAAATTCAATAATATTAAATTATTAGAAATTGGGTTAGCTTTAATTTTTATTATTTTTGGAATTATATTGCTAATAAATAAAACAGCAAGTGATAAATTTATTGCAATCTCTTTAGGAGTAATAATACTCTTAGAATCATTATTAAATATTTATTCAACTTTTATGCGTAATTCAAATACAATGTTTAAAACAGGTGTTGTTTTTGGAATTATATATTTATTTATATCAGTGCTTTTGTTTACTAATTTTATAAAATTTGTAAATTATATTATTATTTATTATGGTGTTTATTTGATATTTAGTGGTATAAAACAATTAATTGATGCAATTAGATATAAAATAATTAGAGAAGGAAGTTGGTTAATTGTTTTGGTAATGGGTATTTTAATGGTATCTCTAGGATTTTTATTAATTTTTTATCCATTTGAGAGTTTTGGAGTTATTGAAATAATTGCAATATTCTCTATATTGATTGGTCTTCTAAATATTAACACTTCAAATTTATTAAAAAATAGAGTAGAAAAATTTATGAGTAAACTTGACAACTATTAGTTGTCTTTTTCATTGTATAAATAATTATATATTGATATACTAAAATTATAAGGATAAGAAGGTGAATTATGAAAAAAATAATAAATATTATAGCAAGAGAAATACTTGATTCTAGAGGTAATCCAACAGTTGAATGTGACATGATTTTAGATGATGATACCAAAGTAGTATCATCTGTTCCTAGTGGAGCATCAACAGGTAGTAAGGAGGCTTTAGAATTAAGAGATAATGACAAAAATAGATATAATGGTTTAGGAGTGCAAAATGCTGTTAACAATATTAATACTATCATTAAAGATAAATTAATTGGTATGGAATTAAATCAAGTTAAAATTGATGAAGAATTAATTAAATTAGATGGTACTGAAAATAAAGAAAAACTTGGTGCCAATGCAATATTAGCAGTTTCATTATGTGTTATTAAAGCAATTGCCAAAAGTGAAAATAAAGAACTTTATGAGATACTTTCTAATGGGAAAGTTTCTATGCCAATACCTATGATGAACATTTTAAATGGTGGTAAACATGCGGATAACAATTTAGATATTCAAGAATTTATGATTGTTCCAGTAGTTAAATCTTTTAAAGAGAGAGTTAGATGTGGAGTAGAAGTTTTTCATGCTTTAAAAAAAATTTTAAAAGATCAACATTTGAATACTGGAGTTGGTGATGAAGGTGGATTTGCTCCAGATTTAGCATATAATACTCTTGCGCTTGATTTAATAGTCAATGCAATAAAAAAAGCAGGTTATATTCCAGGTAAAGAAGTATTTATAGCACTTGATGTTGCAGCAAGCGAGTTATTTGAAGATGGGAAATATAAAATTGATAATAAATTACTTAGTGCAGATGAGATGATTGAATATTATGAATTGCTAATTAAAAAGTATCCAATAATATCTATAGAAGACCCATTTGATGAAAATGATTTTGCTTCTTTTGCAAAATTAACAAATTTAATTGGCAATAAAGTTATGTTAGTTGGTGATGATTATTTTGTAACAAATAGTAAATATTTGATTGAAGGTGTTAATAAAAAAGCTGGTAATGCAATTTTATTAAAAGCTAATCAGATTGGCACAGTTACTGAGATGATTAAAACAATTACATTAGCTAGAAAAAATAAATATCGTATGGTTATTTCTCATAGAAGTGGGGAAACACAAGATACATTTATTGCAGATTTTGCCGTTGGACTAAATATTCCATTTATCAAAACTGGATCACTTTCTCGTGGCGAAAGAGTAGCAAAATATAATCGTTTAATGAAAATAGAAGAAAATTTAAGCAGCAAAATTTAAGTTCTTTAATATAAAGAGTGTGACTAATTAGTGATTTTGTCCTATTTTTATAAAATAATAATTAGTAATT
>JAEDGC010000125.1 GCA_016297695.1 Bacilli bacterium
ATTTTATAACACATTTTGTCTGTCCAAAATGTGCCATAAAAGACTTAACATTATATCATATTTTTCATGACATAATGAATAATTCATCATAGTCTTTGATAAAATCATCTATATTTGTATATTCCCCATTCCTTGCAGAATCTATTAATAATTCAAGTAATTCTTCACGTTCATATTGTTTGACAGTTATATTTCTATCAACCTTTTCAAAAATGCTTGGAACACTATATCCATTTTTAATTTTTACATTTCTAGAAGACTCAATACAAATTAAATGATTACAATCAATAAATAATATTTGAAATATATTCTCATATATCTTTGTACCAATAACACGCTTTCCATTACTAAATGAAAACTCGAAATACATTCTTTCAAATTCGTCGACCTTTTCTCTAGTCATCCCATACCCATTAATTAAAATAGATTCTATTCTGTCAATAATATTATTATCATCGAATTGATTATAATGATATTGTTTTTTCATATTTGGAGCAAATAACTCTTTTGGTTCTAAATTTGACATTAATCTCAATGTTTCAAATAAATCACTTGCTGCTTTTTTAGCATCCTCTTCACTCGAATAAAAATTATTAAAATCTCTAAAATGAATACTTTGACCATTAAAAAAAGAAAAAGAGAAAACAATTTTGTTATCTAATGGACTTTTTCCACTAACTTTTACAAGTGTTTTCCCCTTTTCATTACTTGATGTTTTTATTTCTTTTTTACAAGGCATTATAATAATTAAATATATCCTTTAATGATATTTTTTGGTTAGATCTTTCATCTGAAATAGTATTTTTTCTAGCATTAATCCATGGAGTTTCTTGATGTGTCATATATTCTAATTCATCTGCGGAATATATACCAAATTTAGACCAAATATCATTTAAAAAACTCATAATATCATCGTTTTCAAATACTATATTTTGTTCATTTTTTGGAACTTCATTCCAATTATATTGTTTAAATCTTGTATATAATGTAGGGAAAACTGGTCCGTGAATCCAAGCTTCTGGTACTTCATTAAATAAAACATTATCTATTTGATTTTCATTTTGATTATTCAAAGCAATAAACCATGAATAAGCATAATATACTAATTTTTGAATTTTCTTTGGAGTTAATTCTGATTTTGTTAAAAAATAATCTGCAATTATTGAAGAATTAATTTCATAATCTTTTATCATATTACCACTCCCTATTCTAAATTAATTATATCACACATTTATATAATTGTTTCAATAAATGTGAAAATTATTCTATAATATATTATATTTTATGTCAATATTAACGGTAAAATTTTACAACGATTTTATTTGTATTTGAATAAATGTAATTTATCATTTAACTTTGAGAAATAATCAACAACATCTCTTAACCATTGTTCATTAGGTTCTTCAATAAATTCTATATTTTTCTTTTTTGCTAATAAATATCCTATTTCAAACATAACAGTATTTCCTACATATCCATCTTTATTGCAAACAATAATGCCTTCAGATTTTAAACAATTTTCAATAAAATCTGACTCTATTATAATTGGATTATCACTAACATCATCTTCAAAAATTATAAATCCTTTTTCATCAGTTTTAACATTTGATAATTTAGGGGCTAAAACTTTATATCCCTTTTCTTCTAATTGTAAAGCTTTTTCTTTAATAGATATTAATTGTTTCCTTAAACTACCTAACAATGAAATTGTATTTTTTTCTTTTTCTTGATTTTCTACTTGCAAATTAAATTCTATGTTTCTATCTACACCTATATTTCCTTTATCATCAACTATTACTTCACCATATGTTCCTGGTTGCAATTCTAATTTTTCTTTCTTAAATAAATATGGATAAGCAAACATTCTGATTATTTCTAAAGGGAATTGTACAACTTCTTTATAACCATTGTTATTCTTTTTAGAAATACACGACATTAACCACTCTGATTCATCTATATCATCCCAAAAGAAAATTTCTTGTTCCATTGCCATTAAATATCCTAATATAAAAATCGTATATTTATCTAATTTACCATTTGAATTACAAACATAAATGGCATCACTTTTTAAACAAACATCGATCTGATTGATTATATCTTCTGAAGATAAATTGGGCAAAATTGATGTTTTAGGTATTTCGTTATCATCAAATATTTTTCTTAGTCCTTTATCATCAATTAACATGGGACCTCTTGTACCAAAATAATACGCAATATTCTTTAATATATTTTCTTTTTCTTCATCACATATTTTATATTTGTTGCAATAATAAGAATTAACATTTTGTGATTCAAATAAATAATTCATAAAAGTTATATCATATATATTATTTCCTAATAGTGCAAAATTGATATAATTATCAGTAGGTTCTTTTCTCATAGAAACCACCTCTTTGACTGAATATTATAACACATTTTCTTATAATTCCAAATCATCTTTATTTTTATGATGTAGTAAACTAGATGTGGGAATAATTATTAAAACATAAAAAAAGAGAAAA
>JAEDGC010000012.1 GCA_016297695.1 Bacilli bacterium
TATTAATATTTTTATTTGTTTTATTTTTATTTATTTTTTAATTAATTTTTTAAAATATTATCATTTTTTTATTTATTTTCAATTATTTAAATTATTGTTAATATTATTTTTAAAATTGTTTTTTAGACAATTTTTTTGTTTGATAAATTTTTCATCACTTATTTTAAAATATTTTTCTCTAGGTTTGCATTTATTTACATAATTTTCGGTGTCTATTTTTACCAATTTCTTTGCATATTTTTGTTCTATTTTTTTATTCTTTTTTCTTAACAATGGCTTTTGTTTTTTGTTCGGATGTTTACATAAGTTTTTGCACATTTTTTAATGTTTTTCTTATATTTATGTTTACCTAGTTCTTTTTTAGGTTTATCTTTCCTGTTGCTTTATTTCCGTTATTTTTGTCCAGTTATCCACAGGCAATTTTTTTGTGCTTTTTCTTATTTTTGTGTATTTATGTATACTCTCTATTTTAATGCATTTATGCACATTTCTATTGCCTGTTTTGTTTCTTCCTCTGTACATAATCCAGCTTCCTGTTTTTGTAAGATTTTGCTAATAAAAATTCCTTTTAGGTTATTTTGATTTGCAAGTTTTTCTACATCATATTGTACTTGTGATAAATCTTTTATTTTTAGTATTTTGTCATTTAGTATCATTTTTTTTATCTTGTTTAAATTAATTTCTATCTTTTTAAATCCTTCTAAAATTATTTTATAATTTTTATTTTTTTCTAATTTAATACTATTTATTTTTTCAATTAATTCCTCTTCCGAATTAATTTCTGAAATATTTATTTTTATTTCTTCAAAAATTCTTCTATCTATTTTAATAAATTTTATTTTTTTATTTTCTTCTGAATTATTTAAATTATCATTATTTATTTTTAAATTAATTAAATTATTTTTTTCCGAATTATTTTTATTTATTTCTACATCTAAAAATCCGTGTTCTCCTAGTTCATCAAATCCAAAAGAAATTAATGAGCCTGGATATATAAAATTATTTTTATTTTCTTCATAATTTGCTTTATGGATATGTCCTAATGCAACATAGTCAAATCCTATTTCTTTTAACTTATTACTATTTAGTGGATTATATTGCATATCCAATGTTTTACTAGCATCTAATGAACCATGTGTAACTAATATATTTATTTTATCTTTATTTTTAATATTGATTTTTTCAATTTCAGAATTTTCACAATAAAAGTCTGTAAATCCAAATCCATATATATCCGCTTCTTCTGTTTCTATAATTTTTATTTCAGAGTTAAATATTGTTACATTATTATTCCAATTAAATGCATTATAAAAAGAGTTATTAAAAAATGGATCGTGATTTCCTGGTGATATAAATATTTGTGTATTTTCTATTTCTTTAAATAAATTATTAATATATTCAATTGTGCTTTTTCTTATATATTTTTGTTCATATAAATCCCCTGATATAAATAAAAAGGGAATTTGATTTTCTTTTATATATTTTATTGCATCTGAAAAAGATTTTCTTTGTTCTAATCTTCTTTGGTCTGCCAATGTTTCATTTGATGCAAGTACAGTAAATGGACAATCAAAATGCACATCTGCCATATGTATAAATCTCATTTTTTTCTCCTTTCTAATGTATATGGACAAACCTCGGTCATAAGTATTCCTCATAGTCCGAGGAACGTCCCTACTGTAAATTACTGATGTCAGTTTTACGCGCTCTACTCTTTATTATTTAATAAAAAATTCCTTGCTATTATTCCATTTAAGTGAATTAATGCTCTCTTTTTTACTTGTAGCTCTATTTTTTTATCCAATATATATAATACTGCTTCATTAATATCTTTTTTTGCTAGTTCCTTTATATATTCTATATCTTCAAAATTTCTTTCTTTACTTGTTCTATCTGCAATGAATAATATTTTAGAATATATATCCATATTTTTATTTCCTGTCGTATGGTTTGCTATTGCTTGTCCCATATTTTCTGAAAATCCAAATTTCTTTATTGCGATATCTTTTCCTATTTTAGCATGAAGAAGTGGAGTATTTTCTCTTTCCACTTCATCTATTTCTATATTATTTTCTTTTACATATTTCAATTTATCTTCTTCACTAATCTCTTTTGCAACGTCATGAGCTATTCCTATTTTTTTTGCTATTTCTACATTTGCTCCATACATCTTTGCAAGTTCTTCTGAACGTTCCATTACTCCTACACTGTGATTATATCTTTTTTCTGATAAATGCTCTTTTACATATTTTTGTATTTCTTTTAATTCCATTTTATACTCCTCTAATTAATTTTCTAATGCTAAATCTATTAATTTATCTAATAAGTCAGAATACTCTAACCCGCTCTGTGCCCATAATTTAGGATACATACTTATTTCTGTAAAGCCTGGCAAAGTATTTATTTCATTAATATAAATTTCGTTTGTTTCATCATTAACGAAAAAATCTACTCTAGCAAATCCTTTCCCATCAATTGCTTTAAATGCTTTTATTGCCGTTTTTCGAACTTCGTCTGCCAATTCTTTCTTTATTTCTGCTGGGATTGTAAGTTTAGATTCTGAATTTTTATATTTTGCCTCAAATGTATAAAAATTCTCTGCAGGTAAAATTTCTCCAACACAAGATGCTTTTACATCGTTATCTCCGAGAACAGAACATTCTATTTCTCTTCCGATTAAATTTTCTTCTATTAATATTTTCCTATCAAATCTAGAAGCATATTTTATATACTCTTCTAGTTCTTTTATATTTTTTGCTTTATTTATTCCCACAGATGAACCAGAATTAGATGGCTTTATAAACATTGGATAATTTAAACGTTTATCTATTATTTTACAAATATCCTCTAAGTCTTCTTTTATTTCATTAAAGTCTTTATCAACATAAACATATTTATCTTTTTCTTTTTTTATGTATTCATATTTTGCTTGTTTTATTTTTGCCTTGTCAAAAATTATTTTTGTATATACTTTATCCATCGCAATTGAAGAGCCAAGAACTTTGCATCCAACATAAGGTTTTTTTAATAATTCAAATAGTCCTTGTATTGTTCCATCTTCTCCATATAACCCATGTAGAACTGGGAAAATAACGTCCATATCTTTTAAATAATTAATTATATTTCCTATTTTTTGAATTTTTTCTATTCTATCTCCTACTTCGTATTTTTTAGATATATCTATGCATTTATACCATTCTCCATTATTATCTATGTATATTGGATAAATTTCATATTTATCTTTATTAAGTTTATTTGCAACAGATGTTCCAGAAACAATAGATACGTCATGTTCTGTTGACATTCCACCAAATACAACCCCTACTTTTATTTTGCTCATAATACCATTCCTTCCTAACCTAATCTTTTTTTAACTCATTTAATATTCTACTAAAGTTCATAGAGTTTGAAGCTTTTAATAAAATCAAATCTTCTCCCTTGATAATTTTTTCTATATAGCCAATTGCTTCATCTATATCATTAAAAATATACACAGCTTTCATTTTTAGTTCTTTTGCTTTGTTAGCTATATTTTTTGCATTCTCTCCAATTGTAATTAATATATCTATTTTATTTTTTACTACTTCTTCTCCGACCTTTTCATGTAATTCTTTTGCATAATCACCTAATTCAAGCATATCACCAAGAATTGCAATTTTTCTTGTGGCTTTAGTATTTTTCATAACCTCTAATGCAGCTTTCATTGAATCATAACTTGCATTATAACTATCATTAATTACTTTTATATTACCATTAATAATTTCTGTATCCATTCTTTTTGCTGTTAATTTAAACTCTGAAATACCTTTTATTATTTTTTCTTTTTCTATATTTAATATGTCTCCCACTGCGAATGCACAAACAGCATTATATACAAAGTGAATTCCTCCTACTGGTACACTTCCTTTTATTCCATTTATTTCAAAGTTACTATTGTTTTCTAATGTAGTAATATTTTTCGCCATGTATGTACTATTATTTTCTATTCCATATGTGTATACTTTATATTTATTTTCTTTTTTTGTCCAGTCTTTTAACAAATCATTGTCATTATTTACTAAAGCAAATCCTTTGGAGTCTAATCCTTCTAATATTTCTAATTTTGCTTTTAATATATTTTCTCTAGAGCCTAAATTTCCTATATGTGATGTTCCTATATTTGTTATTACACAGCCAGTAGGTTTTGCAATATTTGTTAGTAAGCTTATTTCTCCAAAATGATTCATTCCCATTTCTACAACAATTGCTGTATGATTCTTTAATTTTAGTAATGTCATTGGTAATCCTATATGGTTATTCATGTTTCCTTCTGTTTTTAATACTTTGAATTTTTGTGCTAATACATTTGCTATAATATCTTTTGTGCTAGTTTTCCCTACACTTCCTGTTACTGCAATTACTGGTATATTGTATAAGCTTCTTTTATATTTTGCTAATTCTTGAATTGCTTTTATTGTATCTTCTACTTTTATAACAATTTTATTTGTATATTTATTTAATAATTCAACACTTACTTCTTCATCTGTAATGCATCCAATTGCTCCATTTATAAATGCTTTTTCTATATAATCATTTCCATTTATTTTTTCTCCTTTTATCCCTAAATACATATCACCTTTATTCAAAGTTCTTGTATCTTTAGAATATTCTTCTATTTCTATATTGCCATCTCCTGATATTAATTTTCCATTACATATTTCTACTATTTTATTTACAGTTATTTTTTTATCATTCATATTTTTTAATTACCTCTTCTTAAGAATTTATTTTTAGCTATTCGTTTTATGCTTATTTTATAACATTTTTTATTAAATGAAAATAGTTTTAGCTTATTTAGGGAAAATATTATAAAAAATATTATAATGAATCGTTTTTTATTGACAAAATATGCTTTTGAATATAAAATCATTACGGAACATTAAATTAGGAGGTTTTTACATGTGGGGAGATATAGCAATTACATTTCTTCTTGCCTTCATAACTACTTATGTTTTTACACCTTATAGCATTAGGCTTGCTAGAAAAGTTAAAGCTTTAGACATACCTAAAGATAAAAGAAAAATTCACAAAAAAATAATGCCACGTCTTGGTGGAATTGCAATTGTTGCCGGTTTTTTTGTTTCGGCAATTTATTTAATTATTACAATGATAATAGAAAAAAAATTAGATATTTTTACAAACAATTATTATATAAAATTATTTGGTTTTTTCCTTGGTATTATAGTTTTAGAATTGTTTTGTTACTTTGATGATACAAAGGGAATTAAGCCAATAGTAAAATTAATAGGGCAACTGGTTGCTGCAACTATCGTAGTATCAAGCGGTATAGTTATTGATAGAATATTTGAAACTTCTTCATTAACTATACTTTCAAATGAAATATTCTTAAAAGTGTTTACAATATTTTGGATTGTAGTCATTACAAATGCAATAAATTTATTAGATGGATTAGATGGTCTATCATCTGGTGTTTCTTTAATTTCATCTATTTGTCTAATGTTTATATTTATATTAAATGCATCACCAGTCATATCAATAATTTTTGCAACCGCACTTGCAGGAGCATTATTAGGATTTTTACCTTTTAACTTTAATCCTGCTAGAACTTTTATGGGTGATACGGGTTCAAACTTTATTGGTTTTGTTCTTGCAGTAATCTCTATATTAGGTGTTGCCAAAACGTATACAGCTATAATAATTGTCGCTCCTTTATTAGTTTTAGCATTGCCAATATTTGATACATCTTTTGCTATAATAAGAAGAGTAATTACACAAAAGTCTATAAAAGCTGTATTTAAAGCTGATAGAGGTCATTTGCATCATAAACTTATTGATAGAGGTTATTCTCAAAAACAAGCTGTATTTATTTTATATGGAATAAGTGCCACATTTGGGTTGTTTGCAATTATTCTATTAGAAAGTGGTTTATGGAAAGCAATTTCTTTTGCATTGTTAGTAATCGCAATTGTTGCAATTGGTTATAAAGATATTTTTAGAGTAAACAAAAGAAAAGATAATGTTAAAAATAGTTAATTTATTAATTAATATGTTTTTAGAATATTTAATGAAGGAGTCAATATATTAAATGAAAGAAAAATCGTTATTTAAAAACTCAGTTTATAAATGTTTGCTCAGTATTGCAAATATTGCAATACCTATTATTATAGGTCCTTATATTACAAAACTATTAGACGTAGATTTGTATGGAGCATACAATAAAGTTTATGCTGAATTTCAAATTTTCTTAATTTTTGCTACCTTTGGTATTTATACATTTGGCGTAAGAGAAATAAGTAAAATTAGAAATGATAAAGAAAAAGTTGCAACTTTGTTTACAAACCTATTTGTATTAAGTATTATAACCAACTCAATTGTTGGTATTATTTATGTTATATATGCTTTAATTTCATCTTCTGGAATTACTACTCAAATTTACTTAGTATTTATTATACAAATAGTGGCAAATATTTTTTATATAGAATTTTTAAATGAAGCCTTAGAAAATTATAAATTTATAACAATCAAAACATTATTTGTAAAAATTATTTACTTGGCCTTACTATTGCTATTTGTAAAAAAACCGGAAGATATTATAATTTATTCTGTAATAATTTCATTTATAGTTTTTCTTAACAATATAGTAAGTTATATATATGTTAAAAGAAGAATAAAATTTAATTTTAAAGATTTAAAGCTTTTGCAATATATTAAGCCTTTGTTTTTAGTATTAATCCTTACAAATGTGGAAATTTTGTATAGCCAATTAGATAGATTATTGCTTGGAAAATTTGTATCAGATGTTTCTGTAACGCAATATTATATACCATATTATCTTATATCTATGTTGGCTTCAATTCCTTATTCTATCATAAATGTGTCAATTCCAAGATTATCTTATATTGCGAAAGCAGAAGGACAAGCATCTTATGAGAAGACTTTAAGAGTTGCAGTTTCCAGCTTGCTTTTTATAATAATTCCTATGTGCTTTGGAGTAGCTGTACTAAGCAAAGAAGTTGTATTTTTATATGCTGGTGATAAATATGAAAATATAACAGCCACATTAGTTTTAGCTTGTATTATAAGAATTATTATAAGTATAGAATCTGTTTTAACAAATTTAGTATTATATGTAAATAATAAAGAAAAAATAATAGTACGTTTTTCATTCATTTTTGGTATTGCAAACTTAATAATGGATAGTTTACTAATATTCTTTAATATTCTTACTCCTTTTAGTGCAATGCTTACAACTGGTATAGCTGAATTAGCATTAATAACTACTCAATACTTATACATAAAAAATAAAATGAATATGAAAATTTCTTTATTCACTTCTCAAAATTTGACATATTTAATTTTATCTATATGCTTTATCCCAATAGCATATATAGTTAAAAAAATAGACTTTGGTTTTTATATTAATATTGTTATTATAATGGCATTATGTATGACATTATATGCGGGAGTTCTACTTTTAAGAAAAGATGAATCTATATATGTAATAGTTAATAAAGTAACAAATAAATTAAAATTGAAAAAGGAGTAAAAAATGAATAAAATAATAATTCCTACTGGTTACATGGGGTCAGGCTCTTCTGCAATAACTGACCTAGTTGCAGAATTCAAAAATTGTAAAAATGATTTTAAAACTTATGAGTATGTTTTATTACACTGTCCTAATGGTGTATTTGATTTAGAAGATAAGTTGCTAATTGGTAATAATGCAATAAGAAGTGATGAAGCGATAAGAAGTTTTGAAAGTCAAATGAAAAAATTATACAATAAAAAATTTTGGTGGGTTGGAAATTACAAAAAAATAATTGGAAATGACTTTATGGAAATTACAAACAAGTACATCAATTCATTAGAAGATTTTAATTACCCTGGTTATTGGTATATGCATGAAGAAGTTAATGCAAAAATGTTGTTTAAACTATTATTAAGAAAGCCTTTAAAATTATTAACTTTAAATAAAGTTCGCTTTAAAAAAATTTTAAAATATAAAGATGGCATGAGGATATGTTTACCAACTCCAGAAGAATTTTATAAGAATTCAAAAGAGTACATATATAATATACTTAACTATATTTCTGATGGTGAAGAAAATATTATTTTAGATCAATTTTTATTACCATTTAATTTATTCAGAGTAGATAACTATTTTGATGATAAAGCAAGAGTTATTGTTGTAGAAAGAGATCCTAGAGATGTATTTATAATAAATAAATATATCTGGCAACAAAAACAAATATGCGTTCCAATGCCATTAGATGTACATGAATTTTGTAAATATTACGATAAAATGAGAAAAAGTGAAAAGAAGTGTACTTCTAATAAAGTATTACGAATTAAATTTGAAGACTTAATTTATAAGTATGATGAAACAGTAGATAAAATAACTAAACATCTTGGATTTTCTAATGAAGACCACATAAATAAAAAAACTAGATTTAATCCTGATTTATCAATAAAAAATACTCAATTATTTAATAACCCTATTTATAAAGAAGAAGTAAAAATTATGGAATCAGAATTAAGCCAATATTTATATAAATTTCCATATTCTTTAGAGAACTTTGTGGAAAACACTGTCGAATTTGATGATTAGAGGTATTAATATGAAGAAAAAACTTTGTTTTGTTTTAGATGATTTTCTATTTGGTGGAATAGAAAGAGTTTTTATTAATTATGCAAAATTTATAGATAAAGAAAAATATGATATAGATGTTATTATCCTTTCTCGAACTGAAGATATGATTAATCAAATCCCAGAATGGTGCAATATAATAACGCAAAAACTTCCTAGAAGTCACTGTCCTATGTATAGAGCTTCAACGATGATAAGAAGACCCGCTGGAGCAATTTTGTATTATGGAACATATATTTTAAAAAAAATTTTTTTGGAGCCTATTAACTATATAAGATTTTTCAAGTTAAGTAAAAAGAAATACGATACAGCAATATCATTTTCAGGGCATATAAATGATATGTATGCAACACTAAAATTTATTAAAGCAAAGCAAAAAATAGTTTGGGCTCATGGCATGATATATCAATACTTGCTAATGTCTCCTGCATTTGAAAAAATGTATAGAAAATTTGATAAGATAGTCTCAATTAATCATTTAGATCAAAATGACATATTTTACTGTAAGCCTTATTTAAATTACAGGATAGAAAACTTATATAATCCTGCATTTATTAAAGACACCAAATTAAGCACTTCAGAGCTAATTGAATTCAAAAGAAAGTATGGCAGTTACATTCTTTCTGTTGCAAGATTAGAGCGTCCTAAAGATTTTATAACATTACTAAAGGCATATAAATTGTTGAGAGATTCTAATAAGAATATTGAATGTAATTTAGTTATTGTTGGAGATGGACCAGATAGAGTAGAAATAGAACAATACATAAAAGATAATAATCTTACTAAACACGTTTTTTTAGTTGGTAGTCAAGAAGATGTTGCAAAATTCTATAAATGTTCAAAATTATTTGTATTGTCTACAAAATCCGAAGGCCTTGGTATGGTTATTATTGAAGCAATGAAATTTGGTATACCTGTAGTAGCGACAGATGCTCCTTATGGTCCGAGAGACATAATAAGAAATAATGAATTTGGAATATTGGTTCCTGTAGGTGATGAAAAAATGTTATCACTTGAATTGCAAAAGCTTTTATTAGATCCAAATTCATATAACCATTATCAAAATCAGTCTTTAAAACGTTATTCAGATTTCAAACCTGAAAAGATTATAGCTGATTTTTATAAAATATTAGAATGAAAGTAGGATCCAAAATGGAAAATAATAAAAGAAATTTACAATTAAAAATATTAGAAATGGTTAAATATTTGGATGATTTTTGTTGTGAAAATAATATAGAATATTATATAATTTATGGATCTTGTTTGGGTGCAGTTCGCCATAAAGGGTTTATTCCTTGGGATGATGACTTTGACATTGGAATGACTTTAGAAAATTATAATAAATTCATTAGTATATGCGAAACCAAATTAGATAAAAAACGATATTTCCTACAAACATTAGAAACAGAACCAAATTATTATTTATCTTTCGCCAAGTTAAGAGACATTAATACAACTCTTATAGAAAATGGAAACAAGGACATTGACATTACTTATGGAGTATATATAGACATTTTTCCTATAGTGGGCGTTCCGAATAATAAATTAAAAAGAAAAATATTAGAAATTAATAGGGCCTTTGCTTTATCGGCTAATATAAATGTAATTAATACTAAATTTCTATATTATATATTCAAAATAGTTTTAAAGATTTTCGGAAAGAAGAGGATATTGAAATACTGTACAAGGCAATCTATAAAATACAGTTGTGCGAATCATGAAAATTGGTGTTCAATTTTTGATGGGGATGGATTTGAAATAAATTCTACCACTAAAACCATAATGGGAAAACCAACTTATGTTCCTTTTGAAGATACTGAATTACCAATTCCAGAAAAGTATGACGAATATTTGAAACATATCTATGGTAATTACATGCGTATTCCGACTCCAGATGAGATAAAGGCAAAAGAGCATACTGCATATATATTAGATTTAAATCATTCTTATAAAGACCACTTGAAATTATATAAATAATTTTTATATACATATTATAAATGTTACATTTTTACTAAATGTAACATTTTTTATTGTTTAAACTTCATTAAACTGTTTCTTAAAATTGCAAACATATTATAGTAATATTAACTAATTTTATTTTTTATATGCAAACTATTGCAATGTTCATTTTTTGATTGTATAATAGCGAATATGAACAAAAAAAGGAAAGAGGTTATTAAAATGAAAAAAACAATTTTATTTTTATTGGTAGTAGCTACATTGTTTGTAGTTCTTGCACTTACCGGATGTTCAAACTCCAAAGAAAAAGTAGTAATTTACACATCTATGGAAGAGAACAGAAATCAAGCTCTAAAAGAGCAATTAAAACAAAAATTTCCAGATATAAATGTTGTTGTTCAATATATGGCAACAGGAAATAGCTCTGCGAAATTAAAAACAGAAGGGACAAATATTGAAGCTGACATTATTTTAGATTTAGAAACAGCTTATGCTTCAAGTTTAAAAGATAATTTTGCAAATTTATCTGATTTTGATACAAGTATGTATGTTGATGGTGCAATAAAATCAGAAAATTATCTTCCTTGGATAAAATATACAATGTCTTTAATAATTGACAAAAAATATTTTTCAGAACACAATTTAGAAATTCCTAAAACTTATGAAGATTTATTAAAACCAGAATACAAAAACTTAATTGCAATGCCTGATCCAAAAACTTCCGGAACAGGATACGCGTTTTTCTTAAATGCTGTAAATATTATGGGAGAAGAAAATGCTATTAATTATTTTAAATCTTTAAAAGAAAATTTAAGAGAATTTACAACATCTGGTTCTGGCCCAACTAATCTATTAAAGCAAGGTGAAATCGCTATTGCAATGGGTATGACAAGCCAAGGAGCTCAGGCAATAAATGAAGGTTATGATTTTGAAATAGTTTCATTAGAAACAGGTGCTCCATATAACACAACATCTTTCGCAATAATAAATGGTAGAGAATCAAATGAAAATGTTAAAAAAGTTTTTGAATGGTTATTAACAGATTTTAGTAGATATGATAAAGAAAATTACATGCCAGACGTATTACTAAAAGATCAAAAAAATAATGTAAAAAATTATCCAACAAATTTTTCTGAAGCAAATATGGATGGTATTGATGATATTAGTTTAAAAGATGAATTATTAAGTAAATGGGGAGAAGTAAATGGTTAAGCTAAGAATTAAGAATTTAACTAAAATATATAATAATAAAAAAGTTTTAGACAATATTACTTTCTCTGTAGAAGATGGTGAGTTCTTATCTATCTTAGGAGCTTCTGGATGTGGCAAAACAACTTTATTAAAAATAATAATAGGAATTGAAAAACCTACATCTGGAAAAATAACAAAAGACAGAAAAAACATAACAAATTTTGACCCTTCAAAAAGAGGGATGGGGATAGTCTTTCAAGACTATGCTCTATTCCCAAATATGACTGTATTAGAAAATGTAATGTATGCCTTAAAACTAAAATTAAAAGACAAAAATAAAGCTAAGGACGAAAGCCTTAAGATGTTGGAAATGGTAAAAATGACCGAACATTCAAAAAAATATCCACATGAATTATCAGGAGGTCAAAAGCAAAGAGTTGCAATAGCTAGAACTCTTGCTTTAAAACCAGATATTGTTTTATTTGACGAACCAATGTCAGCTTTAGATGCTGATAATAGATTAGTATTAAGAAAAGAATTAAAAAGTATACAAAACCAATTAAAAACTACTATGATTTATATTACACATGACCAAGAAGAAGCTTTTTCTTTATCTGATCGTGTAATGGTATTGAATGATGGAAAAATACAACAAATAGATACTCCTCAAGAAGTTTTTAACAATCCGAAAAATGATTATGTAAAAAAATTTGTAACAGATCATCTTATAGAAAAGGTAAAATCAATTGAGAAGTGTACGGGGGAATTAAATTATCATGAAAAAAAATAAGATTAGTATAAGTATAATTATTTTAATATTTTTGTTGATATCAGTTTTCTATCCTTTAATTACAATGTTATTAAAAGTAGAATGGTCTAGTTTTGGTAGCTTAATAAGCTCAGACGCCTTTAAAGAATCACTAAACAACTCATTGCTTGTAACTACAATAGCAACTTTAATTTCAATTGCTATTGCATATTTATTAGCTTACACTCTTAACAGAACTAACATTGAACATAGAGCTATATTAAAAATATTTTTAACTCTTCCTATGTTGATTCCATCAATCTCACATGGTTTAGGGTTGATAAATCTTTTTGGAGCAAATGGTATAATTTCTAAGTTTTTCGGATTTAATATCATTGGTATGCCTGGAATAATATTAGGTTCTATAATGTATTCTTTTCCAGTAGCCTTTCTAATGTTAGATGATGGATTTAACTATATAGATAACAGCATGTATGACAACGCTAAAGTATTGGGATTAAATAAATGGCAAACTTTTAAAACTGTAACACTTTGTTATTTAAAAAAGCCTATCGTTTCTGCTTTATTTGCAGTATTCACATTAATATTTACCGATTATGGTGTACCACTTGCAATTGGTGGAAAATTTATTACCTTACCAGTATTTTTATATAAAGAAGTTATAGGTTTGTTAGATTTTTCTAAAGGAACAATGATTGGTTTGTTTTTATTAATACCTGCAATTATTTCTTTTATATTTGATAACTTTTCAAAAGATTATACAAGTGGAGAAATAAAAAAGAAAGTTATTATATCTTCCTCAAAATTAAAAGATATAATTTTAACAATATTTGTTTATTTTATAATATTTTGCATAGTAACAATATTAGGTTCTTTTGTTTATTATGCATTTATAAACAATTATACAACTGATAGGACTTTTTCATTAAAACATTTTGAATATATTATTAGTAATAATGTATTTAATAATGTGTATAACTCATTATTTATAGCAATAATGGTTTCTATTGCAGGAACAATAATTACATATTTTACAGCTTATGTAACTGCTAGAATAAAAGGTAAATTAGGAAGATTTATTCATATTTTAACAATATCATCTCTTGCAATACCCGGAATAGTGTTAGGTCTTTCTTATACAATAGCTTTTAAAGGAACATTTATTTATAGCACATACAGTATATTAATTTTAGTAAATATTGTACACTTTATGGCTTCACCTTATCTTATGGCATATAATGCATTGCAAAAAGTAAATCAGAATTATGAAATAGTGGCTAAAACATTTAATATTGGAACTTTTAGAACAATAAAAGATATTATTATTCCTTGCACAAAAAAAACATTAAGAGAAATGTTTGCATATCTTTTTGTAAACTCTATGGTAACAATTTCGGCCGTTACATTCTTATTTAACACATCAAATATGCCATTATCATTACTAATAAATAATTATGAAGGAAATATGATGCTTGGAGAAGCAGCAATAATTTCTTTGATTATATTAGTATTTAATGTTATAATTAAAGGAATTGTATATTTAATAAATAGAAAAGAACATAAAAGGAGTGAATTAAATGGAACTTACATATAATCAATTTGAAATTTTAACAATAATCGAAAGAGAAAAAAGCAAATTATCTCAAAGAAATTTAGCAGATTTATCAGGACTATCACTTGGTACAGTTAATAAAACAATATCAGAATTATTAAATGAAAATTTAATAGATAACAATAATATTATTACAGAAGATGGACTAGAAAAACTAGAACCATATAGAGTTAAAAGGGCAATATTTTTAGCAGCTGGTTTTGGTTCAAGAATGGTTCCAATCACATTAAATACACCAAAGCCATTAGTATTAGTAAAAGGAAAAAGAATAATAGAAACTTTGTTAGATGCAGTAGTAAGGGCAGAAATACCAGAAATTATTATAGTTACCGGATACCTAGGTGAACAATTTGAAGTGTTACAGAAAAAATACCCAAATATAAAAATTATTGAAAACAAATTATATAATGAAGCTAATAACATATCATCAGCATTTTTAATACGTGACAAGCTACAAAACAGTTACGTTTTAGAATCAGATTTAGTTTTATACAATCCTAATCTAATAAGAAAATATGAATATGAAAGTAATTTCTTAGGAAAATACGTAAAAGTTACAGATGACTGGTGTTTTGAAACTAAAAATGGAATCATAACTAAGCAAAAAGTAGGCGGTTATGACTGTTTCCAAATGTATGGTATATCTTACTATGATGCAAAAGACGGAAAGCAATTAGATACTGATATAAAAGCAGTATATGACGCACCTGGTGGCAAAGAAAAATATTGGGATCAAATTCCATTAGATGTATGCAAACAAAACTACAAAATATCTGTTAGAGAATGTAAAGAGAATGACATTATTGAAATTGATACTTTTAATGAATTGAAAAAAATTGATCCAATTTATGATGTATAAACAAAAAAAGTGATACCGACTGAGTATCACTTTTTTTATGTTCCGTAAGAAAATTTTTCCTTGAATAATCGCGCAATATGTATTATAATGTCTTACATAAAATGCATTATTGTGGTTTTTAGATGAATATTTTTATCCACTTTAAAAGGAGGCATGAACCAATGGCTAGTATTAGTGTAATTATTCCAATTTATAATGGTGCATCTTATTTAGACAAGTGCTTAGAGAGTTTACTAGTTCAGTCCATTAATGATTTAGAAGTTATTTTAGTAAATGATGGTTCAACTGACTCTTCTGAAAAAATAATTGATAAATATGTTTATAGTCATTCAAATATTTTTAAAAAAGTAAATAAGGAAAATGGTGGTCAGGGCTCTGCTAGGAATTTAGGCATTTGTCATTCTACACGGTGAATATATAATTTTTATTGATGCTGATGATTATTTAGAACCTCAAATGCTATCTTCCTTATATAAGCAAGCTCAATCCAAAAATTGTGATATATGTATTTGCGATTATTATGAAGTATATGGTAATAAAAAAGTATACACAAAAGCGATAAACAAAATTTCTGATAATAACAAAATAAATTATATGCTTTCCAATCCAAGTCCTTGGAACAAATTAATAAAAGCAAAACTTTTTAAGGAAAACAATATAAAATTTTTAGAGAATTATATTTATGAAGATCTTGCCACAATGCCTATTTTGGCTGGATACGCAAACGACATAGCTTATTTAGAAAAGCCATTATATAATTACATTATTCGTAATGGATCTACTATGAGACAGACCACTTATAATAAAAAACTGGATTCAATTTTTGTTGCCGTAAGTCATTTAGAAAATGAATTTAAAATTAGGAATCTTTACTCAAACTATAAAGACGAGCTCGAATACATTTACATTGAACATTTATTGTATGCCTCATCAGGGCGCTTTCTATACTTTGAAGAAGGAAAATCCAAAATTAAAGAAATAATTAAAATAATAAAAGAAAAATATCCGTACTGGAAGCAAAATAAATACTATAAAAAGCAGAGTATCACATTCAAAATAACTTGTGATATTTTTTACAGCAATAATCAATTACTTATAAATCTTTATAATAAAACTAGAAAAATACTTAAGGAGAGTTAAAATGAAAAAATTAAAAAATTTAAATATAAAAAAACTACTAATAACTTTTATATTACTTCAACCTATTTTAGATGTCTTGACATCTTTATGTCTCGAATACATTAGTCAATATTTAACATTAGGTATAATTATAAGAACATTTTTCCTTGGATTTATAATTATATATTCATTAATAAAAACTGATAAAAAATATAGAATTAAAAGTTTTATATACTATGCATTAACTGGTATTTATATGTGTGTGTTTTTATTTGTCTGTTATAAACACAACGGTGCACATATGATATTGGCTCAAATCAAAGGATTAATAAGAGCATTTTATTTCCCTTTAATATTAGTAGCTTTATATGGTTTGTTTAAAGATAACAAATTAAAGATTGATAATAAATACTTTTTATGGACATTAGCAGAATATTGCTTAATTATTTTTATTGCTAAAATAGCTGGCATAGCATATCCAACATATAAATATGGCTTAAACCTTGGAACTTGTGGTCTTTTTTATTCTGCTAATGAAACTGGAGCCATATTAAGTATCTTATCTCCTATCCTTTTTATAGAATTATTAAGGGATAAAAAAATAAACTTTATTAATATTGGAATTTTAGTATTATTTATTTTTTCTATTTTAGAGTTGGGTACAAAAGTTCCTTTTATAGCTTTTCTTACATTATCTGTACTATTTCTTCTTGTTTGTATATTAAAATTATTCAAGCAAGAAGATACTAAAAATTATATAATAAAAATAGCATCAACAATTTGTATTGGAATATTTATATTATTTACAATTTCGTATACACCAATTGGAAAAAATCTAGAAGCTAATTATAGCATAAATTTTATCAAAATTGGTAACAAAAGTTCTTTATACCCACCTATTTCCTCTATTTCTAAAGAACCTGAAGATATAGAGATAGAAGTAACAGATATTGTAAGTGGTAGAGACGTCTGTTTTCAAAAAAATCTAGAAAGATATCTAAACAGTTCTTTGAATGAAAAAGTTTTTGGTAATGGTTATTTATCTTTAAAAAATGGTGAGTTACAAGTTAATAAACTTGTAGAAATTGATTATTTTGACATATTTTTCTGCCATGGCCCTGTAGGTGCATTGTTAGCTTTTATTCCACTATTATATATTTTAGTACTATTAATAATTAAAACAATAAAGTCATTCTTCAATGTGTTATCTAATGAATTCTCGCTTTTTTGTTGGTATACCATAGGCATATCTTTAGGAATTGCACTATTAGCAGGTCACACTTTAACAGCTCCAGCAGTAAGCATTTATATCATATTTGTTCTGCTAAGCTTATATAATTTTTTACAAGATTTAGAGGTGAAAAATTAGTGAAAAAAATAGTAATTTTAGCTTTACATTTAGGGGTAGGTGGAATCGAAAGAGTAATTGTAAATATTAGTAATTTACTTTGTGAAAGCAATGATGTTACAATCATTTCGGCATATAACCTGAAAGAAAACTTAACTTCTGAAATAGATACAAGAGTTAAAATAAAATATTTATTAGGAAATTTGAAACCTAATAAGGAGGATTTGAAAAAATCTATAAAATCACATAACATCTTTCAAGTTCTAAAACAATGCTTTATAAGCATAAAAGTTTTGTATTTAAGGAAAAGATTAATGATAAAAGAAATAAAGAGAATCGATGCAGATATAATTATTTCAACTAGACTACTTTTTAATAGTTGGCTTGGAAAATATGCTAAAAAAGATATTATCAAGATTGCCCAGGAACATAATCATCACAACAATAACAAGAAGTTTATAAGAGCAGTAAAAAAATCCTTGAAAAATATAGATTATTTCATTCCTGTTTCAGAAGAGCTTTCGAAATTTTATAGTAAAATCTTAGAGAATAGCAAAACTAAAACATTATATATTCCTAACTTTATAAACTTTGATTCCAAGATCACTTCTTCTTTGGATAGCGAAACTATTTTGGCTGTTGGAAGATTAGATAAAATTAAGGGTTTTTATGATCTAATTGAAACTTTTAAACTAGTTAATAAAAAATACCCTAATTGGACTCTAAAAATAGCTGGTTCTGGTAGTGAAATGGAAAATTTAGAAAAAAAAATAAGCTTTGAAGAGTTAAATAATAAAGTATTTCTATTACGGTAACAAAACCAAAACCGAACTAGAAAATTTATATCTTTCTTCCTCAATATATGTAATGACTTCATTTTCAGAATCTTTTGGTTTAGTGCTTATAGAAGCAGAAAATTATGGATTACCATTAGTTGCTTTTTCTAGTGCCCAAGGAGCCCACGAAATTATTTTAAATAATAAAAATGGATTTTTAATAGAAAATAGAAATAAGACTGAAATGGCAAATTGCATAATTAAATTAATTGAAAATCAAAATTTAAGAAAAGAAATGGGACAATGTGGGAAAAAAATGTCCAAAAAATATTGCAAAGAAAATGTTTCTAAACAATGGAATAATTTTCTTAATAATATATAAGATTAGAGGTATTTAATGTGAAAAAAGTTTTATTTATATCAAGTACAGGTGGCCATTTTAATGAACTTATTCAATTAAAGCCACTATTTAAAGAATATGATTATCATCTTATTACTGAAAAAGATAAAACAACAATTGGGCTAAAAAAAGAATATGGGAAAAGAATAAACTTTTTAGTTTATGGTACTAGAAAAAGAGTATTTGAATACCCATTTAAATTTGCTTACAATTGTTTAAAAAGTTTAATATTATATATAAAAATACGTCCTAGATATATAGTTACTACAGGAACTCATACCGCCGTTCCAATTTGTTATCTAGGAAAACTTTTTGGTACGAAAATTATATATATAGAAACTTTTGCAAATAGAACAGCAAAAACTCTTGCTGGCAGAATGGTTTATCCAATCGCAGATTTATTTATTGTGCAATGGGAAGAAATGCTAAAATTATATCCTAAGGCAGTATATGGAGGTGCTATATATTAATGATTCTTGTATTGTTAGGTACACAAAATTATAGTTTTCACAGGTTATTAGAAGAAATTCAAAAATGTATTGATAAAGGTTTAATATCACAAGAAGTTATTGTTCAATCTGGTGGCACAAAATTCGCTTCTCCACAGATGAAACTATTTTCTCTAATTGGACAAAATGATTTACAGGAACTTATTAATAAAGCCGATTTTATAATAACTCATGGAGGCGTTGGCTCAATTGTTAGTAGTGTAAAACTTCACAAAAAAGTAATTGCAGTTCCTCGTCTTGAAAAATATGGAGAAGTTTCTAATGATCATCAAATTCAAATCATAGAAACTTTCGCAAATGAGGGATTTATAATAGGTGTACACGATGTATCTGAGTTAGAAGATGCATTAGAAAAAGTTAAAGACTTTGAACCAAAAACTTTGAAAAGTAATACTGAAAATATAATAAGTTTAATTAGAAATTATATTGATAATAATTAATTTTTTAGTATTACTAATATAGAGGGAAAAAATAATGATAAAAAGAATTAAAGAATTATATATAAAATATAAAGAAATAATTAATTATTTAATTTTTGGAGTATTAACAACTCTTGTTAATTTAATAACAAAATATATTTTATTATTTACAATACTTGATCCAACTAATGGATTTCAGTTGCAAATTGCTATAATAATTTCATGGATAGTAGCAGTAATCTTTGCTTATTTTACAAATAGAAAATTTGTATTTGAAAGCAAAAATCAAAATAAGTTAAAAGAATTTATAAGTTTTGTGGTAGCAAGAATTGCAACATTGTTATTGGAAATGTTTATAATGTGGTTCTTTGTAACATTATTAAAACTAAATTCAGATTTATATGTAGTAATATTTACATTAGTTGCTCAAGTAGCTGTTGTAATAGGAAACTATATATTTAGTAAATTATTTGTATTTAAAAAGACGGATAAATAAATCCGTCTTTTTGGTTATGCTTTTCTATTTGCTATTTCAATTGCTTTTGCAACCATGCTACCACAATCTTTTGCAGATACATTTCCCCATCCGCCATCATGTTTTACTTTTTCATATACTCCTAATTCTTTTGCAATTTCTTCTTTTAGATTTTCAGACATTAAAGTTCTACTTTTTGCCATCTTAAAATCCTCCTTTTAGAAAAATGTTTTTCATTTTTCTAATTATATTATTTGCAAAAGAATTATTTTTATTTTAACAATTTTTTCTTTTTATTGTGTTAATATTCCATTCGGTGTATTTATAATAACTAAAATATTTTCTTCCCTTCCTGTTTCAACATTTGTATAAACAAGAAAATCAGTATCATCTATTTTGCCTTTAAACTCATAACATAATATTTCTGTTTTCCACTCTGTTGGAATAATTGCCATTCCTTCACTTGTAATTTCTAAACTTTTATTCAATTTACTTCTTGCCTCTTCCATAGATATTTTTGCTTTTGTAAACGTTCTTTCAGTATGATTATTTAAATATCCTGACGTTTCTACACCTAATATTTCCCCATTATCTAATGCTACTTTTACTTTTATTAAATCTGGATAAATTGTTACTTCATTTTGTTGATATGCATAATTTATTGTTACAATTCCCCCTTCTTTTAAATAATAAGTTGCTTTCATATTTGATATTCCACGTGAATTTAAAAATTCTTTTCCTTTTTCATTTGCCTCATCTTGACTTATTACCTCTGCTTTTACTTCTCTGTTGTAATTCATATTTACAATATGTCCACCTTTTTTAGCTATTGATATTGTTAAATTATTATTATTTCCATTATCATTTATTTTAGCATTAAAATCATAGACCTGAATATTTCCATTTTCTATTAGCCCATTAGAGTTAAATTCTTGTATTCTGTCTTCTCCGATAAACTCTTTTGCTATTTGCCTTGCTCTTTTCTCATCTATTTCTTCTCCTGTAAGTCCCTTCTTTTCAGCACTTTCCATATGTTCCGAAAAAGCTCCATCATATATTAATCCAGCATACTCCCCAAAATTTTCATCTATATTGCTAAATGTAGCTGCAGATAAGTTGTCGACTTGCTGTGCAAAAGCGTTTTTTGTATCTTTTGTTAACTCCTTCCAACTTATTCTTCCGTTCGTTCATATCTGTTGCAAGTTGGTTTAGTGTATTTTTTAATTCTTTGCTATACTCATGTAATTCTTTTAAATTATCTAAGTCCTCTTGCGAAAGTTCTTCATTATATATATTTTTTCTTGAAAGTGAATAACTATATTCGCTTACTTGATTTAAAAATTTTGAAGTATTAGAAAGCTCATTACTAGATATAGGTAATTGTGCTAAATAAACTTGTGCTAAATTTGCTTCTCTCCATACTTTTGTTAATGTTTCTGCACCATGTTCTGGAGTACTTGTAATTGTTGCTTTTGCTAAATAGTTCTCTAAATCTTGTACATAATCTATTAATTCGTATAAAGCAAAATTATATTGATTTTGAGTAGTAATAGTATATTCTTTTTTTTCTTTATATAAAAAATATCCTAAAATAATACTAACAATTAGTAATACTATTAAAATTCCATAAAGATAATTTTTTTTCATGTTTTCTAAATATTTATTCATGTTTCTTCTCCTTTACTTACAAAAATGATGTTTTCCAATTGTCTTAACAATTGTTTTTGACCAAATCCACTTATTTGTTGCTGTATTTGGATTAAAGTAATATACACATCCATTTGTTGGATCCCATCCATTTATTGCGTCTTGTGCTGCTTTTACCACTGTTGAATCTTCACTAATTGGATGATTTATTTGTCCATCTGAAACTGCTGTAAATGCACCAGGTTGATAAATTACGCCTGCAATTGTATTAGGAAAATCCGCATGTTTTACCCTGTTTAATATAACAGCTCCGCACTGCAACTTGACCTTCATAGCTTTCTCCTCTTGCTTCTCCGATTTATGGCTCTAGCAATTAACTGCACATCAGATGTAGAACTTCCTGTTGCTGCAACGACTTTATTATTTCCTAAATTTGTGGAAAAATATATTAAACAGATTGCCAAAATTATTGTTATAAAAATATAAAATATAGTTTTCAAAATTTCCTCCTATTTATTATAAATTCCAATTTTCATCATCAAACATAGTTTGTATTCTTTTTTGTAAAATTATACTTTTTTTATAAATTTTTATGATATAATAGGTTAAACTAATTTTATGTTGAAATTTGAAATAAATTGTCTTCTGTGGAGGTTTTTATGAAAAAAATTTTAATATTTTATGGCTCATACCGGTGGTGGTCATTTATCTGCCGCACGAAGTATAAAAGAATATATAGATTCAAATTGTAAAGATTATAAAACAGAAATGGTTGATTGTATTGAATATATTAACAAAGCTCTAAACAAAGTAACTACAAAAGCATATTCTGACATGGCAAAAAATGCACATTGGATTTGGAAAAAAGTATATTATGGTGCTGAAAAAGGCGCTGTTGCAAAAATGAATGATAAAACTCAAAAATTAATGTCTATTAAATTAAACAAACTTTTACAAGAATATAAACCTAATTTAATTATTTCTACACATCCCTTTGCTAGTCATATGTGTGCAATTTTAAAAAAGAAGAAAAAAATAAACTGCAAAATTGCAACTGTTATTACAGATTATGCACCACATAGCCAATGGCTTATGTACCCTGCATATGTAGACTATTTTTTTGTTGCACATGATGGTATGAAGGATGATTTAATTAATAGAGGAATAAAAGAAACACAAATAAAAGTAACTGGAATTCCTTTATCTAATCGTTTTTTAGCCCATTATAATAAAGAAAATATACTATCTGAATTTGGTTTAAGTCTAGATAAAAAAACTATACTATTTTTTGCCGGTGGTGAGCAAGGTTTTGGAAAAGACAAAGTTTTCAATATGCTTAAATCTATAATAGAAAACTTCTCTAATTTACAAGTAATTGCTATATCTGGAAAAAACGATAAAATGAAAAAACAATTTGATGAATTAGTAGAAGAAACAAATTCTAATGAAAATGTAAAAATTATTAAATATACAAATAAAATTCCAGAACTTATGAGTATTTCGGATTTAGTAATAACAAAACCAGGTGGTCTTACTACAACAGAAAGTTTAGCTTCTGGCTTGCCAATTATTGTTATTAACCCAATACCTGGTCAAGAAGAAGAAAATGCAGAATTTTTAGAACAAAAAGGAGTAGCTGTTTGGCTAAAAAAACACAATAAAATAGAAGAAGAATTATATAAAATATTAAATAACCCGGGAAAATTACAAAAAATGAAAATTAATGCAAGACTTTTGGCAAAGAAAAATTCAACACGAGATATTTGTGAAATACTATTGGAAAAATAATTTTCTATTTTAACTAAAATCATAAAGGAGATATTTATGGAAAAACTATGCAAAAGAGATTCTAGATTGGATTTAATAAGAATATTTTCTTTGTTTTGTCTTGCTGGCATTCACTTCTTTTTAAACTCAGGATTTTATTCCCAAATGGTCTCAGGAAAAAGAATGTTTATTATGTGTATATTTAGATCATTCTTTATTATATGCGTTCCTATGTTTATCACATTAACAGGATATTTAATGAATAAAAAACCAATATCTAAAAAGTACTATAAAGGCTTATTTAAGACTCTTATAATATATCTAATTTGTTCTGTTATATATTTTATTTTTTCTAAATTGTATCTGCATGAAGAAATTAGTATTATTATGTTTATAAAGAATTTATTATCTTTTGATGGGACAAGATATTCTTGGTACATAGAAATGTATATAGGATTATTTTTATTAATTCCTTTTTTTAATATAATATTTAACAATTTAAATAGTCAAAAAGAAACTAAAATATTATTATTTACTTTAATGATTTTATTAGGTGTTCCTAGTATTATGAATATATTTAAAATTTCTATAAATTGGTGGGAATCTATTTATCCAATATTTTATTATTTTTTGGGTGCCTATCTAAGTAAGTATAAAATCAATTTAAGCAGATTTTGTAATATTTTATTTTTAATTATAACTCTAATATTAGATGGCCTTTTAAATTTTTATATATCAAACGGGGTTGAATATACATGGGGTACATGGAATACTTATTCATCTTTAATAATAATGATATCTACTTTTTTGGTATTTAATTTATTATTAACTATTAAAATAAATGATAATAAAACAAAATCATTTATACTCAAAACCTTATCTGATGCCTGTTTAGGTGCATATTTGATTTCATGCATATTTGACAATATTTACTATGACAAACTAGCTAATATAATTCCAATAGTTAAAGATAGGTTCATATATGCTCCTATATTAATTATTTTAGTATTTATTAGTAGCCTATTGTCATCAATATTAATAAATCTATTTTATAATCTAATTAAATTCTTATGTAAAAAAATAAAGCATAAATTAATTAGTTAAACTATTTTCTTACATACGCAAAAAAACACCTCATATAATAAATTGAGGTGTTTTTTATAACTCTCTTCTTCCTTCTAAAGCTTTACTTAAAGTAACTTCGTCTGTATACTCTAAATCTCCACCCACTGGTATTCCATGTGCAATTCTAGTAACTTTTATTCCCAATGGTTTTATAATTTTAGACAAATAAATCGCAGTTGCTTCTCCCTCTACTCTAGGATTTGTAGCAATTATTATTTCTTTTATATCATTATTTGCGATTCTGTTTAATAATTCTTTTATTTTTATATCTTCTGGTCCAATTCCATTCATAGGAGATATTGTACCATGTAAAACATGATAAACTCCTTTAAATTCATGTGTTCTTTCCATTGCCATTACATCTCTTACATCTTCTACAACACAAATTACAGAATTATCTCTTTTAGGGCTACTACATATTGGACATGGGTCTGTATCTGAAATGTTATAGCAATTGCTACAATATTTTAGCTTCTCTTTTGCATTTATAATTGAATTTATAAACTCATCTGTTTCTTCTTTACTTAAATCCAACATGTGAAATGCAAGCCTTACAGCAGTTTTATGTCCTATGCTAGGCAATCTCTCAAAACTTTCTATTAATTTCTCTATTGATGGTGAATAATATGACATATTACATCATCCCTGGAATATTGTATTTTCCCATACTTGCTGCTTGTGCACTATCTACTTTTCTTAAAGCTTCATTTACACATGTTAAAATTAAATCTTGTAACATTTCAACATCGTCTGGATCTACAACATCTTTTTTTATTGTTATTTCTTTTATTTCTTTTGACCCACTTACTTTTACAGATATAGCTCCTCCACCAGCTGTTGCATCAAATTCTTTTGCTTGTAATTCTGTTTGTGATTTTTCTAAATCAGCTTGCATTTTTTTAGCTTCTTTCATTAATTGATTAATATTCATTCCTCCGAATCCTCCCATTCCTGGAAATCCTCCTCTTTTTGACATTTTAAAATCCTCCTTTATTCATCTATTATATTAATTGGAATATCTAAATCTTCTATTCCATTTTTATCACTTATATTTTTTTCAGTTTCACTTTTGCTAACAAATTTTAGATGCATAACTTTTCCGAATTTCTTCAGAAACAAGTTTTTCTATTATTGCCTTATTTTCATACTTTTCTAACATTTCTCTTCCAAAGTTATTTTTGTTTGCTAGTTCAACTTCTATTGTCATATCATTTATTTGGTTTGCTTTACTTCCTATTAAATTCACATATATAGCTATCTTGCCACTTTGCTTTACTCTATTTATTACATTATTCCAATAAGAAGCACTTGGTGTGCTATTTTTTCGAGTTTGCTCTTCTATTTTCTTTTCTTTTTGTATATTTGTAATATTAACTTGTTTTTGTACAGGAGCAGCTTGTTTTACTGGTTCTTGTATAACAACATTTTGATTTACTATGTTTACTTCCATACAGGCTTTTATTATTCCTGTCTCAAACATTATGGCCTTTTGTGATGACCATTTTATATTATTTGCTAATTCAGACAATTCATAAATTAGTCTTAATAATCTTTCTTTATCAACGCTACCTGCTAATTCCTTTATATTTTTTATTTCTTCTTGATTATATATTTCTAATTTTGATGTAGATTTATATACTAAAATATCTTTTACATATTTTATAAGTTCCCACAAAAAATTATCAATATCTTTTCCTTCTCCTAATATTGTATTTACTATATTTATTGCTTCTTCAGGTTCTTTATTAATAATTCCTTTTGCTAATTTATTTATATATGTTATTTTAGGTATACCAACTAGATCTCTTACCTTATCTTCACTAATTTCTTCTGTTTGCTCTGCTGCGCATCTTTCTAGTATACTTATAGCATCTCTCATTGCACCTTCTGAAAGTATTGCAATTAATTCTAATGCTTCTTTAGAAATTTGTATATTACTTTCTTTACAAATTATCTCTAATCTTTTTATTATATCTTGTGTTGATATTCTTTTAAAATCAAATCTTTGACATCTAGAAAGGATTGTTGCTGGTAGTTTTTGTGGTTCTGTTGTTGCTAAAATAAATTTAACATGCTCTGGTGGCTCTTCTAATGTTTTTAATAATGCATTAAATGCTCCCGTTGATAACATATGAACCTCATCTATTATATATACCCTATATTTTGCTCGTGTTGGTAAAAAATTGACTTCATCTCTAATTGCTCTTATATCTTCTACACTATTATTCGAAGCAGCATCCATTTCTACAACGTCTGTAAGTGAACCTGAAAGTATTGCCTTACATATTTCACATTCATTGCAAGGCTCTCCATCTTTAGGATTTAGGCAATTAACTGCTCTTGCTAAAATTTTTGCTGCTGATGTTTTTCCTGTTCCTCTTCCACCATTAAAAAGATATGCATGTCCAACTCTTTGTTCAACAACTTGGTTTCTTAAAGTTCTTGTTATATGCTCTTGCCCTACCATTTCACTAAAATTTAATGGTCTAAATTTTCTATATAAAGCAGTATATCCCAAAATTCTCACCTCTTATATAAATTTTAAGTTAACTTCTCTATGGAAAGCAATCCACATAAAAATTTGCTACTTATCGCTGCTTCCTTCCGGACCTGACGAGATTCATAGTTTTTTATTGAATTACTCTCCATACAAAAGTTAACTTAAAAAGACATGTTTATTATATAATTTTATTTAAACTTAATCAAGTTTTTATATTAAAATCTTTTAAAAATAACGTTTGTTAACTCTGAATCTTCTTTTGTTGAAACACCTTCTTGCAATATATTTCCTGTTGGCAAATTCAATTTAACATTAGCTTTAAAATTATATCCTGACGTAGTTTCAATAATTAAATCAAATGCTACTTCTAATTCTACATTTTCTATATCTATTCCCGCTTTTTCTAAAAGTTTTCCATCACTTACTATTTTTTCTTCTTTGTTATATGTATAATCACCAATATCTTTTTGTAAAATACTAAATCCTACTATTCCACCTTGATTGCTTATTTGTAGAACTTCTGGCGCTGTTGACAAAGCCCCTGTGTATTCTAATGAATCTGTAATTATGCATTCTTCATTTTGGTAATCATATGTTAATTCGTTTGTACTTGGTCTATATATTATTACTGTTCCACTTTCTGTTTTTTTATTTATTATAAAATTACAAAATTTTATAGTCTTTATTGTATCTTGTTTTTTATAATTATTATTTTTTTCAAAAGCGAAATAAATATCATTTTTTTGTATTAAACTTGCTTTCCATGTATCTCCGTCATTTTTTATATCTTCTGTTTGTGCAGTACTCATGACACTTATACTTTTTAAGTTGAATGGCATCTTTTTTTCGCCTTCAATGTGATATTTAAACATTAATATTCCAGCTATTAATAATATTAGTACAACAATAAATATTATAACATAAATATGTATTATCCTTTTTTTAAAAAAGCTATCTTGCCTCATTTTTTCCTCCGTTTCGCATTTCTTAACATCTTAAAAAAATCCTTTAAAATATATTCACAATCTTCCTGTAAAATACCTGTTTCTACTTCTACTTCATGATTAAATTTATAATCTTCCATATTTATAACAGACTTGCAAGAACCTGTTTTTGGATCTAATGTTCCTATATATATTTTTTTTATTCTAGAATTAACAATTGCTCCCATACACATCATACATGGTTCTAGTGTTATATACATTTCACAATCTTCTAATCTCCATGCATTTAACTTTTTATTTGCTTTTTCTATTGCCAAAATTTCTGCGTGTGCAATGCTGCTGTTTTTACTTTCTCTTAAATTATGTGCCCTCGCAATTATTTCTTCATTTTTTACAATAACTGCTCCCACTGGTATTTCTAGTTTTTTATATGCTTTTTTAGCTTCTTTTAAAGCTTCTTTCATGAAAATTTCTTTATTATTTATCAATTATTTTCTCCCTATCTGGATTTAAATCAATTCTTTTTGTGCACTTAGTTGGATTCGGCAAGCCGCGTCCTAAAAACAATCCAAAGGGGTTGTTTTTGCCTTCACTTCGTTTCAGCACGTCCTTTTCGAATCCTCTAATCATATTGTAAATTAATCAAATCATATTTTTAATATGCTTTATGGTGCACTTAGTTGGATTCGAACCAACGGCCTCTCCCTTAGGAGGGGAGCGCTCTATCCACCTGAGCTATAAGTGCATACATGGTTATTATACACTAGTTTAAACGTTTTGACAAGGAATATATATTATATTATAATAAATATCAAATTGTAATTTTTATAATTAAAAGGAGTAATTTTTATGCAACGTATTTTAAGTTATGTTAGAAAAGCAATAGATGATTATAATATGATTGAAGATGGAGATAAAATTGCGGTTGGTTTATCTGGTGGTAAAGATTCCATAACTTTACTTATGGCATTAAAAAATTTGCAAATTTTTTATCCAAAAAAGTTCGAAGTTATTGCAATTAGTATAAATCCAGGCTTTGAATTTTTTAATAGTAATTTTTTAAGAAATACTTGCGAAAAAATTGGAGTTCAATATGTAGAAGAAAAAACTCATATAAAAGAAATTGTTTTCGATATTAGAAATGAAAAAAATCCTTGTTCTTTATGCGCAAATTTAAGAAGAGGAATATTAAATAGTGTAGCTATTAGAGAAGGATGTAATAAAATAGCATTAGGTCATAATGAGGATGATGTTTTGGAAACTTTCTTTTTAAATTTATTATATGGTGGAAACATTAACACTTTTGCTCCGACATCATATATGGATAGATCTAAAATAACTTTAATTAGGCCTCTTATTTATGCTCCAGAAAGGTGTATTAAAACCTTTGTAAAGAAAAACAATATAGAAGTAATGCCTAAATGCTGTCCAATGGATGGAGAATCTAAAAGAGAAGATATGAAAAACCTAATTTGGGATTTTCAAAAGAAAATTCCAAATGTTAAAGCAAATATTTATGGAGCAATTAAAAGGAGTAATATAAAAGGATGGAATAAATAATTCCATCCTTTATAAATTAAATCATTTTACATATTAATTATAAATTTCATTTTTAAAATTAACTTCATTGCTTACTCTTTCTATTTTAAAATTCCTCTCATTCCATTACTTAAATCTTCTACAAGTTCAGTAGCTTCTTCCATATTTTTGCCCTTCACTCCCATGTATAATTTTATTTTAGGTTCTGTTCCTGATGGTCTTACACAACCCCAAAAATCATTTTCTAGTTCAAAATATAATACATTAGATTTTGGTAAGTCTTCTTGGCATATTTCTCCTGTTATACAATTTTTTACTCTTCCATTTGAATAATCTCTTAATTTTAATACTTTGTATTTTCCAATTTCTTTTGGTGGATTATTTCTTATTTCTTCCATCATATTTTTAATTTTTTGAGCTCCCTCTGCGCCTTCTAAAACAATAGAAATTTGCCCTTCTTTATAATATCCATATTTTTTATACATATTTTGCATATTATCCCAAAGAGTTAATCCTTGCTTTTTATAAAGTGCAGCCGATTCTGAAAGAAGCATTAATGCTGCAATTCCATCTTTATCTCTCACCTTGTCGCCTACTAAACAGCCATAACTTTCTTCATATCCCATTATGCATTTATATGAATTGTCTCTTTCGAATTCTCTTATTTTTGCTGCTACATTTTTGAATCCTGTTAACACTTCAAATAATTTAACCCCATTTTCCTCGCAAATTCTATCTGTCATGTTTGAAGATACTATCGTTTTTATTAATGCAACATTTTTATTTAAGAACCCTTTTTCTCTTTCTTGATTTATCAAATAATCTGCAACAGTAAGTCCTATCATATTTCCATTAAATAATATATATTCTCCTGTTTTACTATCCTTTACATGTAACCCTATTCTATCTGCATCTGGGTCATTTGCAACAACTATGTCAGCATCTACTTCTTTTGCAAGGTTTAAAGCTAGTTCAAAAGCTGCAGGGTCTTCTGGATTTGGGTAACTCACAGTTGGAAATCTTCCATCTGGTTCTGCTTGTTCTTTTACTACATATACATTTGTAAATCCTAATTCATTTAATATTCTTAAAGCCAACTTTTTTCCTGTTCCATGCAATGGTGTATATACTATTTTTATATCTTTTCCATACTCTTTATCTATTTCTTTATTTAATGCAATTGATTTTAAATATTCAATATATTTTTTATCAATTTCTTCTCCTATTGTATTATATAAACCTTTTTGGACAGCCTCTTCTTCCGTTATTTCTTTAATTTCTGAATATTTTTCTATTGCATTTACCTCTTCTGTTATTTCTTTATCTACTGGAAAAGAAATTTGAGCTCCATCTTCCCAATAAACTTTATATCCATTATATTTTGGTGGATTATGACTTGCAGTAATTACTATTCCAGAAATACATCCTAGTTCTCTTACTGTAAAAGATAATTCTGGTGTTGGTCTTAAAGATTCAAATCTATATGTCTTTATTCCATTTGCATTTAATATTAATGCTGCTAGCTTACTAAATTCTTGTGACATATTTCTTGAATCATATGCAATAGCAACACCTTTATTTTGTCCATTATTTTTTAGAATATAATTTGCTAATCCCTGAGTTGCTTTTCCTACAGTATATTTATTCATTCTATTTGTTCCTGCTCCTACTATTCCACGTAATCCAGCTGTTCCAAATTCTAGGTCTTTATAAAAACTATCCTTTATTTCTGTTTCATCAATTTTAATTCTTCTTAATTCTTCTTTTGTTTCTTCATCAATTTCATTGCTACTTAACCATTCTTCATATTTTTTTAAATATTCCATAATTATCTCCTTTTATTTTTTTAAATGGTATTTATTATATAATTCTCTTGCTGTTTCTACGCTGTCTACTCCTGTTTTACCTTTTACTGGAGCAAACTCTTCTTCTCTTTTTACTCTTAATATTGCCATGTCATCTAATTTTTGAAAACTGTCAAATATAAAACTTTCAAATTTATATGCATTTGGTTTATCTGGTTCTATTATACTTCCTTTTTCATCCATATATGTAGCTTTTTTAAAAGCGCTATGATATGGCAATTTATTATTTCCTATTTCTTCTATTGCCTTTATATTAAACATATTGCAATTAATATGTGATTCTCCATATACCAAGTTGCCATCTTTATCTTTTTTTTCTGCCATTTCTTTACTAATTTCCGTATATTCTATTACAGCTGGTCGCCCATTTTTTTTGCAAAATACTCCTACTTTTTCTTGAGGATTTGCTTTTACTAATGATTTTCCTATTGCTAATACTTTTTTGTCCACAGCAACTCCAATAAGTATTTCATCAACCATCTTAACTAAAGGATTATCAACAGGTCCAACAAATATCCATTCTATTTTATTTTTTTTCATATCATCTACTATGCCATTTTTAAACATTGCTTCAAATATTCCACCATGGCCATCTGCAGCTTCTTTTATTATGCCTTCTTTATTTAATAAAATTTTTCCGTCCGTTCTCACCATTGGTAGTTCTCCTTGAACAAAAAATTTTATTTTTTCTTTTGGATAATTAAAGTAATTATTCTTTTCAAAAAATGCTATTGTTTGTGCATTGTTTTCTCTACTTGTCATTATATACCATGGAATATATACATTATAATTTATTTTAGCTGTTTTTAAATTATCACATAATATTTCAAATAATGATTTATCTGGCTCTACTCCTAACATATATGTTCCTTTTGGTCCGTCGTGTCCGAAGCCTTGTCCCTTGTCCTCCTGCCATTGTAACAGCAGCTAAATTTCCTTCTTTTATTTCTTTAATTCCTAAATTTTTATAATATACTTTTTCTTCTTCTGAAAGATTATTTTTATCAATGTATGTTATTGGTTCTATTTTTGCTTTATCTTCTTCTACTTGTTTTTTTGTATTTTCATATAATTTATTTATTTGTTCAAAATTTATGCTTAATATTTGGTTTATCAGTTTATTTTTTTCTTCTTGTGACAGTTTATCATAAAAAGCTAATAAATGCTCCTGATTATATTTTTTTAAAATTTTCTTTGCTTTTTCAAATTGAGTCTCCAACTTTAAACCTCCTTTTATAATTCAACAATGCTATATTATATCAATTTACATTTTTAGTCAATAATTTTTACCTCCCTTATTACAAAAGAAAGGAGCTAGCATTCTGCCAGCTCCTTTCAAGGAATCAAAATCGTACCATGATAAAAATTTTATATCCTCCATCACAGTTTCCCTTTGTAAAAACACTACAAGCTTTAAAATCGCTCGCAATAATTTCAACTTCTCTCTCAAAGGCTTCCACCTTATCCAAGTTACTCCTTACCCAGAACTCATACTCGATTCTATTTTTTTCTGCTTTAAATCGAGTATTTAAATAGCTCTGGCTCACTCCAAGAAGTTCAATAGCCTTTCTGTCTATTTTCCGCTTGCAATTTTTCGCTTTCATATTTATCTTCCTTTCATAAATTTTTATTGTGAATATTATATCAGTATTCCAATTTTATGTCAATTTGCCTGTTTTTCTTTGTATATTTCAAAAACATCTTCTATTTTATTTATTCCAGATGTATTTATAATAAAATCATGTTCATCTAATATTTCCCTAATGTCGTTGTCAAACTCATCTACTTCAAAGCAATTAATTATTGTTATGTATTTTTTATTATTTCTATACTTATTAAAATATCTATCTACCATCTCATTTACTGTTTTTATATATTTTTTGCTACCGCTTATTAATATTATTGCCTCTTTTTCTTTTTTCATTTTATTTTTTAATTTACTCTCAACATTTGTAAATTTTTGAATTTTGGTATTCTTCCAATTAATACTTAAAATTTGTTCTTTGTTTTCTTCATTTAAAACTATCTTAGATAAAATTACTTCTACGTTTTTTCTTAAATCAAATTCTAAAAATGGGATAACTTCTATTTGTTCTTTTATTTGTTTGCTTAAATATGGTAATAACATAGTTACTAAATGTACACTACTTACATAAAATCCACATACTTTTCTAACACTGTTAGATTTCTCCATATTTGAACCTCCCCTAAGTTTTCCTACTGGTAAATTTTACCATTTATTTTTATTTGTGTCAATTATTTTCGTATTCATTAATTCGACAATGTATATTTTTTTATTTTTGGTTAATACTTTTTTTATAGAAATATATTTACATTTTTTTAATTTAATAGAATTTCTATATTATTTTTCTATTAATTTTGGAGGGTTTAATTTGAAAAAAATAATACACAATTCTTTTTTTAAAAGATTTTTAATTTTATTATTTCTTTTATTTATTTATACTATTATATGTGCATTTTCATATGTTAATGCAGTATCAAGCAATATCGAATCAAGCGTTTTTAGATTGCATGTTATAGCAAATAGTGATTCTGAGGAGGATCAAAATTTAAAATATATTGTAAGAGATAATATTTTAAAATACATTAATGAGATATCAAAAGATGCAACCTCTAAAGAAAATGTAATAGAACTTGCAAATGAGAATATTAATACTATTCAAGAAATTGCTCAACAAACAATATATGATAATGGTTTTAATTACATTGTAAATGTTAAAATTGGAAACTTTGCTTTCCCTACAAAAAAATATGGAGATATTTCTCTTCCTGCCGGTTTTTATGATGCATTAAGAATAGAAATTGGTAATGCTTCTGGCCAAAACTGGTGGTGTGTAATGTTTCCTCCTTTATGCTTTGTAGATGTTAGCTCTGGTGTGGTTCCTGAGGAATCTAAAGAAGTATTACAAGAAAATTTATCTTATGAAGAATACAATCTATTATCTGAAAATCAAAATAATTCTGATATTAATTTTAAATTTAAAATTGTCGAATTTTTTCAAAATATAGGAATAAAATTAGCACAATCATAAAATTTTATTGTAAATCCTTTAATTTTATGATAATATCTTATAGTAATTAGAGTGTAATTAATTATACACTCTAATTTTTTGAGTAAAACAATTTAAAGGAGCAGTTATGGAAAAATTAGTAATTACAGGACCTACACATTTAAAAGGTGAAGTAAATATAAGTGGAGCTAAAAATTCTGCTGTTGCAATACTTCCTGCAACATTATTAATCGATGGAGTTTGTGTTATTAATAATGTTCCTAATATAGTAGATATTAAATTATCATGTGAAATATTAGAAGGTTTAGGTGCTAAAATTAATTGGATTAATAAAAACTCTCTTGAAATAGATACAAGAAATATAACAAAAACAGTAGCTCCAATTGAATTAACAAGAAAATTTAGAGCTTCTTATTATTTAATTGGTTCTATGCTTGGAAGAAAAAAAGAAATAGAAGTTGGACTTCCCGGTGGATGCAATTTAGGCCCAAGACCGATTGACCAACATATTAAAGGCTTTGAGGCTTTAGGTGCAAATGTTGAAATAGCTGGTGGAAATGTCAAAGCAAAAACTGACAAATTGGTTGGAACTAGTGTATATATGGATATTGTTTCTGTTGGTGCGACGATAAATGTTATGCTTGCCAGTGTTTTAGCAGAAGGTACTACTACAATTGATAATGCGGCAAAAGAACCACACGTTGTCGATATTGCTAACTTCTTAAATACAATGGGAGCAGATATTCGTGGAGCTGGTACTGACGTTATTAAAATAAACGGAGTAGAAAAGTTAACTGGTGGAAAAAGCTATTCTGTTGTTCCAGATCAGATAGAAGCAGGAACATTTATGCTTGCAGCAGTTGCTTCTCGTGGCGATATAACAATAAAAAATTGTATTACTAAGCATCTAGAATGTGTAACAGCAAAAATTTTAGAAATTGGTGGAAATGTTGAAGCTGGAGAAGATTCTCTAAGAGTTTGGTGTGATAATCGACCTTCAAAAGCAATAATAAAAACTCTTCCCTATCCAGGATTTCCTACCGATTTACAAGCCCAAATTGGAGTTGTCTTATCAACTGCTAATGGAACAAGCATCATTAATGAAAGTATTTGGGAATCAAGATTCCAATATGCAAATGAGTTAAATAAAATGGGAGCTCAAATAACTTCTCAAGGAAAATCTGCAATTTTTGAAGGTGTAGAAAAATTATATGGTGCTTCTGTATATTCAACAGATTTACGTGCAGGTGCTGCTTTAATAATTGCAGGAATTATTGCAGAAGGAAAAACAGAAATATATAACCTTGGTCATATCGATAGAGGTTATGAAAATATAGAAGGTAAATTTAGAAAACTTGGAGCTAATATAGAAAGAGTTATAGAATAAGCAAAGGATGAAGTAAATGTTAAAATTTTGTAGTTTATTTAGTGGAAGCAGTGGAAATAGTTTTTTCATAAAAAGTGACTCTACCAATATATTAATTGATATTGGAGTAAGTGCAAGAAAAATAGAAACAGCTCTTCGGAGAACTTAATATAGATTTAAATACTATTAATGCAATACTTGTAACACATGAACATATTGATCATATAAAAGGAATAGGAAACATTTCTAAAAAATATAATATTCCTGTATATGCAAATAAAGAAACTTGGGAAGCTATGCCACAAGTAAGTGAAAATATTTCGTTAAAAAACCATAAATTGTTTTCCATTGGAGAAAGTTTTAATATTAACGACTTGAAAGTTTTTCCTTTTTCTACTCCTCATGATGCAGCAGCTCCTTGTGGTTTTAATATATTTGGAGATGGAAAAAAAATTAGTATTGCAACAGATTTAGGTAATATTAATGCCTCTGTTTTTAATTGCTTAAAAAATAGTAATTGCATACTTCTAGAGTCTAATTATGACCCAAATGTATTACAATATTCTCATTATCCATATTACTTAAAGCAAAGAATTTCTAGTTCAACTGGTCATTTGTCAAATACTTTGGCTGGTAAAACTATATCTAAATTAATAGATTCTGGGTTGGAAAAAGCTTTACTTATACATTTAAGCAAAGAAAATAATTTTCCTGAACTCGCTAAGCAAACTGTTTTAGATGAGATTAAAACAAATAAAACTTTTCCTATATATGTAGCACCTCGTAATGAACCTAGTGATTTTTTTGAGGTTAGCTAATTTTTGGGGGGATGTAGGAAAAAAATTTTATATTTAATTATTTTGGGGCTATCTAAATAATTAGATTTTTTTCCTACAACATTAAAAACATTTTAATTAGTTTTTTATTTTCTTTAATACTTTTTTTGTGAAAATTTTTATTAGAATTTTTCTGACAGTAAAAAATAAAGAAAAAAATAATAAGAATTTAAAAATCATTCTTTTCACCTTGAATAAAATCTAGTTTTTCAACTGCTAATATGTTACTATGTTTTCCAAAAATTGTCAACAAAAACTTTACGACATAATATTCCAAATTGCTACAGAAACCAACATTCCTATTATATCTCCAATTAATGCGGCTACAAGAATAAATCTTGTTTTTTTAACTCCAACTGCACTTGTATATAATGCGATTGTATATAACGTAGTTTCTGTTGATCCCATAATTGTTGATGCAATTAATCCGTATTTTACTATCAACTCCATATTTATTCATTATATCTGTTCCTATTGCTACAGATGCACTGCCGTGAAATTGGTCTTAATATTGCAAGTGGCATTATCTCTACTGGAATATGTAGCATATTAATTAGTGGTGATATTAATTTTATTATAAAATCTAATACTCCTGAATATCTTAATGCACTTATTGCAACAAATAATCCTATTAATGTAGGAAAAATATTTATTACTATTTCTAATCCTTCTTTTGCTCCCTTTAAAAAAATATCGAATACACTTTTTTTCTCTATAAGTCCAATAGTTACTATTAATAATATAGTAAATGGTATTGCCAAATTAGAAATATAATTTATTATTTTCATTTTTTCTCCTTAAAATTTTTTCATTAATATTTTAGCCGAGCCAATTGCTGCTACTGCTGCACAAATTGTCGCAATCCAAACAGGAACTATCATCCTTGTTGGATTATTTGACTTTAAGGAACTTCTTATTGCAATCACTGTTGTTGGTATGATTTGAATTGATGCTGTATTCAAAACAATCAACATTGCCATCGAATTTGATAGAGTTTTTTTGTTTTTGTTTTCTCTTTGCATTGATTGCATGGCTTTTAACCCTAATGGAGTTGCTGCATTTCCCAATCCCATTATATTTGCAATTATATTCATTGATATTTCTTCATGAACTTTATCTTCCTTTTTTATATCAGGAAATAGCTTTTTCATTATCGGAGAAAGTATTTTTGTTAATTTTTTTACTATGCTTGTTTTACAAGCAATCATCATTATTCCATTCCATAAACACATCGTTCCAAGTAAAGAAATACTTAGCTCTACAGCGGATTTTGTCCCTTCAAAAACTGCTGTATTTATTTCTTCTAATCTTCCATTTAAAATTCCATAAATAAAAGAAACTATTAAGAATAAAGGCCAAATTATATTTAGCATAATTACACTTCCTTTTTTTATATTTATTCATATTAAAGAAGTAATATTCTTTATAAAAAATTTTGGATTTTTTATAAATTTCCAAAAAAAGGAAGATTTTTTATTGACGTTTACTTTTTTTTATGATATTATTTATTAAAGTCGATTTGTCGAAAAATGTAAAATTAAGGGGGGAAGGCAAATTATGAAATCAACAGGAATAATAAGAAGAGTGGATGAATTGGGAAGAGTTGTAATACCAATTGAGCTTAGAAATAAATTTGGTATTACAGAAAAAGATCCTATGGAAATATATGTTGATGGTTCTTCAATTATATTAAAAAAATATGAACCAAACTGTATTTTCTGTGGAAGCTCGAAAAAATTAATTGATTACCAAGGAAAATTGATTTGCGAAAAATGCGCAGAAAAAATTGGTAAGGCAAAAGCAGAATAAGAAGTTCATTATATGAACTTCTTATTCTTTTAAAAAATATTGATATATTTCATTTCTATTTATATTTCTATCTTTTGAAATTTTTTTTATAATTTCTTTTTTATCTAATCCTTGTTTTTTGTAATATTCAAAATGCTCTTCTAACGATAATCCCTTTAATATCTCTTTTTTTTCTTCTTTTTCATTTTTATCATTCCCTTCTAATATTAAAACATATTCTCCTTTAGGTTCTTTAATTTCTTCTAATACTTCAGATATTTTTCCTCTTATGTATTCTTCATGTATTTTTGTAATTTCTCTCGCTAAACATATATTCCTATCTCCGACTTCTTCTAGTATTGTTCTTAAAGTATTTAATAATTTATGTGGTGCTTCATATAATATTATTGTTTGAGTATATTTTTTTATTTCTGCTAACTTTTCCTTTTTTTCTTTTGTATTTACCGGTAAAAATCCAATAAAAATAAATTCATTTGTTTTCATTCCAGAAGAAATTAATGCATTTATTGCCGCACAAGCTCCTGGTATTGGAATAATTTCTATATTATTTTCTATAGCAGCTCTTACTATTACTTCTCCTGGATCAGAAATTCCGTGGTGTTCCTGCATCTGTAACCACAGCTACATTCTGTCCTTCTAAAATTTTATTAATTAATACCTCTTTTTTTATATTTTCATTTTGTTTGTAATAACTAGTTAATGGCTTTGATATTTTTAAATGATTTAATAATTTTAATGTGTGTCTAGTATCTTCTGCAGCAATTAAATCTACTTCCTTTAAAATATTAATAGCTCTTAATGTTATATCATCTAAATTTCCTATTGGTGTCGCTACTAAATATAGTTTTCCTCTCATTTTTTTCTCCTTTATTTTTTGTTATATATTTCCAGCACTTCTTGTGTATATTTATTTTCTTTATCATAGATATACAAAGGCTTTTCCACCCTTAGAAACTCTCCTGAATTCTTTACCCCTTTTATTAAAACTAGATTACTATTTTCGCCTTCTCTAGAATAAACAAATCTAATTTTTTTAGGCTCTATTTTATATTTTCTTAAAGTTTCTATTATTCCTACAAGTCTATCTGGTCTATGAACCATATATAATTCTCCATTACTTTTTAATAATTCACTTGATGTTTTTATTATATCTTCTATATTACACTTAACCTCATGCCTAGATATTAATTTATATTCATTTTCATTTTTTATTCCAGAATTATTTTTCATGTATGGTGGATTTGTAACAATCGCATCACAACATCCTTTTTTTATAATTTTATTTAATTTTTTTATATCTTCATTTATAAATTCTACATTTTTCAAATCATTTAATAGAATAGATTTTTTAGACATTTCATATACTTCTTTTTGTATTTCTACACCTATTATTTTTTTTGCATTAATTTTTTTAGATAATAAAATACTTATTATTCCAGTTCCACTTCCCAGATCTAAAACAGTACTATTATCTTTTATTTCTTTTGCAAAATCTGATAATAGAACACTATCTACTCCAAAACAAAACCAATTTTTATTTTGAATTATTTTTAAACCTTTATATTCTAAATCATCAATTCTTTCATCTTTTTCTAAAGTTATTTTCATTTTTTCTCCGTCAACAATAATTTATTTTTTTCATATATTATATATTATAATATTTTTATATAAATTGCAAGGAGAATAGGTTTGGAGGATAGACGTTTAGAAAAAAAGAAAGAAAAATTTAATTTTAAAAAGAAAAAAGATTGCACAATTCGTTCTATTAAAGAAGTAGAATATTTTTTGTGCAATCTAGATAAGGCTATAAAGTCAGTTCAAATATATAAATTTTTTAAATAATTATCTCATAAACGATTCTTTAAAATTGACACCTCCATCTGGAAACTTTTGATTTTCTTTTCCATCTATTAATATTCTAACAGAATTAATTTCTTTTAATTCTGTAACAGTATTTACTATTGATTTAATTATTAGTTCCTCTTGTTCTTTTCCAAGTTTTTGTTCATTAATCATTTCATTAGAAAAATCAATATACAAGCAATCATTTTTTATTTCTATTCCATTTAATCTAGTCCCATTTGGAATAAGTTTAATCATTTTTTCGTTTTTAGGTCCTTGCATTAATAATTCTATTAATATTTTATAGGGTTCCTTTACCAATTCCTTTGCATCAAGTTTTCTCGCTTCTGGCATTAGTTCCCCTGTTTCTATATTAAGAAAATATAAAGTAACTACGGTCTGCCTCAATTGCTCGTCTGTAATTTCTTCTTGTGGTATATATTCTTGAGTCTCATTTTTATTTTGTTTGTTTTTTTTATATATCAAGAATCCTACTCCTAGAACTATTAAAATTAAAACAACTATACTCACATACATTATTATCTTTTTATTATTCATATAAAAAACTCCTTTAAAATTAATTTTTATTTAATATTATTAAAGACAAGTTTTTTTAGAACCTTTTTTTATATTTTTATTTAATTAATTTAATTATTTAATATTTTTTAATTTATTATTAATTATATTTTTGTAATTAATTATTATT